>JAGWMX010000079.1 GCA_028871525.1 Gammaproteobacteria bacterium
GCGCGCAATCTGGTTGAGCGCTTCTTCAACAAGCTCAAACAGTTTAGGCGTATTGCCACTCGATACGAGAAGCTCTCTGCTCATTTTATTGCCATGGTGACTTGTGGATGCCTCGTCCTGTGGCTGAAATGATTGTTAACACGGCCTAGACCTTACGGGCCGACGCCATCCGGTACAAGCCAGCGCCGTCTGCGGGGATCTTAGCTGGCGATGTCCGCTTTACGGCGCAAAGGCTTGCGCGGCCTGCTGCAGCGGATAGTGCGGCGCCTCCAGCCGGGGGAAGCGTTCGGCGATCGGCGTGCCGGTGAACTCGGCCACCCAGCCCTCCGGCGTGGTGAACAGGCGGATCGCCTTGAGCCGCGGCTGCGGCCCCATGTCGAACCAGTGCGTAGCGCCGGCGGGCAGATCGATCAGGTCGCCGCGCGTGCACAGCATGCCGTACACCCGGCCATGGCTGTGGATGTAGAACAACCCCTGGCCTTCGACGAAAAAGCGCACCTCGTGATCATCGTGCGTGTGCTCGGCGAGAAATTTTGCGCGCAGCGCTGCTGCCTGCGGATAATCCGGGTGGACGCTGATGACGTCCACGCTCTTGAAGCCGCGCTGGTTCATCAGCCGGTTGATCGGCTCGCGGTAGGCCTCGATGATTTCGTCCTGAGTGGCTTGGGCGTCGAGCGCCCGACTGGCCTGCCAGCGTTCGAATTGCACCCCGATCGCGGCCAGCTCGCGTGCGGTCGCCTCGAAGTCGGTATGTACCGCCAACGGTGCATCGGCGTCATTCTGATCGTAAATACGCAGTTCACTCATGGTACCGGCCCTTCCGTCCACAGTTCGCATTCGAGCATCAGCTCCAGCGCTTCCACGCGGTCGCGCGCCCGTCCCGGATCGGCGCCCCAAGCGTACAACCCGTGTCCGGCCAGCAGAAACGCCCCCGGATCTCGCTCGCGCAGTCCGGCGTCGATGCGCACCGCCAGCTGCGGCATCGACTGGTCGTTGGCGAACACCGGCAACTGCAGCGGCCGCTCTGGGTCGTCGACGTCCGGAAACACCTTCATCACCTCATAGCCTCTCAGGTCGATTGTCGGGCGTCGGCGTGACAGCACCGTGTTGGCTACGGAGTGCGTGTGCAACACGCAGCCGATCCTGCCGTCGCGCCGATAAAGCATCAAGTGCAGTTCGGTTTCGTACGACGGCTTGCCGTCGCCAGCATAGAGCCGGCCGTTCAACCCGACCTGAAGAAAATCGCGCGGCTGAAGTTCACCCTTGTGCACGCCCGAGCGCGTGATGGCGATTCGATCGGGTTGCAGCCGCAGCGAAAAATTACCGCCGGTCGCCGGCACCCAGCCACGGGCGTGGAACTGCCGTCCGAATTCGATCAATTGCGCCAGACGCGGATCGCCAGACAAAACCGACACCCTTTGCGGCACTACGGGCGGCGAACTTTAAGTGATGGTCGGAGTACTGTACATGCTGCGCTGCGGCAAGCGCGAGCGGTCCGCGACGCGAACTCGAGGCTGCGGTGCAGTCACGCAATTCCGCCGCCGGCTGCTGCGGCCGGCCACAGGCGGAATTGGATTTACTTGATCTTGGCTTCCTTGAACAGGACGTGCTTGCGGGCGACCGGATCGTATTTCTTGAATTCCAGTTTGTCCGGCGTGTTTTTCTTGTTTTTGGTTGTCGTGTAGTAAAACCCGGTATCCGCCGTGGACACCAGTTTGATTTTCTCGCGGTCCTTCTTCTTGGCCATTGCCGATTCCTCCTAGACCGTCTCGCCGCGCACGCGCAGTTCCGCCAGCACCGCTTCGATCCCCTTGTGGTCGATGACCCGCAGACCCTGGGTCGATACGCGCAGGCGCACGAAGCGTTGTTCGGATTCCACCCAGAACCGCTTGCGGTGCAGGTTGGGCAGAAACCGCCGCCGGCGTTTGTTGTTGGCGTGGGAAACGGTGTTGCCTACCGCCGGACCTTTGCCGGTGACTTGGCAGACTCTGGACATGACCGAGCCTCGATGTGGGCCTCGAAAAGGGCGCGAATGATAGCAACGCCGCCGACCGCGAGCAACCGCTGCACGGGTCGCCGCGGCTACAACCAGCCGCGCTCGGCAAATGACTCGACCCGCTCGCCGACGACGAAATGATCCAGCACCCGGACGTCGACCAGCGCCAGCGCCTGTCGCAGACGATCGGTCAGGACCCGGTCGGCCGCGGAGGGCTCGGCTACACCGGAGGGATGGTTGTGAGCGAAGATCACCGCCGCCGCATTGAGCGCCAGCGCGCGCTTGACCACCTCGCGCGGATAGACGCTGGCCGCGGCAAGCGTGCCATCGGCCATCACCTCGAAAGCGATCACGCGGTGCTGGGCGTCGAGAAACAGCCCGGCGAACAGTTCGCGATCACGGTCGCGCAGTTGCGCGACCAGGAATCGCCGTACCGCCGCGGGATCGGCCAACGGCATCCGCGCCGGCAGTGCTTCCGCCAGATGCCGGCGCGCCATCTCCACCGCCGCCTGCAGCTGCGCATATTTGGCCAGTCCCAGCCCTTTTTCGGCGCAGAACGCCGCGCGCGGCGCCGCCAGCAGAGGGCGCAGCCCGTCGAAACGCGTCAGCAGTCCGCGCGCCAGATCCAGCGCGCTGCTGCCGCGCACGCCGGTGCGCAGGAAGATCGCCAGCAGCTCCGCATCGGACAACGCCGCAGCGCCGTGGCGGACCAGCTTCTCGCGCGGCCGCTCGGCCGCCGGCCAGTCGCGGATAGCCGACATCAGACCGGATCCGCCGCCGCCAGCAGCGGCGGCAGCGGGCAGTGCAGGCTGGCACAGACCACCCGCAGCAGCTCGGCTTCGGGCACGCTGATGCGGCCGTCGGTGGCAATCGCCGCGCAGGCGGCATCGATCAGCCGCGCCTTGTCGGCCGGGGTCAGGCCATCGAGGCTCGACAACGCTGCATCCAGGACTTCGGTCCAGCCGGCGCCCACCGACGCCTTGGAGTATGGGAGGTCCAGGCCGAGCCGGATCGCGCCGGCAGCGAACGCAGCGGCGGCGGCGTCGCTGGCCTGCGTCTGACCCTGCTCGGCGAGCACCGCCAGCAGGGCCGCCGCCGCCGCGCCCACGCGCGCCAGAGGCAAACGCCCGACCGCCGCGGCCTGCGCCGGGTGCAGGCCATCTTCGAGCTGCAGCCGCAGCAGATGGCCCAGCGCATACTCGAATGTCGTGATCCGCGCGTCGGCTTTGATCAGCGCCTCGATGGTCATCTGCAAGCGCCGCTGCGCCTGCGGCTCGAGGGTGCGCAAAGCCGGCAGGGC
The DNA here is from genome assembly GCA_028871525.1 of Gammaproteobacteria bacterium. Taxonomy (GTDB): domain Bacteria; phylum Pseudomonadota; class Gammaproteobacteria; order Nevskiales; family Nevskiaceae; genus SCRT01. Next base: position 3,297 of record JAGWMX010000079.1, read on the forward strand.
GACGCTGGCCAGCGGCAGCCGTAGCGCCGGGTGTAACGCATCCAGCGCCGGTACCAGCGCCGCCGCCGCCGCGCGGCGCTCATTCCCCCATTGCGCCGCAATCTGCTCGAGCTGCGCCTGACGGATCGCCGCGGTCCGGTCCAGCAGCAGCCCCAGCACCAGATCGACGGCACGGCCCGGATCCCGTGCCGCGCCCGCCAGTGACGGCGGCACACGCGCCAGCAGGTCGCGCGCGTGCGGGTAATGCTGCGGCTGCGGCCGGCCGATACTGGCCGCGAGTCCGGCGACGGGTGCCGTCGCGACCGCGGCGACGGGCGCCGGCGACAGAGGAGACGGCCCGGCGTCCGGCGCCCGGTAACCCGGCGCGTTCCAGCTGGCCGCCTGTGACTGGATTGCACGCGGATCGAAGCCCGGTTCCAGCAGTCTGATGCGCTGCACCAGCGGGGGATGCGTGGCGAACAGCGACGACAGGCCGAGGCCGTCGGCGAACAGCATGTGCGAAACCTCCTCGCCGTGGCTATTGACCAGCCGCGAACCGGTGGTGAGGCCGAGGATTTTCTTCAGCGCACCGGCCAACCCGGCGCTCTGGCGCGTGAACTGTACCGCGGCGGCATCGGCCAGGCGTTCGCGCGAGCGCGACGCCGCGGCCTTGATCAAACGGCCGAAGAACACCCCGATGTAGCCAAGCACCAGCAGCGCCAGGGCGACCAGCAGGATCACGCTGCCGCGGTTGTCGCGACCGCCGCCGCGCGGGCCGAAGATCAGCACTCGCTGACCGATCACCGCCAGCACCAGGATGCCGAACAACAGCCCCATCAGGCGGATGTTCAGGCGCATGTCGCCGTTGACAATGTGGCTGAACTCGTGCGCGATCACGCCCTGTAGCTCGTCGCGCGAGAGCTTGTCGAGCGCGCCGCCGGTGACGGTGATCGCGGCATCGGCCGACGAAAAGCCGGCGGCGAAGGCGTTGATGCCGGGCTCTCGGGTCAGCACGAAGATCTGCGGCACCGGCGTACCGGCGGCGATCGCCACTTCTTCGACCACGTTGCGCAGGCGACGCACGCGCGCATCGTCGCCGTGCGCCGGCAGCGGCGTCGCGCCGAGTTCGCGGGCGACGACCGCGCCGCCGGACGACAACATTGCGATCCGATACAGGCTGGCCAGCGCGATCACCGCCAGCACCGCCAACGACGTGCCGATCAAGAGCGGCAGTGGCAGCGGTGCCTCCGCTGGGCGCGGGCCACCGGCCGCGAGCACGATCAGATCGATCGCCGCGACGATCGATAGCACCGCGGCGACGAACAATGCCACCAGGACACCGGATCGGCGGCGCGCGGCCGCCTGCTGCCGGAAGAACTCCATGCCGTCGTGCCTCGCGGTCTCAGCGTCAGCTGAACGACACTTTCGGCGCCTGCCGTGCCTCGGGTTTTTCCAGCTCCAGCGACATCGCCGCGTCGAAGTGGAATCCGCCGGCCACCAGACTGCCCGGGAACATCTGCCGCCGGTTGTTGTAGTTCATCACCGCGTCGTTATAGGCCTGCCGCGCGAAAGCGACGCGGTTTTCGGTCGAAGTCAGCTCCTCGGAGAGCTGCATCATGGTCTGGTTGGCTTTCAGATCCGGATACGCCTCCGACAAGGCGAACAGCCGGCCGAGACTCTGCGTCAGCACATTGTCGGCACCGGCTAGCTGCTGCATCGCCTGCGGGTCACCGGGCTTGATCTTGGCCGCCGCCAGACCGCTGACGGCACCGTTGCGGGCGGCGACCACCGCCTCCAGCGTCTCGCGCTCGTGTTTGATGTAGCCCTTGGCGGTCTCCACCAGATTCGGGATCAGGTCGTAGCGGCGCTGCAGCTGCACATCGATCTGCGCGAATGCGTTCTTGAACGCGTTGCGCGCGCCGACCAGGCCGTTATAAATGGCCAATCCCCACAGCACTAGCGCGATCACCGCCAGCAGAATGATCCAGCCCATGGCGCTCCCCCGGTACAAACCGAAGCCTAAACTATCATCAAAGCCGGCTAAAATCGCCTCATGATCAGATCTGCGGGGACGGCGGCGCCCCGGCGGCGCTTGCTGCTGGGCGTTACCGGCGGCATCGCCGCCTACAAGGCCGCCGAGCTGGCCCGACGCCTGGTCGGCGCCGGCGCCGAGGTGCAAGTGGTGATGACCGCGGCCGCCGAGCGGTTCGTCGCCGCTGCCACTTTTCAGGCACTGTGTGGACGCCCGGTGCGTAATGATCTGTGGGACGCCCAGGCCGAGGCCGGGATGGGTCATATCGAGCTGGCGCGCTGGCCCGAGGCGATCGTCGTCGCGCCGGCCAGCGCCGACTTCATCGCCCGGCTGTCGGTTGGCCTGGCCGACGATCTGTTGACCACGCTGTGCCTGGCCAGCGATCGTCCGCTGTGGCTGGCCCCGGCCATGAACCGACTGATGTGGGCGCATCCGGCGACCCAGGCCAACGTCGAGCGCTTGCGTCGGCGCGGCGTGCGCCTGATCGGGCCGGACGCCGGCGAACAAGCCTGCGGCGAAGTCGGTCCCGGCCGCATGGTTGAAGCCGAAACCATCGCCGCCGCGGTGTTGGCCTGCGCGCCGGCGGCGCGTCCGCTGGCGGGTGTAAAGGCGGTGGTGACCGCGGGACCGACGCGCGAGGCGATCGACCCGGTGCGCTTCATCGGCAATCATTCCTCGGGCAAACAGGGCTTCGCGGTAGCGGCGGCGCTGGCCGAAGCCGGCGCGTGGGTTACGCTGATCGCGGGTCCGGTCGCGCTGCCCACACCGCCTGCAGTCGAGCGCGTCGACGTCGAGACCGCCGAGCAGATGCTGACGGCGACGTTGTCCGCCTGTGCCGGCGCGCGGTTGCTGGTCGGCGCGGCGGCGGTGGCGGACTACCGGCCCGCGCGGCCCAGCGCCCGCAAGATCAAGAAATCGACCGCGGCCCTGACGCTGGAGCTGGTCCTCAATCCCGACCTGCTGAGCGCCGCGCGCGCACGCGATCCGCGGCTGTTCATCGTCGGGTTCGCCGCCGAAACCGAGGCGCCGGAGGCCAACGCGCGCGCCAAACTGGCCGCCAAACGCCTCGACCTGATCGCCGCCAACCGGGTCGGTGCCGGGCTGGCGTTCGATCGCGACGACAACGCCTTGACCGTGCTGTGGGCCGACGGCCAGACGGCGCTGGGCCCCGCCCCCAAGCCGCAGCTCGCACGCGAGCTGGTGAGCTTGATCGTCGACCGCCTCGGACGTTGCGGAGACGCCGCGTGAGATCGGTGCAGCTGAAGGTGCTGGATCCGCGCCTGGGGCAGCAGTATCCGCTGCCGGCCTATGCCACCGACGGTGCGGCGGGGCTGGATCTGCGCGCCATGCTCGAGCGGCCGCTGACGCTGACACCGGGGGCGACCGCGCTGATCGGCACCGGCCTGGCGATTCACATCGGCGACACCGGCCTGGCGGCGGTGATCCTGCCGCGCTCGGGTCTGGGCCACAAGCACGGTATCGTCCTCGGCAACCTGGTCGGCCTGATCGACTCGGACTACCAGGGCGAGTTGATGGTCAGTTGCTGGAACCGCGGTCCGGCCGCGTTCGCGGTGGAGCCCGGCGAGCGCATCGCGCAACTGGTGTTTGTGCCGGTGGTGCGCGCCCGCTTCGAGCAGGTCGAAACTTTTGCCGACAGCAGCCGCGGCGCCGGCGGCTTCGGTCACACCGGCCGGCTGTGAGGCCGCGGCGATGACGGCCGATACCCGTATCTACCCCAAAAACATCCGTATCCAAATGCCGATCGATTCCAAACGCGCGATCCACGTCGCCCGCATCGTCACCGAGGCGCTGCCGTACATTCGCCGCTACGCCGGCAAAACCATCGTCGTCAAGTACGGCGGCAACGCGATGATCGACGAGCGCCTGCAGCAGGGTTTTGCGCGCGACGTGGTGCTGATGAAAGCCGTCGGCATGAAACCGGTGGTGGTGCACGGCGGCGGCCCGCAGATCGGCGCGTTGCTGGCCCGCCTGGGCAAGCAGACCCAGTTCGTCGACGGCATGCGCGTGACCGACGCCGAGACCATGGACGTGGTGCAGATGGTGCTCGGCGGCCTGGTCAACAAGCAGATCGTGCAGTTGATCAATCAGCAGGGCGGCAAGGCAGTGGGGCTGTCCGGCAAGGATGGCGGTCTGATCCGCGCCCGCAAGCTGATGATCAACAACATCGAGGCCAAGGCGTCCGAGCTGATCGATCTCGGGCACGTCGGCGAAGTCGATGCGATCGATCCGCGATTGGTCCACGTGCTCGACGACGACGATTTCATTCCGGTGATCGCGCCGGTCGGTGTCGATGCCGACGGTGCTTCCTACAACATCAACGCCGACCTGGTGGCCGGCAAGCTGGCCAGCGTGCTCAGCGCCGAAAAGCTGATGCTGCTGACCAACGTTCAAGGCGTGATGGATCGCGACGGCCATGTTCTGACCGGCCTGGCCAGCGCCCAGGTCGACGCCTTGATCGCCGACGGCACCATCGCCGACGGCATGCTGCCAAAAGTGCGCTGTGCGCTGGACGCGGTGCGCTCGGGGGTTAAATCGTCGGTCATCGTCGACGGTCGCGTCGAGCATGCGGTGTTGTTGGAGCTGTTCACCGACGAGGGCATCGGCACGTTGATCCGCGCCTGAGCCCGCAAGCCGCTTATTTCCGGAACTTGATGTTGCAACCCATGCTGGGCTTTTGATCCGCGGATACCGGCTTGCCTGCCAGCACTGCGTCCAGCGCCGCGCGCAGATCGCGGCCGTCGTTGGGCTTGCCGTTGCCCGGCGTCGCCTCGTCCAACCTTCCACGGTAGATCAAGCGCAACGCTCCGTCGAATACGTAGAAATCCGGCGTGCACGCGGCACGATACGTCCGCGCGACATCCTGCGTCTCATCGTACAGATAGGGGAAGGGGTAACCGAGGTGCAGGGCGACCTCCTTCATCTTGTCCGGCGCATCTTCCGGATATCCCGTCGCATCGTTGCTGGAGATGGCGACGAACGCCACGCCCCTGGGCTGGTAGTCGTTGGCCAACCGCACCAGTTCGCCCTGGATATGCTTGACGTACGGACAGTGGTTGCAGATGAACATGATCACTGTGGCCCGGTCGGACTGCAGTCGTTCCAGGCTCAATGTGCGGCCGGAGACGGTATCCGGCAACGCGAACGGCGGCGCCGAAGTGCCCAGGGGCAACATGTTCGAAGGCGTAAGGGTCATGCGTGACCTGTCGGCATTGTGTGCAGAGCAAAAAGGTTACCCGGCGCCGGCGAGCAAGTCCAAGCCCAGCCGATTCCGACCCGGTGTTCGAGCGCAGGACGGGCTACTCAGCTCGCTTCCGCATTCACCGTTCCGGACGCCGTGTCGAGGTCCGAGCCAACGTGCGACGTCAGTTATACTATCCGTCTATCCGCATAGACAGATAAATCGAGGCAGCCGATGTCCAGCGACTACCTGTTCACCTCCGAATCTGTTTCCGAGGGTCATCCGGACAAGATGGCCGACCAGATCTCCGACGCGGTGCTGGATGCCATCATCGCCCGCGACAAGCACGCGCGCGTGGCCTGCGAGACGCTGGTCAAGACCGGCGTGGCCGTCATCGCCGGCGAGGTCACCACCAGCGCCTGGGTCGATCTCGAGGAGCTGGTGCGAAAGGTCATCAACGACATCGGCTACAACTCGTCGAGCGTGGGTTTCGACGGCTCCACCTGCGGCGTGCTCAACATCATCGGCAAGCAGAGCGTGGACATCGCCGTGGGGGTCGACCGAGCTAAACCGGAGGATCAGGGCGCGGGAGATCAGGGCCTGATGTTCGGCTACGCCAGCAACGAAACCGACGTGCTGATGCCGGCGCCGATCTGTTACGCCCACCGGCTGGTCGAGCGTCAGGCCGAAGCGCGCAAATCCAAACTGCTGCCGTGGCTGCGGCCCGACGCCAAATCGCAGGTCACGCTGCATTATCACGACCACAAGCCGGTGGGGATCAGCGCCATCGTGCTGTCTACCCAGCACGGCCCGGATGTCAAGCAGTCCGACATCCGCGAGGCGGTCATGGAACTGATCATCAAGCACGTGCTGCCGAAGCAGTGGCTGGCGAGCTGCCCCAAGGACGCCATTCACATCAATCCCACCGGCAGCTTCATCATCGGCGGCCCGGTGGGCGACTGCGGCCTGACCGGCCGCAAGATCATCGTCGACACCTACGGCGGCTACGCCCGCCACGGCGGCGGCGCGTTCTCCGGCAAGGATCCGTCGAAAGTCGACCGCAGCGCCGCCTACGTGGCGCGCTACGTGGCCAAGAACATCGTCGCCGCCGGCCTGGCGCAGCGCTGCGAGATCCAGATCTCCTACGCCATCGGCGTGGCCCAGCCGACTTCGGTCTATGTGACCACCTTCGGCACCGGCAAGATCGCCGATGAAAAAATCGAACAACTGGTGCACCGCCACTTCGACCTGCGTCCGTACGCGATCACCCGCGCGCTGGACCTGTTGCACCCGATGTTCCAACTCACCGCCGCCTACGGTCACTTCGGCCGCCAGCCCAGGGAAGTCACCTACGAGTTCGACAACCCCGAGAACGGCACCAAGGTGCGGCGCCAGGAAACTTTCACCGCCTTCACCTGGGAAAAGACCGACAAGGCCGAGCAACTGGCCGCCGATGCGGGTATCAAGGCCACTGCAAACGCCGTCGCCTGATCCGATTGCCAGATTCCAGGAGTTACAGATGAACGCTGTCGTCAACAATCTCGCCGCGGATCTTCAGTCCGCGGACTACAAAGTCCGCGACATCAAGCTCGCCGCCCTCGGCCGCCAGCGCATCCGCATGGCCGAGGAGGAAATGCCCGGACTGATGCAGATCCGCGCCCGGTACGCGCCGCAAAAACCGCTGGCCGGCGTGCGCCTGTCCGGCTCGCTGCACATGACCAAGGAAACCGCGGTCCTGATCGAAACGCTGACCGCGCTCGGCGCCTCGGTGCGCTGGGCCTCGTGCAACATCTTCTCGACCCAGGACGACGCCGCCGCCGCCATCGCCGCCACCGGCATTCCGGTGTTCGCATGGAAGGGCGAGACGCTGGAGGAATACTGGCAGTGCACGCTGGACATGCTGACTCATCCGGGCCCGGGAAATGCCTTGCTGGGTCCGCAACTGGTCGTCGACGACGGCGGCGACGCCACGTTGCTGATCCACAAGGGCGTGCAGATGGAGGAGGGCGACGATTGGGTCGACCGACCGGGCGCCAACCTCGAGGAACGGGTGATCAAGAACCTGCTCAAGCGCACGCGCAGCGAGCGTCCCGGGCTCTGGAAGACCGTGGCCGCCGACTGGCGGGGTGTTTCCGAGGAAACCACCACCGGCGTGCACCGCCTGTACCAGATGATGGAGGTCGGCAAGCTGCTGGTGCCGGCGATCAACGTCAACGACTCGGTGACCAAGAGCAAGTTTGACAACTTGTACGGTTGCCGCGAATCGCTGGCCGACGGCATCAAGCGTGCCACCGATCTGATGATTGCCGGCAAAGTCGCGCTGGTGTGCGGTTACGGCGACGTCGGCAAGGGTTGCGCGCAGTCGTTGCGCGGCTTCGGCGCGCGCGTGATCGTCACCGAAATCGACCCGATCAACGCCCTGCAAGCGGCGATGGAGGGTTTCGAGGTCAAGCGGGTGGAGGACGTGCTGTCCGAGGCCGACATCTTCGTCACCGCCACCGGTAATCGCGACATCATTACCTTCGAACACATGCAGGGGATGAAGAACAACGCGCTGGTGTGCAACATCGGCCATTTCGACAACGAGATCCAGATGGACCGGCTCAACGCGGCCAAGGATGTGGTCAGGGAGGAAATCAAACCGCAGGTGCACCGTTACACGTTCCCTGACGGTCGTCACATCTACGTGCTGGCCGAAGGTCGGCTGGTCAATCTCGGCTGCGCCCACGGCCACCCGGCGTTCGTGATGTCCAACAGCTTCTCCAACCAGACGCTGGCGCAGATCGATCTGTGGGCCAACCGCGACAAGTACGCCAAAACCGTCTACCGCCTGCCCAAGAAACTCGACGAGGAGGTCGCACGGCTGCACTTGGCGCAGATCGGCGTCGAGCTGACCGAGTTGACGCAGGCGCAGGCCGACTATCTGGGCGTGCCGGTCGAAGGCCCGTACAAGCCTGAGCATTATCGCTACTGAGGTCGCGCGCCGGCGCGCCCCGCAGGCAAGGCGCAGCGGCCCGTCGACGGCTATGCGCATCCGACACCTGAACTGCGCCAGCATGTGCCCGCCATCGCGGCGCTTCGTACAAGGCGAAGGTGGCTGGCTGGAACGCGGCCACATCGTCTGCCACTGCCTGCTGATCGAGGGCCGGGGCGGACTGATCCTGATCGATACCGGCTTGGGCAGCGCACTGATGGAACGGCGTGTGCCGCTGCACGCGGACGTGAAGATGCTCGGGGTACAGCTCGATCCGGCGTGCACCGCCAAGGCACAGATTGAGGCACTCGGCTACCAGGCCGCTGATGTTCGCGACATCGTCGTTACCCACCTGGATTTCGACCACGCCGGCGGTCTCGGCGATTTTCCGCAGGCGCGGATCCACGTCTACGGCGTCGAGTTGGACGCCGCCCGTGCGCGGCGCGGTTTCGTCGAGCGCAGCCGCTACTGGCCGGAGCTGTGGAGCGCCGACACCCGCTGGCTGGTGCATCCCGAAGCCGGACAGCGCTGGTTCGACTTCGACGCCGTGCGCGCCCTGCCCGGCGAAGACGCCGAAGTGCTGCTGGTGCCGCTGGCGGGCCACACCCGCGGCCACGCCGGCGTGGCGGTAAAGAATCGCGACGGCTGGCTGCTGCACTGCGGCGACGCCTACTTCTTCCATACCGAAATAGCCGTCGATCCGTACTGCCCGGCCGGACTGTCCCTGTTCCAGCGCCTGCTGGCGGCCGACAACCGCCGGCGCCTCCACAACCAGGTACGGCTACAGCAACTCAAGCGCGAGCACGGCGACGTCGAGCTGTTCTGCGCCCACTGTCCGCACGAGCTACGCGCGCATCAGATGCGGCAGCAGCCGGCCGCTGGAGGACACTAGAACGCCATGTCCCTTCCCGCTTCCACCTGCGACAACGCGTCGGCCCAGGAACTGAGCTTTTCCTTCGAACTGTTCCCGCCGCGCAGTCTCGAGGCTGCCGCCCGCCTGTCGAATACCGTGGCGCAGCTGGCGGTGCTGCAGCCGGCCTATTTCTCGATCACTTACGGCGCCGGCGGCAGCACCCAGGCCGGCACCTATGACACCGTCATACAGGTGGTCGAGCACACCGGCGTCGAAGCCGCTCCGCACCTGACCTGCGTCGGCAGCCGCCGCGCCGGCATCGACGAGCAACTGCGGCGCTATCGCGACGCCGGCATCCGCCGCCTGGTGGCCCTGCGCGGCGATCTGCCGGCCACCGCCGCCAGCGCCGACGCGCCCGGCGAGTTCCATCATGCGCTGGATCTGGTGCGCTACGTGCGGCAGACCCACGACGACCACTTCCGCCTCGAAGTCGCCGCCTATCCGGAGACCCACCCGCAGGCCACGGACACGGACGCCGATTTCCGCCACTTCCAGGAAAAAGTCGCGGCCGGCGCCGACTGCGCCCTGACGCAGTACTTCTTCAACGCCGACGCCTACTTCGATTTTTTGAACCGTTGCCACCGTGTCGGCATCAGCATCCCGATCGTGCCTGGCATCATGCCGATCACCAACCACGCCCAGCTCACCCGTTTCTCCGCCGCCTGCGGCGCCGAGATTCCGCGCTACGTGCGCCTGCGGCTGGAAAAACTCGCCGACGACAAGCCGGCGCTGCTGGACTTCGGCCTGGAAGTCGTCAGCCGGCTGTGCGAGCGCCTGCTGGACGGCGGCGCGCCGGGGCTGCACATCTACACCTTGAATCAGGCGGAGCCGACGCTGCGGCTGTGGCGCAACCTGAGCATGCCTGTGCCGTCGGCCGCGGCCGGCACCTGATTTCCGCAGCGGCTCTCGTCACCGCGATAGTGACGACTCAGGTGTTTTCGGCAACGTTTCAATCGCCGGCATCAGCCCGAACCGGACGCTCGCTCCTGGCTGTTGACCGGTTTTCCGCTGCACGTCGCATCGGCGGCGCTGCAGGCGCTGGCGTTGCTGCTGCTCCAGGACAGCGTGCTGCTGCCGCCGGCGACGATGCTGGTCGGGCTGGCGGACAGCTGCACCTGCGGCGGCAGCACCGTCACGCTGGTGACGCCGCTCAGGCGGCCGCTGGCGGCG
>JAGWMX010000080.1 GCA_028871525.1 Gammaproteobacteria bacterium
ACGTTTCATTGTCCCAACTCCTTCAGTGAGTTGGTTCAATAGTCTAACCTTAATTAGTCTAACCTTAATTGTTAACACAGCCTAGAAACAGGAGTCCCGATGATGACCGAAAAGCTGAAGAAAACCCTCGATGCCCTTCTGACGAGGGTGACGTCCGGAAGCCTCCGCGTGCCGGGGATCGTCGCGATGGTGACGGATCGGTGCGGCACGATCTACGAGGGCGCGAGCGGCAAGCGCTCGCTTGCCGGGGATGCCGACATGACGACCGACAGCGTCTTCGCCATCTTCTCGACCACCAAGGCGATCACCGGTACCGCCGTACTCCAGCTGGTCGAGGAGGGCAGGCTCGACCTCGACGCGCCGACCAAGGCCTACGTGCCGGAGATTGGCAAGCTGCAGGTGATCGAAGGCTTCGACCAGGCCGGCAACCCGAAGCTCCGCGCGCCAAAGCGCGATATCACGACGCGGATGTTGATGCTCCACACCGCCGGGTTCGGCTACGACTTCTTCAACAAGACCTACAACCAGCTGGCACAGGAGCATGGCCAGCCGAGCGTCATCACCGCATCGATGGCGTCGCTGAAAACGCCGCTGCTGTTCGATCCGGGCGATGATTGGGAATACGGCACCAACATGGACTGGGCGGGGTTGGTGGTAGAGGCCATCACGGGCAAGCGATTGGGCGAGGTCATGCAGGAGCGGATTTTCGCGCCGCTCGGCATGACTGATACCGCCTTCACCATGACGCCGTCGATGCGCTCGCGCCTTGCCGTCGTACACCAACGCAACGCCGACGGTACGCTGACGCCCCAGGCAGATTTCGAGCTGCCGCAGAACCCGGAGGTCCATATGGGTGGACACGGTCTGTATTCGACCGTCGGCGACTATATTCGCTTCATCCGTATGTGGCTCAACGACGGCCAGGGCGAGCACGGCCGCGTGCTGAAACACGACACCGTCCTCGCTGCCGAGCGCAACGGGCTTGGCGACAAGAAGATCAGGATGCTGCCGGGCGTGATCCCATCATTGTCCAACGACGCCGAATTCTTTCCCGGGCTTCCCAAGTCCTGGGCGCTGACCTTCATGGTCAACGATGTCGACGCGCCCACCGGCCGTCCGGCTGGCGCGCTCGGCTGGGCCGGCCTGGCCAACACCTTCTTCTGGATCGATCGCAAGAACAGCATCGGCGGATACTGGGCTACGCAGATCCTGCCGTTTGCCGACCCAATCTCGTTTACCGGCTACATGGGTTTCGAAACCGCGGTCTATCGGAACTTGAAGGGAACTGCCGCAGGGTAAGGCCCGTCCCAGGGCTACGCACGGAGGATTGCCATGCCAAATATCGAAGACCTCAAGACCATGTACGAGAACATGGTCACGGCGCGCCGTTACGAGGAGCGCCTGCAGCAGGAATACCTGGTCGGCAAGCAGCCGCAGTTCGATATCTCGGCCGGTCCCATCCCCGGGGAACTGCATCTGGCGGCCGGCCACGAAGCCAGCGCCGCCGGCGTGTGTGTTCACCTGCGAGCCGAAGATACCGTCACCGCGCCGCATCGCCCGCACCATATCGCCATCGCCAAGGGGGTCGATCTCAAGCGGATGACGGCCGAGATCTTCGGCCGCGCCACCGGTCTCTGCAAGGGCAAGGGCGGGCATATGCATCTCTACGATCCGGCCGTCAATTTTGCCTGCAGCGGCATCATCGCCCAAGGCTGCCCGCCGGCGGTCGGCGCGGCGCTCGCCTACAAGAAGCGCAATACCGACAACGTGGCGGTGGCCTTTCTGGGCGAGGGCGCCATCAATCAAGGGGGGTTCTTTGAATCTCTGAATCTGGCGGCTCTGCATCGGCTCCCGGTGGTCTTTGTGATCGAGGACAACGAGTGGGCGATCAGCATGCCCAAGTCGAGGGTGACGGATGTGGCCGACGGGTCCAAGCGGGCGCAGGGCTTCAAGATGGCCGGGACTCGCGTGGACGTCGACGATGCCGTGGCGGTCTGCGAGGTCGCCGGCGAGGCCATCGGACGGGCCCGCAACGGCAATGGTCCGACCCTGTTGGAAGTACAGGTGCACCGCCGCATGGGCCATTTCATGGGCGATGCCGAAGCGTACCGGCCGGCGGTGGATCGGGAGCGGCACGCGCGCCTCGACCCGATTCCGCGCCTGGCGGTGGAACTGCGCAAACAAGGGGTGACGCCGGGCGATCTGAAGGAGATCGAGGCGCGTAGTCACCGCCGCGTCGACGAGGCCATCGCCTGGGCCAAGGCGCAACCCGAGCCCGCGGGCGAAGAAGCCCTGCAGGATGTCTTTACCAATCCGTTCTCTGCACGGAACGAGGAGGCCCTAGCGTGAGCGCGAGTCCTGCAGCCGAAGTTCAAAGCGGGCGCGAGCTCACCTTAAGCCGCGCCATGGTCGAGGCCATCGCGTGGGAGCTGAGAAACAACCCCGACGTTTTTGTCATGGGAGAGGACATCGCCGACTACGGCGGGATTTTCTCGAGCACCACCGGCCTGTTGAACGAGTTTGGCCGCGAGCGCGTCATGGACGTGCCGATCTCGGAGACCGGTTTCATCGGCGCGGCCCTCGGCGCCGCCATGGCCGGCATGCGTCCCATCGTGGAGCTGATGTTCGTGGATTTCTTCGGCGTCTGCATGGACCAGATCTACAACAATTTGGCCAAGGTCACCTACATGAGCGGCGGCGCCTGCAAGGTGCCCGTGGTCCTGATGACCGCCGTCGGCGGCGCCTACAGCGACGCCGCTCAGCACAGCCAGACGCTCTACGGAACCTTCGCGCACTTGCCGGGCATGAAAGTGGTGGTGCCGAGCAACGCCTATGACGCCAAAGGGTTCATGCACGCCGCCATCCGGGACGACGATCCGGTGGTCTACATGTTTCACAAGCGCTTGATGGGTCTGGTGTGGATGCCGTCCCCGAAGGGCGTCAAGACCCCGGTACCGGAGCAGGACTACACCCTTCCGTTTGGAGAGGCGGCTGTTCGCCGCGGAGGCCGCGACCTCTCGATCGTGACCCTGGGGCTGCACGTGCATCGAGCGCTTGCGGCAGCGGAGCGTCTCGCCGAAGTGGGGGTGGAGGCGGAGGTCGTCGATCTACGAACCCTGGTGCCACTCGATCGCCGAACCATTGTGCAGAGCGTGAAACGCACCGGCAAGCTCTTGGTGGTGGACGAGGACTACCGCAGCTTCGGCCTCACCGGGGAAGTCATCGCCACCGCCGCGGAAGGGGCGCTCGGCGACTTGAAGGCGGTGCGGCGACTCGCCATTCCCGACGTGCCCATCCCCTACGCCCGGCCCTTGGAGACCTACGTCAACCCGGGCGTGGATCAGATCGTGCGGGCCGCCCAGGCGTTGGCGGCGGAGTAGTGCAGTGGCGCGGATTGCCGTTCGTGCGGATGACGTCTGGTCGAAAACGGATGGCGCCGAGGAGCGTCCCATACTGGTGAACTGGTTCGTGCGAGAAGGCGCCCAGGTTCGTGCAGGCCAGATCCTCGCGGAGATCGGCGTTGAAAAGACCGCGCTCGAGGTTCCAGCGCCGGCGGCGGGTATCCTGATGAAGGTCGAGGTGGACGAAAACGGGATCTTCAACTGGGGTGACGCCCTGGCGTGGATCGAGACGGAAGGAACATCCTGAAACAGAAGGAGTCGGCAAATGTCGTTAAAACCGCGCACCAAGGTTCCGGCGCTTAGTCTGCCCACCGTCGATGGCGGGCATTTCGATCTGGCGGCCAGCAAGCCGTCGTCGTTCTCGATGCTGGTGTTTTACCGCGGCCTGCATTGCCCGATCTGCAAAGGCTATCTTCGTGACCTCGATCGCAAGTTGGACGACTTCGCCCAGCGCGGCGTCGAGGCCGTGGCGATCAGCACCGATACGCAGGCGCGGGCCCAGCAGGCAAAAACCGAATGGGGGATCGAGCGGCTGCCGATCGCCTATGGTCTGAGCGTCGACGACGCACGGCGATGGGGACTGTATATCTCCACCTCGATGGGACAGAAGGAACCGCCGCTGTTCTCCGAGCCAGGGCTGTTCCTGATCCAGCCGGACGGCGTGCTGTACTGTTCTTCGGTGCAAACGATGCCATTCGCGCGGCCGTCGTTTGCCGAGCTGCTGCAGGCGGTGGCGTTCGTTACCGAAAAGCACTATCCGGCGCGCGGCGAAGCCTGATGGCGGACGGCGAACATTCTCCGGCGCTTTCGGCCCGTGGTATCCCTCGGCCGGCGGCGGGATCGGAACAATGAACGCAATCCCGCTGCATGCGATCCGTGCCTGTGTCTTCGATGCCTATGGCACGCTGTTCGACCCCGCTTCGGCGGCGGCGCGCTGCCGCGACGTGCTGGGCGACAAGCTCGACCGGCTCAACGCGCTGTGGCGGGAAAAACAGCTTCAGTACACCTGGCTCAGGGCGCTGCAGGGGCGGCACGCGGATTTCTGGCACGTCACCGGCGAGGCGCTCGCCTTTGCGTTGGAGACGCTCGACCTCGGCGATACCACGCTACAGGATCGGCTGATGAACCTGTACCTGACGCTCGACGCATTTCCCGAAGTGCCGCAGGTGCTCGAGCGGCTGAAAGCCGCAGGGCTCAAAACCGCGATCCTATCGAACGGCTCCCCCGACATGCTCGCTGCGGCGGTGAGCAACGCGAAGATCGGCCACCTGCTCGATGCGGTGTTGTCGGTGGAAGCCGTCGGCGTCTACAAACCGCATCCCAAGGTTTACCGGCTTGCCGTGGATCGCCTGGGCGTCGAATCCGGCGCGATTGCATTTCAGTCCTCCAACGCCTGGGATGCCTGGGCGGCTTCCGCCTATGGCATGCGCGTGGTTTGGTGCAACCGTTATGCTCAGCACCCGGAACGTTTGCCTGGCAAACCAGATTTCGAGATCAAGTCCTTGGCGGAATTACCTGCGCTGGTGGGAGCATAACCGGCCTCGGTCGCTCGCGGGCTCCGGTGGTGGCAGAGGGTGTGTGCATGTGACCGAATGCCATCACCCGGACACGCAGGCGGAGTCTGCGTTCGCGGCCGGGGTCGACGTGGCGATCATGCTGAAGCTCCAGCGCTGGCGACGGCTGGCGCCGCGATCAGCGCCCGCAGCAGTTCCATCGGCTGCGCGCCGACGCTTCGATGTTCGCCATAAACAAAAGTGGGTACGCCGGTGATCCCTTCGCGACGGGCCGCGTCCATGGCCGCCCGCAACGCCGGCAGAGCCAGCTCCTGCTCGATCGCCGCTCGAAAAACTCGGCGCTCAAGTCCGAGCTTCGAGGCAATACCCACCAGTACATCGAGATCGCCGATGTCCTGTGCGTCGATCCAGTAGGCTGCGAACACAGCGTCGCGATAGGCATCGGCCCGACCGTGTGCCTTGGCAAACGCCAGCCCCAGCATCGCTTTGCGAGAATTACTGGTAACGGTCGTCAAAACCTCCGGCCGCATGCCGATGCGGTAGCGTCTGGCGAGTGCGATCGTCGCCGTCTGAGCCCGTCGCATGTATTCGCTGGCGGGATCCGGCTGACCATGCGGGTGCAATTCGAATTCGCGCCATTCGATCTCCAAATCCGGGTAAGCTTGTCGTAAGCGTTCGACATGAATTTTGCCGACGTAGCAGAAAGGACAGATGAAATCGGAATAGATAGTCGGCCTTGCAAAATTCACCCAAGCGCCGGCTGCAGACCGCCCGACGGCGCCAACCGAGCGGTCCATTGCCGCCGTTCGGCCCACTGCAGGCTACGCAACCACTCGATCAACAGGCGCAAAAAGGCGGGCTTGAGGCCCAGCCGGGTGATCGCCCGCAGCAGCCAGCGGACGTTGTAACCCGCGGCGCACAGCACCGCGTGCAGCGCATCGCCGGTGGCGCCTTGCAACCAACAGCGCGCCATGCGGTGATCGAGCTTGGCATGACCGATGGCGGGCTCGATGGCCTGGCGCCGCTTGAGTGCTCGGCGCTGCTTGGCGGTCAGGGACTTGGACTTGCCGCGGTGAATGATCTCCACCCCGGGGTTGTCGGCCTCCACGCCCCGAAAGCCCAGGTCGGCGTATACCTCCCGCGGGGCAACTCCCAGGTCTTCCAGCAAAATCGAGGTCTGCTCGAGTTGCTCGGCCAGCAGATGGCCGTCGTAGGGATTGCCCGGAAAGGTCCGCGCCCCCACCATCAGGCCTCGCCGGTGGGTGATCACCACCGCGGCCTTGACCCCGAACTCGTAGGGCTTGCGGGCTTTGCCCTTGCCGATGCACTCCACCTCGGGGGCGTGCAGGGCATAGAGCTTGTTCTTATCGTGGCGGCGCTGTGTGCGGATGCGCTCGGCGCGTTCCACCATCGTGTCCAGCCGGTTCCAGGCCAACGGCGATTCGGCCGTCACCCAGGGCCGCTTGCGCTGCACCTCCCGCAGCAGGATGCCCAGAATCGTGCGCTGGCGCTTGACCACCTTGCGCAGGCGCCGGAACTGCTTGGCGTGGGCGTAGCCGCCGGCCCGGCGCCGCAAGGCCTTGCCTTCCTTGACGAAGGTCTGCTTGAGCGGGATGCCAGCGGCGTGGGCGGCCTTGACCACTTTGTGCCGGGCAATCTCCAACAAGCGGCTGTCCACCGGGTGGGCGATGGCTTTCTCCTGCACCGTGGTGTCGACGATGACGCGCTCGAACTCGGCCGGCTTGACGGCTTGCATCTGCACCGCCGCCTCGATCGTGGCCTTGAGCAACTCTTCGACGCCCGCCTCACCGATCGCGCTGCGAAACCGGCCGAGCTGGGTGGCATCGCACGGCAGCCGCGGCTCGTAGTATTCAAGCCCGCTGAAGTATTGCCACACCACGTTCTCCGACCAGCGTGCCACCAACGCTTCGTCGGACAGGTCAAAGGCGTGCTTGAGGTACAACAGGCTCAGCATCAGCCGCAGCGACAGGCGCGGCTGGCCGGCCGCCGCCACCCCGGCGCCGGCCACTTGCGCATGCGCGCCGAATAAATCTTCGACCTCGACGCGCTCGCCGGGGCGATCCTGGCGCGCAAAGCACGGCGCCAGCGCCGCTTCCAATTGCGCCCAGGGCATGCGGGTGGCCAGCACCGCCAGCGGATGGTGCAGGTCGATCATCTGGTCCAGCCGGGCGCGGAAGAAGTCCGGTGTGCTCATGGGCGAAAACTCTCAGAAAAGGCGGGAATCAAGGTGATTTTGCGGGGATCCGCATCCCCTGCCAAGCTCCGCGATACCTTGCAGAATCAGGTTCGCCGGGATTTTGCAGAGCCTACTAGATAATCAGTTTGTGTTCGAACATCACGATCTCTTTCATCAAATTAATCGGCTACCACGGAAAATGTGGACAGATCACGCGTTCCTGCGAGTTGAACCCAATTTTGGCGCCGGTGTCCGGATGTTTCCGACGGTCAGGTGCAGAAGCCCGTGGAGGATTCGGTCAGAAAGCGCTTGAGATGTCGGGAAATCTCATCCGGCTTTTCAT
Source organism: Gammaproteobacteria bacterium (assembly GCA_028871525.1). Lineage (GTDB taxonomy): Bacteria > Pseudomonadota > Gammaproteobacteria > Nevskiales > Nevskiaceae > SCRT01. The sequence continues at coordinate 7,456 of JAGWMX010000080.1, forward strand.
CGATCAACCAATGACCGGCGTCTTTGATTCTGACCAGTTCTGCGCCAGGAATCGCGTCCGCTAACTTTCCGGCGTACTCCGGTTTTTGGAAAGGATCGAGGTCACCCCATATCACCATCGTTTGGTGTGGAAGAGTTTCGAGCTCGTCGGCGACGGCCTGCGTGTATTCCTTGTTCAGTCGCCTGAGATTTCGGAAAAATGCACGTTTCCCATTTTCGGTGGACCACGGCGCCAAGTAGTGATCGATGACTTCATCGCTCATAGCCTGTTTGTTGTAGACGCCTTTTGGCATGAAATCCCGCATCATGGTGATGAACTCATGAAGGTTCATTTTGGTTTCGGCGCCGGGCTTCTGTAGAGGTTCAAATTCGGGAATAGGCCATGAATCAAAACAGACGCTATCGATTAATACGAGCTTTTTGATTTTTTCTGAATGGTTGACTGCGATTAACTGTGCGACACCTCCGCCTATGTCATGTGCCACGACATCCGCTCTACGAATACCTAGAGCATTCATCAAATGGACGATCATGTGACTCTGGGCATTGATCGACACATCGGCGTGTTTGGGTTTTTCTGATTGCCCGTAATTGAGTAAATCCGGGGCTATGACACGGTGGTTCGTGGCCAGTTGCGGGATAATGTCCCGCCACATAAGACTGTTCGTCGGTATGCCGTGGATCAGAATCACGGGGCTACCCTGACCCTGTTCGCGGAAAGCGATCTTGTGGCCGTCGATATATGTGTGGTTTTCCTTGATACTGGTACTCATGACACCCCTTCTCAAATCGGGGAAGCTCTGAGCTTGTTGCACGGTTGCGTACTGTGCGATGAATGTGATTCTGCCAGGATAGGTTTTGTGCGAATGATTCGCGCTGGCGTGCTCTGTAAGGCAGGCTTTAAAAAATGGAACGATCGTTCAAAAAAGAACGATCGTTCCATATAAGGCCAAAAATCACCGGTTGGCCGCCAGCGCCGCGTCACCAGGGCGGACTTCCTGGGTGCGCGTCGACAGCGCCACGATCTCTTTGCCTGCGTCCGGCGAGATCTGCTGCAGGTTCACGTGTGGATTCATCCAGCCGAAGCCCATGGTGACGTCGAAGAAATAACTCTTGCCCGGTGCCACTTTCAGGGTCTGGTGTTCGACATTCGTGAACGACCCGACCGTGCTCAGCACGTGCTGCCCCGGGGTCAGGTGTAGCACCAGGTAGGTGCCTGGAACCACGGTACCGGCGACCCGACCGTCGGACACGATCCGGACGGGATAGGCAGAGTCGCCAAAGCCGCCGTAAACCACATGCCTTTGGGCGACGTAGACGGTTGCCGTGCCGGATTCAGGCAGGGAGGTCGCCGCAGTCGCATCGGCCGCCATCGCAACGGAGGTGCCGCCCACCATCAGGGCGGCGGAAACAGCCAGAATGCCAATCTTCAGTTTGTTCATGGTGCTCTCCAAGTTGAGACCACCGGCGTAGGCCTTGGTCTCGGTGTGCGGGGTTTCGCGTTCCGTGACGGACGCGGTGTCAGGGATGTGTAGTGCGTGTACTGTGGAACTCATCTGTTTTTCTCCTTCGTGGGTGGGTCTTGAATGGAACGGCCATTCCAATTTAACCGATCGTTCCATACAAGTCAAGCGAAATTTATTCCAATCGCGCTAGGGCCTCGTCCGCAATCGACTGCAGCAATGCTTTGCGCGGCCGGCTGTGCGCCAGCACCAGCAGACCGAGCAGGCTCGCCAGCAGGCCGCGCGCGGCCTGCGTCGCGTCGGTACCACCCGCGACTTCGCCCCGGTTTCGAGCGCTTTCGACCATGCGTCGGAAGAACGCTTCTAGTTCCATTTGGCTGCGCGCGACGGCGTTGGCGATTTCCGGATCGTGCGCGGCCAGTTCCACGGCGGTGTTGGTCAGAAAACAACCTCGCGGCGCAGCATCGGTTATCGCCTGCTCGATGAAACCGAGGAACAGCCGCCGGACCGCTTCACGCGGTGGGTAACGCCGTTCCAACTCGGCGAGGCGCGCCTGGCGCTGGGCGTCATAACGCTGCAAGGCGGCCAGAAACAGCGCGCGCTTGTCGCCGAAGGTGGCATACAAGCTGGCGCGGTTGACCGCGGTGAAATCGACCAGATCCTGGATCGACGTGGCTTCGTAGCCGCGCATCCAGAAAGCTTGCATCGCTTTGGTCAGCACTTCGGCTGGATCGAACTGTTTGTCCCAGGGCATGGCGCAGCTTTCCTCGAAATTGCGGTCACCTTAGCATGTTTGGAACGATCAGTCAACACCAAGGCTAGCACCCGTTGGTCTCCGGCTCTCCGCGCAACTGCATCGCGGGGTTCACTGAATGCATGGGGCGTTTTGATGAAAGTGCTTCGGGCCGGAAGCCTTCGAGTCGCCCGCGCGCGGCTCAGGGCAAGACCACCACCGAGCCGAGTTTGTCACTGCTTTCCACGAGTTCGTGTGCGGCCGCCGTTTCGGCTAACGGCAGGCAACGGGCGACGGCGTGGGACAGCGCACCCTCGTTCAGCAGCCGCCCGAGATCCCGGAGCGCTGCCGCACGTGCTTCGTCCGGCAGGATATAGATCAGCACCAGGCGCAGGTTCACGCCCTTGAACATCAGCGGATAGAACGGCAATTCCGGACGCATGACCGCGGCGGAGCCATAGGCGACGATCAGGCCGTTGGGGCGGATGACTTGCAGCGAGACCGGCAGGTTGGCGCCGAATTCCAGGTCCACGATGCGGTCGACGCCGCGGCCCGCGGTGAGGTCCATCACCGCGCTGGCCACGTCGTCTTCGCGGTAATTGAGGATGAAATCCGCGCCGGCCGAACGGGCGTGTCCGGCCTTGGTCGGGTTGCTCACGGTGGTTACCACGGTGGCACCGGCGAGCTTTGCGAATTGGATGGCGTAACGCGCCACAGTGCCGGCGCCGCCAGTGATGAGCAGGGTTTGGCCCGACACGGGCCCGTCGGCGTGGATACAACGGTGCGCGGTCATGGCCGGAATGCCCAGGCAGGCGCCTTCTGTGAACGAGGTGGACGCCGGCAACGGGACCGCTTGTGCGGCCGGCAGCGCAACGTATTCCGCCGCCGTACCGAAGGGCCGCTGCCATTGCGCGTTCCACAACCACACGCGTTCGCCGACGCGTGCCCGCGGCACATCCGCTCCCACGTCCTCGACGATCCCGGCACCGTCGCTATGCGGGATCACCCGTGGCCAGACCAGCCCGCTGACGCCGGCGCGCGTGCCGGCCCGCGCCTTCACGTCCGATGGATTGACGCCCGAGGCGTAGACGCGCACCAGCACTTCTCCCGCGGCTGGTTCGGGCCGTGCCATCTCGCCGATGACCAGCACCTCGCGCGCCGGCCCCAGTGTCGAATACCACGCTGCTTGCATCGTTGGTGACATGGGGTGGGACGCTGAAGTTTCAGTTTCTCCGCGTCTTACGCGGCAGTGAACGGTTGGCCCATCAGGTGTCGCAGGTGCTCGGTGGCCGCTGGACGATCTTCAGCGCGTATAGGCGCTGCGTCGATTGTGTGGTCGCCGCTGGGTGTGCTGGCTGCGCCTCCGCGGACTCGTACGAAGTGTTTCCGAGTCATACCGATCGGTCCTTACTCTTTGGGTTCGTCGCGCCAGTTCAGTCCGGAAGACGTTTCCCGGCCGAGGGCCGCGCCTTCTCGCAGGCAGATGCCGCGGCGAACACACTGGCGTCGTCGAAGCTCGGGTCCACAATCTGAAGGCCCGTTCAGATAGTCGCTCATCTCGACACCCTGGTTAGCAGCCGAGCGCAGCCGCGGGAAGATGGCGATGTCGGCGATCGGTAGTCGTCGCCGGCGAGGTAGGCGCTGCGCGCCGGTTGCCGGTCCATCACGCCGTAGAGGCGGTTGGCCTCCTTGCTGTAGCGCTGCACGGCGTACTCGATGCGTTCGGGCGTGTATTTGATGAAGTGATGCGCCTGGCCGAGCATCGGGCCGATGCCGCCCATCCGGAACGTCAGCCAGGCCAGCGTGCGGTAACGCGCGGCCGGATCGGCCGGCAGCAAGCGCCCGGTCTTCTCGGCCAGGTAGATCAGCATGGCGCATGGCTCGAACAGCGCTAGCGGCCGGCCGCTTGGACCGTCGCGATCGATCATCGCCGGAATCTTGTTGTTCGGGCTGATCTCCAGAAAGCCGGGCTCGAATTGCTCGCCGGCGCCGATGTTGACCGGATGCAGCTCGTAGTCCAGGCCGGTCTCTTCGAGCATGAGGTGCAGCATGTGGCCGTTGGGGTGGTCCAGGTGTAGAGATCGATCACGGGCGTGGTTCTTTGTCGGTAGGCGGTAGAGCTTCGATGTGAAAAGGCCGCAGCGGTTCCCCGGCGGCCGTCGCGGCGGAGGGACGAACGGGGTTCAAAAGCCTTCCACGGCCAGGGCGACACCCTGCCCGCCGCCGACGCACAGCGTGGCGAGGCCACGCCGCGCCCCGCAGCGCTGCATTTCGTGAATCAGCGTGACCAGCACGCGCGCACCGGATGCGCCGATCGGATGACCGAGCGCGATGGCGCCGCCATTGACGTTGACGCGCGCCGAGTCCCAGCCGAGTTCTTTGCCGACGGCGAGCATTTGCGCGGCGAAGGCTTCGTTGGCTTCGATCAGGTCCAGGTCCGCCAACCGCCATCCGGCGCGCTGCAGGCAGCGCCGCGTCGCCGGCACCGGGCCGATGCCCATGAACGCCGGATCGACGCCGGCGCTGGCCCAGGCCTTGATACGCGCCAGCGGCTGGAGTCCCAGCGCTCTGGCGCGAGCCGCGGAGACCACCACTAACGCCGCCGCGGCGTCGTTGAGACCGGAGGCGTTGCCGGCAGTGACGGTGCCATCCTCGATAAAGGCGGGTTTGAGACCGGCGAGCGACTCGACGCTCACGCCAGTGCGCGGCGACTCGTCGCGGTCGAAGACCGTGGTCTCGCCCTTGCGACCGCGCAATTCCACGCCGACGATCTCGTCGTCGAAGCGGCCTTCGCGCTGCGCGGTCTGCGCGCGCTGCTGCGATAGCGCGGCGTACTCGTCCTGGGCCTTTCGGCTGATACCGAATTTGCGTGCCAGATTTTCCGCGGTTTGCCCCATGTGGTAACCGTTGAACGCGTCCCACAGGCCGTCGTGGATCACGCTGTCGGTCAGCGCCCAGTCACCCATCCTACGGCCGCCGCGGGAACCAGTTAGCAGGTGCGGCGCGGCGCTCATGTTTTCCTGGCCGCCGGCGATGACCAACTCGGCGTCACCGGCGCGAATCGCCTGCGCCGCCAGCATCACCGCGCGCAAGCCGCTGCCGCAGACCTGGTTCACGGTCATGGCCGGAACCTCGCGCGGGATACCGGCGCGGATCGCCGCCTGGCGCGCGGGATTCTGTCCGCAGCCGGCGGTCAGCACCTGGCCCATCAGTACGTCATCCACTGCTTCTGGGGGGATCGACAGCCGCTGGATCAGGTTCGCGATCACGCGTGCGCCCAGGTCCACGGCGGGCACGGCGGCGAGGCTGCCGCGGAATTTTCCGACGGCGGTGCGCAGTGCGCCAGCGATCACGATATCTGTATTGGGCATCGGAACTCTCCGGTCATCGGTGTCTACAAGCACCGGACGCATCACCGCGGCTCGGGTCGCGGCGTCCTCACCGCATCTTGGCGGCTGTTACCGGCTGAAACTTTGACTCTACCGACCCGCAAAGCCGCGCAAACGGGCCGAGTAAAAATCTTGACTTATTGTGTAGCATCTACTACAAATATAGCAAGCCTTTACTGCAACAGCCTTTGTTGCACAGTAAGTTCGACAGAGGGTCAACGCCCCGATGTAGCGGGACAGTAACGGCATACAAAGGGGAACAAGGATGCTCTGATCCCCACGAGACCCATATTCCTGTTTACCGGAGATTTTTGATGAGTCAACACCTCAGCGCTGTCACCGAGACCAGCTTCGAGCAGGACGTGCTCAAGTCTGAGTTGCCTGTACTGGTGGATTTTTGGGCCGAGTGGTGTGGCCCGTGCAAGATGATCACGCCGGTGCTCGAACAGGTCGCCGAAGAGAAAGCCGGCACGCTCAGGGTGGTCAAGCTCAACGTCGATGA
>JAGWMX010000081.1 GCA_028871525.1 Gammaproteobacteria bacterium
TGCCTGGGGCATGGTCGCGGCGTTGCTGTACGGCAGCGGTGCCGCGGCGCTGCGCAGCTATCGACAAAAAGGAGAACGCTGGTGAATTACGCCCTGGTGTTTCCAGGACAAGGCTCGCAGAGCGTCGGCATGCTCGGTGCACTGATCGCCGAGCACCCTTTGATCAAGCAAACGCTGATCGAGGCTGAAGCGGCTCTCGGCTGGAACGTCGCCGCGCTGATCGCCAATGGCCCGGAGAGCGAGCTTAACCGCACCGAGCGCACGCAGCCGGCGATGTTGGCTGCCGGCGTTGGGCTGTGGCGGGCGTGGCGGCAGCGCGTGACCGCTCCCCCTCTGGCGCTTGCCGGTCACAGCCTCGGTGAATACACCGCACTGGTGGCTGCCGGAGTCATTGAATTCGCCGCCGCGTTGCGGCTGGTCGAGTTGCGCGGACGCTACATGCAGCAGGCCGTGGATGCCGAGGGTCACCGATGCGGCATGGCAGCCGTGCTCGGATTGGGAGATGACGCGGTCGAGGCGCTGTGCACCGACTGCCCCGCGCCGGGCTGGCTGGCGCCGGCCAACTACAATGCGCCGGGGCAGGTGGTGGTAGCCGGTAACGCCACCGGCCTGACCTGGTTGAGTGGAACTGCCCGCGCACGCGGGGCGCGTAAAGTTGTCGAACTGGCCATGTCGGTGCCGTCACACTGTCCAATCATGCGCTTGGCAGCTGAGCGACTGGCGCCGGAGCTGGCGCAATTAGCCATGCAAAAACCGACGCTGCCGGTGATACAAAACCTGGACGGCGGATCGCGCGATACACTGCGGGCTATCCGCGAAGCCCTGACTCAACAGCTGTACCGTCCGGTGCGCTGGACGGCGTGCGTGCGAACGATGCACGATTGCGGCGCCCGTGCATTCGGTGAATGCGGGCCAGGCAAGGCGTTGATCGGCTTAGGTAAGCGAATTTGCACGGATGCGCTGTGGCTGCAGCTCGACGATCCGCGGCTGTTCGAGCACGCGGTTGCACGGATCGCCGCAACGGAGGATCAGACAACATGACCTTGCAGGACAAGATTGCGCTGGTGACCGGCGCCAGCCGCGGCATCGGTCGGGCGGTGGCCCGGCGGCTGGCCAAGGACGGGGCAAGGGTGTTCGGTACCGCCACATCGGCAGCGGGTGCGGAGGCGATCGAGCACGAGTTGGCTGCGTATGGCGGCCACGGTCTGCTGCTGGATGTGCGCGATGCGGCGGCGATCGATGCGACCATCAAGCGGGTCGCCGAGCGCGCCGGAGCGATTGCCGTGCTGATCAACAACGCCGGCGTTACCCGTGATGGTTTGCTGCTGCGGATGAAGGACGACGACTGGACACAGGTTATCGACACCGATTTGAGCGCCGTGTTTCGCCTGTGCCGAGCGGTGGTGCCGGGCATGCTCAAAGCCCGCTGGGGGCGTATCGTCAGCATCGGTTCGGTCGTGGCAGCGATGGGCAATTCCGGGCAGGTCAACTATTGCGCGGCCAAGGCCGGTTTGGTCGGTTTGTCGAAAGCGCTGGCGCGCGAGATCGGCAGCCGTGGCGTAACGGTCAACGTCGTTGCCCCGGGCTTCATCGACACCGACATGACCCGGGCTTTGCCGGAAGCGGCGCGGTCTGCACTGATCGAACAGACTGCGGTGCGCCGGCTGGGGTCGGGGGAGGACATCGCCGCCGCAGTCGCGTTTCTGGCTTCGCCGGAAGCCGGCTATATCAGCGGCGAGACGCTGCACGTCAACGGCGGCATGTACATGATTTGAGGTGGCAGTCGGCGTAAGTGGCGGCGCTACGTTCGAATCTCTTACAATGCCGCGACTTCAAAACCCGTATCGCTAGCGAGGGGTCAAACACAATGAGCAGCCTGGAAGACAAAGTAAGAAAGATCATCGCCGAACAATTGTCGGTCAGCGAGGATCAAATCACGCCGGAAGCCAAGTTTGTCGAGGATCTCGGCGCCGACTCACTGGATACCGTCGAGCTGGTGATGGCCTTGGAGGAAGAGTTCGAGATCGATATTCCCGACGAGGAAGCCGAGAAAATCGTCACCTTCCAGGATGTGTTGAGCTACATCAAGGCTCATACCAACCAGGCGTCCTGACGCTTCCCGCTGCGGGCGGTTATCACGTTACCGCCAACCAAGACTCTCCCCACCATGACCCGTCGTCGCGTCGTCGTTACCGGCTTGGGCCTCGTTTCGCCGGTCGGCTCCGAACTGGAGACTGCCTGGCGCAACGTTTTGGCCGGCTACAGTGGTATCAGGCCGATCACCGCCTATGACGCGTCGAGTTATCCGACGCGCTTCGCCGGCCTGGTCGAGGGTTTTGATGCGGCGGCGTGGATGGGCGCCAAAGAGTTGCGTCGCAATGATCCGTTCATCCACTACGGCGTCGGTGCGGCGAAGATGGCGGTGCGTGACGCCGGCCTGGAGATCACCGACGCCAACCGCGAGCATATCGCGGTGATCATCGGCTCCGGTATCGGCGGGATCGGCACCATCGAAGAACAGTGCCGGCTGCTGCACGAGGGCGGCGTACGCAAAGTTTCGCCGTTTTTCGTCGCCGGTTCGATCATCAACATGGTCGCCGGGGCGGTGTCGATCGATCTTGGCCTCACCGGGCCGAGTCTGGGGACTGTCTCCGCCTGTACGACCGCGGCGCATTCGATCGGCCTGGCTCACCGCATGATCTGCTACGGCGACGCCGATGCCGTCATCGCCGGCGGCACCGAGGCCGGTTCGGCGCCCGCGGGTGTCGCCGGCTTTTGCGCCGCGCGCGCGCTGTCCACCCGCAACGACGAGCCGCAGCGCGCCAGCCGACCCTGGGACAAGGATCGAGACGGGTTTGTGCTCGGCGACGGCGCCGGCATGCTGGTGCTCGAGGATTATGAACATGCCCGCCGGCGTGGTGCGCGCATCTATGCCGAATTGATCGGCTTTGGCATGACCAGCGACGCTTTCCACATCACCCAGCCGGTGCCGGGGGCACCGCAGGTAGCGCGCTGCATGCGCCTGGCGTTGAAGGACGCCGGCGTGAATCCGGAGGAAATCGGCTATATCAACGCACATGCGACGTCGACCGTGCTCGGCGACGTCGCCGAGTCTGACGCGATCAAATCCACCTTCGGCGCGCATGCCCGCCGCATACTGGTCAGTTCGACCAAATCGATGACCGGACACCTGCTCGGTGCCGCCGGCGGCGTCGAGGCGATTTTCACTGTGCTGGCGCTGCGTGACCAGGTGGTACCGCCGACGATCAACCTCGACCAACCGGGCGAAGGTTGCGATCTCGACTACGTCCCGCACCACGCGCGCGAGATCCGCATGCAGCTGGCGCTGTCCAACTCATTCGGGTTCGGCGGTACCAACGGAAGCCTGGTGTTTCGGCGGCCGTAGCCTGCCGAGTCTGCCGATCGTCCTGATCCCGCTCGCGACGCCGCCCGATCTGCAAGCGCTGCAGGCCCGCGCTCCTCGACGCTACCCCTGCCTGCTGGAGACGTTGGGCGCATCGGGCCGTCGGCGTCTGTTTGCGATGCCGAAAGCCTGGCTTGAACAGCGCGACGCCCATCTCAGCGGCGTCAATTTTACACCGCATGCCGATGAAGGTTTTTTCGCCGCGCTGCGACGTTGGTGGAGCGGTGAACGTATCGAACCGGCGGCACAACCTTGCGGCGGCTGGTTCTGGTTGCTCGGTTACGAGGCGGCGCGGCTGATCGAACCGCAGTTGAGCTTGCCGGAAAACCACAGCGGCTGGCCCGATGCACTGGCGGTACGCTGTGCGGCGCTGCTCGACATCGATTCCGCTGCCAGGGCCTGGCTGTGGGCCGAAGACCATGGCGCTGCGGAGCAGGTATTGGCGGATCTGGCGCAACCAATGCTGCCTGTGGCCAGCGCCGTAACGGCACGGTTGTCCGTCGATGAGGAAAACGAACGGCAGTTCATCGACGGCGTGGCGCGAATTCATGAGTATCTGCGCGCCGGCGATGTGTTCCAGGTCAATTTGTCGCGCCGCTGGCGGATCCATGGCGCTGCCGAACCGGCGTCGCTGTATCGCCGCCTGTGTCATCACAATCCGGCGCCGTTTGCCGCCAGTCTAGCCTGGCAGGGAAGGGCATTACTGTCGTCGTCGCCCGAACGGCTGTTGTATGTGAACGGGCGCCAGGTACTGACACGGCCGATCGCCGGCACGTATCCGCGTGGTGTTGATGCAGCGGCTGACGCTGCGCTGCGGCGGGCGCTGGTCAAAAATATCAAAGAGCGCGCCGAGCACGTGATGCTGATCGACCTTGAACGCAACGACCTCGGCAGGGTCTGCGAGCACGGCAGCGTGCGCGTGGCCGAACGGCTGAAGGTCGAGAGTTATGCACACGTGCACCATCTCGTTTCCGAGGTGCGTGGCGAATTGCGCCGTGACATCGATCCGCTGCAAGCGCTGCAGGCGGTTTTCCCCGGTGGCACCATCACCGGTTGCCCGAAACTGAGAGCGATGGAAATCATCGCCGAGCTGGAAGGCGAGGGCCGCGGTCCATACACCGGCAGCCTCGGCTACCTGAGCCTTGATGGCCGGCTCGACGCCAACATTCTGATCCGCACGCTGGTTGGCAATGGTCCGAGGCTGACCTTTCGCGCCGGGGCTGGCATCGTCGCCGACTCGCAGGCGGCGGCGGAACTGGCCGAAACCCGCCACAAAGCACGCGGTTTACTGCGCGCCCTGGGAATCGAATGAATTCTCGACCGACGACGGGCTGGGTTGACGGTCGCCGCTCGGCTGCCGCGTGGCTGCGCAATCGTGGATTGAGTTACGGCGACGGTGTGTTCAGAACTTTATTAAAATATAACTTAGAATTAGTTGATTTAAATGATCAAATAAGAAAATTATGCGATGACGCGCGGGCTCTCGATCTGACTTGGCCTGCGAGCGAGACGTTGCATCGGGCGGCAGCCGCCTGCAGCCGTGCGCTGCCCGATGCGGCGATCAAGCTGGTGCTGGTGCGCTGCAGCGGCGGTCGCGGCTACAGGCCGCTCACTCGAACCGCGCAACTGATCGCGACGGCTGATCCATTGCCGGCTTACCCACGCCGATGCTGGTATCGCGGCGCCCGTGCCTTCACTGCCTCAATCCATTTAGCCGAACAGCCGGCGTTGGCGGGGATCAAGCATCTGAACCGCCTCGAACAGGTACTGGCGGCTGCCGGCTGGCCAGATCGCGCCGACGAAGGCATCCTCTGCGACATGCGCGGCGCACCGATTTGCGGCATCCGCAGCAATCTGTTCTGGGCGGCGGACGGCTGTCTTTATACTCCCGACCTGAGCCGCTGCGGCGTAGCCGGGCGGATGCGTGAACGCGTGCTGGAGTTGGCCCAGGCGCAGAAGCTACCGGTGCGGATCATGCGCCAGTCGCTGCCAGCCCTGTTTTCCGCCGACGAGGCCTTCGTCACCAACAGTTTGATCGGCATCTGGCCGCTGCGCGAGCTCGATCACCGACGCTGGCCGGCGCCTGGACCGATAACGCGACGGCTAAACGCCGCGCTGGCGCACCCGTGGCGAGGTTGAAGCACCATCGCCGCTGGCTGCACTGGCTGTTACCGAGCCTGACCTTGGCCGGCCTTGGTTTCGCGCTGGCCAGTGATTTTTCAACGCAGTTGCGTACGCCGCTGGTGATATCGCAACCGGTGCGGTTGGAGTTGAGCTCCGGCGAATCGTTCTCTGCAGTGCTGGATGATCTTGCCCGCCGTGGCGAGCTGGCCGGGTTGCGACAGCGGTTTTATCTGCAGTTGTATGCAAGGGTCACCGGGCAGGGACGCAAAATCAAAACCGGCGAATATCGCCTGAATCCGGGTTTGACCGCCCGTAGCCTGCTGGCGTTACTGGTTTCCGGCAAGGTCATGCTGCACGAGCTGAGGCTAACGGAAGGCTGGCGCCTTGCGCAGGCGCTGGCCGCAGTGCGCGCCGACCCGGCGCTGAAGCATGTGCTGCCACCGGGCGCCACTGCCGCAACGCTGATGGGCGCTCTGGGTTATCCGCAGCAACCCGCCGAGGGGCAATTCTTCCCCGACACGTACTACTTCCCGAAAGGGGAGACCGATGTCGCTTTTTTGCGCCGGGCCTATCAGGCAATGCGGCAGCATTTGGCAACAGTCTGGTCCACCCGTGCCGCAGGCCTGCCATACAAGACGCCGGAGGACGCGCTGATTCTGGCTTCGCTGGTCGAAAAGGAAACGGCGCTGCCACACGAACGCCCGATGATCGCCGGTGTGTTCGTGCACCGGCTTGAACTGGGAATGCGTCTGCAGACCGATCCGTCGGTGATCTACGGCCTGGGTGAAACCTATGACGGTCATCTCCACCGCAGCAATCTGACCACTGACACGCCCTACAATACTTACATGCGCGACGGCTTGCCACCAACGCCGATTTGCCTGCCTGGGACCGCTTCGCTGCAGGCGGCGACGCACCCCGCAGCGGGCGATGCGCTGTATTTCGTCGCCAAAGGCGACGGCAGTCACGAGTTTTCGGCGACGCTGGCCGAGCACGACGCGGCGGTAAGACGTTTTCAATTGCATAAAAAGCCATGAACAACGGGCGCTTCATCGTGCTGGAAGGCGGCGAGGGTGCGGGTAAAACCACTCAGCTCGGCGCCATCGCCGCTTGGCTGCGCGCGCGCGGGCGGGAAGTGTTGGTTACCCGAGAACCTGGCGGCTCTCGACTGGCTGAAGCGATTCGCGATCTGGTGCTCGGCCACTGGGAAGAAGGTGTCGATTCCAAAACGGAGCTGTTGTTGATCTTTGCCGCGCGTGCCGCCCACATCCAAGCGACGATTCGCCCGGCTCTACAGCGTGGCGTCGACGTCGTCTGCGACCGTTTCATCGATTCCAGCCATGCCTACCAAGGCGGCGGGCGTGGCGTGCCGATGCCGGCGATCGATTGGTTGAGCGAATTCGTCGTCGGCACTGCTTTGCCGGATCTGGTGCTGTTGCTGGATCTGCCGCCGGAGACAGGCGCCGCGCGTACCGGTCGGCGCACCGGTAACAACCGTTTTGACACGGAAAATCTGACGTTCCAGCAGCGTGTCCGCACCGCTTACCTGCAACGTCGAGCGGCGGCACCTCAGCGTTACGTGCTGATCGATGCTTCGCAGCCGGCTGCCTCGGTAACCGCTGCCATTGACGCCGCGCTGCGCACGCATCTCGGTGAGCGGGGCGATGGACGCTGAACTCACGCCGTTGCCGTGGCAGGCGCCGTTGTGGCAACACTGGCGCGCGCGCATCAGCGCCGGACGGCTGCCGCATGCGCTGCTGATCGCCGGCCCGGCCGGGATCGGGAAACACCGGCTGGTACGAGCGTTGGTGGCCGCGCTCCTGTGCCGCCAAACCAGGGCCGACGGTAGTGGCTGCGGCCGCTGCCCAGGCTGTCGGCAGCTGCTCGCTGGAGTGCACCCGAGCCTGCAGTGGCTGCGGCGTGATCCGGAGCGCCGCGACATCGGCATCGACGCCGTACGCGACCTCTGCCAGGCGTTGACAATGACTAGCCACGACAATGGCGTCAAAGTCGCGGTAATCGATCCGGTTGATGCTTTAAATATAAATGGTTTCAACGCCTTATTAAAAAATCTTGAAGAACCACCAACGGCTAGTCACCTGCTGCTTCTGTCTCGGCGTCCGATGGTACTGCCGGCAACCGTCCGCAGCCGTTGTCAGCTCTTGCGCTGTACACCGCCGACACCTGAGCAAGCCCGCGACTGGTTGGCCGAGCAACTGCCACAGGCCGGCCTGGGCGAATTGGAGGCTATTCTTGCCGGCAGTCTCGGCGCACCGCTGGCCGCGCTACAGCACTGGCAGCCGCAGCTACGCGAGCGACACGCCCGCTGGCATCGAGTGCTCGAACGTGTGATGGCCGGTGAATTGCCGCCGCTTCAGGCCGCCGGGCAGATCGAGGTTTTGCGCGAGGGCCGGGACATCATGCTGGAGTTTTTCACCTGGTGTTATCAACATGCGCTGGCCGGTGCCCGTGAAGCCTTGGCAGATGCAGCCTCCGCAAGGCTGCGGCGCTGGCTGCAGATGGGCGAAGCCGCTGTTGCGGCGATGCGTGGCGTCGAAGCCAATGCATCCCCGCAATTACTGTTGGAAGCTGCGTTCGAGCGTATGCGACAGACACCTCGCACAGCGGTAGACTGAAATAATACGGCAATGTATTTTTGTCGACACCACGTCCTGAGGCTTGAGTTTCGCCTATGAACACTCCCGTCAAGCCGGGTAATCAGCCGGGCCTGCTGACGCTGAACATCAAAGACAAGGCCGCCTTGGGTCACGCCTATATGCCGTTTCTCAAAAACGGCGGGTTATTCATCCCGACGACCAAAGATTATCATTTGGGTGACGAAGTCTTTCTTCTGCTGACGCTGATGGACGGCGCCGAGCGCCTGCCGGTCGCAGGCAAAGTCGTCTGGATCACGCCGCACGCGGCTCAAGGCAAACGAGTACAAGGTATCGGAGTCCAGTTCAGCTCAAAAGACGGTAGCCAAGCACAAAAGAAAATCGAAACGCTGCTGGCTGGAATGTTAACCACCGATCGCGTCACGCAGACCCTTTAACCACCCGTGTTTATGATTGACTGCAGGAACTGTGCCGGGCGTCGATCAAGGGGTCCCCAACACCGTCGAATACTTCGCATAATATATATTATGTCACATATAAACCGGCGGAAATCATCCCGTCCTATGTTGAGTTCAACAGGCGTCTGGTGGGCCGTGCAGGATTCGAACCTGCGACCAGCGGATTAAAAGTCCGATGCTCTACCGACTGAGCTAACGGCCCCTACTCAGGATTCAAAGGTTTCAAATGCTCCACTGTCGCGACGCCCTGCCGGCTTTCAGGCCAAGCGATCACAGCATCATGCAGCGGCGTGATGATTCTGCGATTATACCGAAGCTGGTGCCGCCAAGACCGTTGGCGGTACGGGTTACGCTGCACCCTCGTGCAGTGATGACTGGCGGTTGCGGCACTGCGGCGGTATTAGCACACGAGCGATGAAGCGACAGATCGGGCTTGATGCGTTGCGTGGTTTGTTCCTGGCGCTGATGACGCTGACTCATCTGCCGACTTCGGCGTCGCGCTGGGCCAGCCAGCCGTTCGGCTTCCTGTCGAATGCCGAAGGTTTCGTGTTCCTTTCGGCTTTTCTGGTCGGATCGATCTACGCTTCACGCGCACAGATGGCGCCGCTGCAAACCGCCGCGACACTATGGCGCCGCGCCGGAAAGCTTTACGTTTACCATCTGATTACGCTGGTCTTCGCGTTCACGTTTGCGGCGTGGATCGCAGTTGCTTACGAGCGGCCGGCGCTGCAACACCTGCTTGGTTACTATTTGAGCCAGCCCGACACCGCGATCGGCGAAGCGCTGTGGCTGCTCTACCGCCCGCCGTTGCTGGACATCCTGCCGCTCTACATCGTTTTCCTGCTGGCCAGCCCGATGCTGCTGGCCAGCCGTTCGCGCGGTGGCTGGGGATTGCTGCTCGGCGCCAGCGCTGTACTGTGGTTGCTGGCCCAGATCGGCCTGCGCGGATGGATGCACGATGCCACGACTCTGGTCGCCGGTTTACGAGTGCCGCCGCTGCGGCAGTCCGGTGCCTTTGACCTGTTCGCCTGGCAATTTCTCTGGGTTGGCGGCTTGTTCGTCGGCGCCTGGAGTGCGCGCAACCCGGCCTGGCCCAAACGCATACCCACCGGCTTGATGTGGACTGCGCTGCTCGCCGCGCTGACGCTGCTGTTGCTGCGCTATAGCCTGGGCATGACGCCGGCAGGATGGCGCTGGGCAGTGAACAAATGGCATTTGGCTCCGCTGCGGG
The DNA here is from genome assembly GCA_028871525.1 of Gammaproteobacteria bacterium. Classification (GTDB taxonomy): domain Bacteria; phylum Pseudomonadota; class Gammaproteobacteria; order Nevskiales; family Nevskiaceae; genus SCRT01. Next base: position 9,853 of record JAGWMX010000081.1, read on the forward strand.
TGCTCGAGGTGACGGCAATCACCCTGATCGTAGCCCGCTGCGGCGGCACGGTTGCCCGCAGCCTGCCCTTGGCGCCGTTGGCTTTTCTTGGCCGCAGCTCGCTGCCCGTGTTCACCGCACACGTCATCACCTGCCTGTTGTTCCTCGGCCTGATCCGTGATGACAGCGTCGCGTTGGCGCCGGCCACACAGTTGGCGATCATCATCGTCAGCTTCGCCGTGCTGTATAGCGTCGCGGCCTGGGATCAGGCTTGGGATCGCGGCTGGCGGCCTTGGTCTGGCAGCCGATTGTCTCTGCTGTTCCGCCGCGGTTCCGTTGATCATTCGGCCGCATGACGCTTGCACCTGCTGTGAGCGGCGTCTGATATCAATGCCGTTAAATTTACGCGGGCGGATCAATACACCGCGTAGTACGTCGGATCCGGAACACCGGCGGCGGCGAAGCCGGCACGCCGCAGGCGACATGAATCGCAGCGACCGCAGGCGGCCCCGTCGGCAGTTGCCTGATAACAGGATACCGTCTGCGCGTAATCGACCCCGAGCCGTACGCCTTGGCGGATGATCTCGGCCTTGCTCAGTTCAACCAGCGGTGCGTGAACGCGCAGCTCACGGCCTTCGACACCGGCTCGGGTGGCCACCCGGGCCAGCGCCTGAAAAGCCTGGATGAATGCCGGACGGCAATCCGGATAACCCGAATAATCCACAGCGTTGACGCCGATAAACAGATCTTCGGCGCCGACCACCTCAGCCAGCGCCAACGCCAGCGCCAACAGGACGGTGTTGCGCGCCGGGACATAAGTGATCGGTATTTCGGAGCATGGCTGCTCCGGCACCGCGATGCCGGGATCGGTCAGGGCCGATCCACCGATCATGCCCAGCCCCACCGGAATCACCCGATGACTGGCCAGACGCAGGCTTGCCGCCAAACGGCGCGCCGCCGTCAGCTCGGCGCCATGCCGCTGGCCATAGTCGACACTCAGGGCATGTACGCGATAACGGCGCTCTAGAGCAATTGCCGCTACCGTCGCCGAATCGAGTCCGCCGGAGAGCAACACCACCGCCGGCGGCCTGTTGGCCTCAACGTCCGCGAACATCGCCCCACAGCAGCTTGTGCAGCTGCACCTGAAAACGCACCGGTACCCGGTCAGCGAGAATCCAGTCGGCCAATGTCGACGCCGGGAGTTGGCCATAACTGGGTGAGAACAACACCTGGCAGCGCCGTGTCAGCGCGTGTTGTTCGAGAAGCGCCCGTGCCCAGTCGTAGTCAACCCGGTCGCAGATCACAAACTTGAGTTGATCGCTCGCCTGCAGCGCATCGAGATTCGTCCAGCGGTTGCGTTCACATTCACCGGAGCCCGGAGTCTTGATGTCGATGACGCGCCGCACGCGTGGATCCACTGCGGCGACATCGAGCGCACCACTGGTTTCCAGAGACACCGTGTAGCCGGCCTCGCATAGTGCGACCAACAGATCGAGGCAGCCACGCTGCGCCAACGGTTCGCCGCCGGTCACACAGACGTGGCGCACGGCATAGCCGGCAACCGCCTGCAGCACGTCGGACTGGCTGAGCGTCCGGCCGCCATGAAACGCGTAGGCGGTATCGCAGTAACCACAGCGCAGCGGACAGCCGGTCAGCCGCACGAACACTGTAGGCCAGCCGACCAGATCCGATTCACCCTGCAGAGAACAAAAAATTTCGGTGACGCGCAGCCCGCGCGACGCAACCGCATCCGGCGATGATGGCGTGCGCGATTGGACAGCGACGATCAATGTGGCCGCGCGAGCAGCTGCCGCGCCGAGGTCGCGGCGTCCGAATTCGGATAGCGCTGGATCAATTGTTGCCAAACGGTACGCGCCTGCTGCGGACGCTTGCTGTCCTTGTATACCCGGCCAGTTTCCAGCAATGCGTCTGGCACCTTGGGACTAACCGGAAAGTTGGTGACCAAGGCATTGAAACTGTCCAGCGCCTTCTGGAAGGCACGCTGCACGTAATAGGACTCGCCAAGCCAGTACCAGGCGTTGTCGGCTTCATTACCCTGCGGATAACGCGCCAACTGATCGCGAAACCCCTTGATGGCGGCGTCAAGATTTCCAGCTTTCAGTTGGTTGAAATTGGATAGGTACAATGACTCCTCTGCGCCGGCGGCGCTATCTACCCCAGCCGGGCCTGGTGGCAACAGAGGGTTTTGTGAGTTGGCAGCCGCAGCGGCGGCGGAAGCCGGCGCAACCGCAGTGCTGGCCGCGGCTGGCTGTGCGCCTCCGCTTTCCAAACGCTGCAGGCGTTGATCATAGGCTTGCAGCGTCTGCTGCAATTGCTGTTGTTCCATCTGCTGCTGATGCTGCAGTTCCTGCACTTGACCGCGCAGGTCGCGCTGCTGCTGCTCCAGATCACTGACGTTGGTCGTCGACTGGATGCCGTCGACACGGCGCTGCAGATCGGCAACGCGGTTTTCCAGCGCCTGCAGCCGCCGTTCCTCCGGGCTCAAATCCTGTGGACTGCCCTGGTACGGCTGAGGAGTGGCGCAGCCGGCGAGCAACAGCCCGCCGGCTGCAATCCAGGCTAAGGAGTGGCGGAGATCGGAGAACGCCACGAACTGCTTACTGCTCGACGATATCGGTCCGACGGTTCTTCTGCCAGCAGGTCTCGTTGTGCTCGGTGCACACCGGGCGTTCCTTGCCATAGCTGATGGTACTCAACTGGCTGGCATTGACGCCTTCCGCCTGCAGCGCCGCCTGCACCGAATTGGCACGACGCTCGCCCAGACCGAGGTTGTACTCGCGGGAACCGCGCTCGTCGGCGTTACCCTGGAGTTGCACTTTGGCAGTCGGATTCGCCGTCAGGTACTTGGCCCAACCATCGATCACGCTCGTGTACTCCGGCTTGATGTTGCTTTTATCGAAGTCGAAGTAAACGCTGTGTTCGCTGGGTAGCGGCACCTGGGTTTCCACCGGTGCAGGCGGTGGTGCCGGCTCGGCGGGAGCGTTGTTGGTGGAAATGCCCTCGCTGCTCGATGCCGGCGCAGGCGCGGCCGTCTCCTTCTGACCGCTGCTGGCACACGCCGACAGCAGTGCAGCAAACGCCAGCGCCGTCAGTGCAGTCCGGGAAGCGGGTAAAGACTTGGCAACTTGCAACATCTGCGACTCCTTCATTGTCTAGCAAGAATGGACTACGGGTTTAGTTCAAGCCACAGAAGCTACTCTCGATATTCTACCGATATGTTACTGCAAATAAGGTGACCACGCTGGTTCTTGCACGTCGCTGCTGGTGCTCAGCGTCTGCGGGGGGAGATTGCCATCCGTGGAGATGATCTTCAACTGAGTGCCGTTATTGGAAATG
>JAGWMX010000082.1 GCA_028871525.1 Gammaproteobacteria bacterium
GGTTTGCGGGGTTGGGTTGGGCGGGCGGCGCGTCGGGCGCCATCAGGCGGGCGACGACGGCCATGATCACCCACAGAAAACAGTCGACCGCAGTGTCGATGACGTGGGTGCCGAACATGTTGATACCGATGAGCCCGGCGACGATGGTCACCGCGCTCAAACCAACGATGCGGTCGATGTCGGGCCGCGCCTTATCGCGGTAGAGTTTCCAGCCGCGCCAGGCCAGCAGCAGAATCAGCGCCAGCAGGATGAACAGGCTCGGCAAGCCCATGTTCGAGGCGGTATACAAAAACATGTTCTGGTTATCGCTGGCGCCTCCGGTGACGCCGTCGTAGTAACCGGAAACATAGTTCGGCACCAGCCGCTGGAACTGGTCGAAGCCTTTGCCCAGCAGCGGATTGTCCAGACTCATTTGTACGGCCGCGTCCCAGAGAATGAAGCGCGAATCGGCGCTTTTATCAATGCCGGCGCCGGGGATGCGCTGTGTATAGGTCTGTTCGACACGGTCTTGCAGCGAATCGGGGATGTATTGCGGCAGGAAAAAATAGATCGACCCCAGCACCAGCAGCACGAAGACAAAAAACTTTTTGCTCTTGACGAAAGACAGCGTGAACAACTCCATCGCGAAGGCCAGATACGCGCCGCGCGAGAACGCCGCAAGCAGCACGCGCAGGCCGATCAGAATCAGCGGCGACAGGCGAATCGACTTCCAGCGTGGGAAATAAAACGCGCCGTAAGCCAGGATCGGAGTGAAGGCATAGATCACCTGCGCGGCGAAATCGTTGGGCTGGCCGACGGGCCCCAGCAGGCGTGATTTTTCGATGCTGCTGATGTCGCGCGTACCAAACCATTCGTGGAATCCGTACAGGAACACGATGCCGGCGGCAAACATCATGTAGACCATCATGCGCCGCGCCATGTCCTGGTCGCGGATCAGGTTGACGAGCAGGAAAAACACGATGAACTGATCGAGAAAGCCGCGCAGCGCCGGGATGTAGTTCCAGACGAATGGCTGAAAGCCAATGCCGGCCATCGCCGTGAACACCGAGACGAGGGTCAGCAGCAGCCAGATTCCCATCAACCGGGTGAAAGGATAGGCGGCGAATAGCTTGAGCTTGTTCTGGTACGCGGTGACGATCCACACCGCGGCCAGCAGCAGCTCCAGCGAATTGGTGCCGTTGAGTCCCGGAACAATGCGCGCGGCGTAAAGCCGCGACAACGGCAGGTAGACGATCAGCGTGGCCAACAGCGCTTCGGGTCCCTTGCGCAGCGTGGCCAGCAGCGCCAGACCATAGACCGCGGCGAAACCGTACAGCCCGAGTTTGCCCAGTTCCAGGTGAAACGTGACGATGGCAAGCACATACAGCGCCGGGATCGCCAGGATCCCGAGTGTGGCGCGTAGCGGCGCGCCGCCCCAGTCCGGCGCCGGCGCGCCGACACCGGCGCCAGCCCACTTGGGCGGGCGGCGTTCAGCCCCTGAGCCGCGCGTAGAGCTGATGATAGCGTTCATTGCCGATCAGGCGCTTGGTCAAACCCTTGATTCCGGAAGCCGTGCGCGCCAGAACCATACGCGGCCGGCTGGCGCGAGCATAGTCCATGAATACGGCGGGCGCCGTCGCTGCGCGTACGGCGATACGCGGAATGGGCGCCGCCGGCGGCGCAACCTGCGCGCGCAGGGTACCGATCCGCGAGCTATAAAGCACAGTAAAGCCGACGCTTCCGGCCTGGGCGATGCTTTGCGCATCGCAGCGCCCGCCTGGGAACGACATCTGCACCACCGGGCGCTCCAGGTGCCGCTGGAGCGATTCGCGCGAGGCGTGCAATTCGTCGTGCTGCGCCGTCGCCGGCAGGTCGCTGATGAAACGGTGGCTATGGCCGTGCCCGCCGACGGTCATGCCTGAATCCGCCAGCAGACGTATCTGTTCCCAAGTGCAATAGCCGGGGCGCTCATGCACGAAGCCGGTGGTGACGAAAAAAGCCGCGCGCATGCCCAGTTCCTGGAGAATCGGCAGTGCGTGCAGCGCGTTGCTGGCGTGGCCGTCGTCGAAGGTCAGCAGCACGCCAGCGGGCAGCGGTGCGCCGGATTCCAGCAGCGCGGGGTCGAGTACCGGGATACCGGCTTCGCGCAAAGCCAAAAGCTGGCGGCGGAAATGCGCGACCGACACGGCATAGGGCCGATCTTCGGCGTCGATCGCTTCGCGCTCGGCGGCACTCGCCCACAGGGCGTGATACAGCAGCACGCTGACGTGTTTCATGTGGTCTTCTCCCAGCGTGCGTCGGCCCCGCCGCTGGCGAAGCGCCAGGCGGCGATGACCGCTGCCGCGTTCATGTCGAAGAACACTTGGGCAAGGCTCACCAGCCGGTTGTGCCGCGCCGCCGGCAGCCGGCGCGCAGCCGCCACCAGCACATAAAAACCCAGTTGCAACACCAGCGCCAGGCGATAGATGGGCGCTGACAGCAGCGCGCTACTCAACAGCGCCAGCAGCATGGCATACGGCACCAGCAGTCGCAGCGCTTTGTGCGAGATGAACTGGAACCACAGCGGGTTGACTGCGGGCAGAAACAGCCAGGGCTGGCGGGAAAAAGTCTGGAAATTACCGGTGAGGGTGCGGATCTTGCGCTTTTGTTCGACGCGCGAGTCGGTGTGCAATTCGTCGAATACCAGGGCGCGGGAATCGAACAGCACGCGCTTGCCGCCGCGGGCGATCGACATGGGGATCTCGAAATCATCGAGGATGGTATCGGGCGCGATCGGAGTGAAGTCGGCGGTGCGGATGGCATAGAGCGCGCCGGTCGCGCCCACCGTGGAATGCAGGCGACTTTCGGCCTCGCGAATCCATTTTTCATAACGCCAGTACAGGCCGATGCTCTGGCCGGTGTGCGAGTTGCTGGCACGATGCACGAGCTCGCCGCTGGCCGCGCCGACGTCGGCCGCACAGAAATTCGAAATCAGATAGCGGACGCTGTCCGGGGCGAGTTCCTGGCGCACGTCGCAAAACACGGTGAAGCTCGTGCGGACCTCGGTCATCGCCAGATTTAACGCATGCGCTTTGCCGCGGCGTTGCGGGTAAGCGAGCACACGCACGCCTGGCAAGCTCTGGGCAATGGAAGCGCTGGCGTCGGTCGAGCCGTCGGAGACGACGAGAATCTGGAGTTTGTCCGCCGGGTAGTCCAGCGTGCGCAGGTTGGCGATTTTTGCCGGCAGGCGTTGCGCCTCGTTGTACGCTGCGATCACCACGGTCACTTCCGGCAGACCGGCGTCGGCGAGCGTCGCGCGCAGCGGAGGTTGACGTAGGCGCGAGAGTGCGGCGATCAATAGCGGATAGCCGACGTAGACGTAGGTGACGAATCCGGCCGAAATCCAAAACAGGGCTTGCGCGGTTGACATGGGGTAGGCGGAACGTGGTCTAGGCCGGAAGTTGCGCGCTCAGCTCGTCCTGAAAGCGGACGGGGTCTGCGCCGGCTTGGCCGGTACCCACCGTGAGGTCGAACGCAGCGGGAGCGGGTCGGCTGCGGCGGTCGGCAGCTCGGCACACACGGCGTCCAGGAACGCGCGTTGGGCCGCCGTTGAAGTAACGGCGTGATCGACTGCTTCCAGGAAACGATAGATCAGACGCTTGTCGCTGCGTGGCAGATTGAGCGCCGCACGAGTCTGATCCGCGTAGTTGACCCGGCTGAAGTCGTCGCCCGACTGCAACAAAACGACCTTGACGCCGTCGCCTGCAAGTTGAGCCAGACCCCGCGCAAGCCGCCGTTTGTCGGCTCGACTTGCCGGAATTGCGGTGGCGACGGTGGCGGCGCCGCGGATGATCGACGCCCGGTCCCGGCGGATGAGATGCAGCGCCATGCGTCCGAACGCATGGGCGTATTTTATCCACGCCGCGGGAGTCAGGCCGTGGCAACACAGGCGCAGCCAGAAAAAACGCAGCCGGCTGCGCATGGTTGGAAACCCGAAATCATCGTAGAGGATGAGCGTGCGAATGCGCGCGTCAGCCTGCGCGGCCCAATAGACCGGCATGGCGCCCGAACAAAAACCGAGCACGGCAAAACGTTGTACGCCGGCACTGCGTTGCAGCAGGTTCATCGCCTGGCTCAGATCGTCGGTCACCTGCCGCCGGTATTCGGCGGCGCCGGCGGGGCGTGCGCTGTCGCCGATGCCGTGCAGGTCGAAACGAATCGTCGGCATGCCGTGCTGCGCCATTCGCCGCGCCAGTTTCACGTTGATGCGATGCGGGCCGACGCGATGGACGACACCGGCGTTGAACAGCACCAGACCGCATTGCGCCGGCGAAATGGCCTGCTCCGGCAAGGTCAACGTGCCGATCAGCGACCGCTGCGGTCCGAAAGCCAGCGAAAGCTCACGCATGGACGGTCAGTCCGTTCAAGTGCTGCAGGAGGCGTTCGATCCAGTGCGCCGGCACGATCGCAGTGTTGACCGCGCTGTCGGTCGCCCAGTCGATATCGGTCTCAGCCGGCAGTATCTCGATCTGACCGCGGGCGTGGTCCTCTAACCGCGTCTGCAGATCATCCGCTTGCCTGCTCAGAATGAGGGTGCGCGAACAGTGTCGCGCGGCGAGCAGCGTCGGTTTTATCCGGCTGATCTGCTCGCGCAGGGCGGGGGTCAGTGCAAAACCCAGCGCTTCGGCACCCGGTTCGGCAACGTTGAACCGGCGCAGCCGCGCGTCCACCACCCAGCGTGCGCCGTAGGTGCGCGCCAATGCCCGCTCGTTGGCGGCGACCAGTTCGGAGAGGTAGGCCTTTCCGTCGAGCACCGGGTCCATCAGCAGTAGGCGAGCCAGCGGTTGCGGCCACCGCTGTGAGGCCAGAAGGGAGACGGTGCCGCCCAGCCGCAGCCCGGCGCACGATAGCTCCGATGCGCCGCTGCGCTCCATCAGCCAGCGGCCGGCGGCGATGGCATCGGCGACGCTGCCGTCCAGGTCGAACTCCTGGTCTTCGCCCGCCGAATCGCCGGTGCCATAGTAGTCGAACCGCAATACGTGGAACCCGGCGGCGGACAGCCGGTCGCCGAGCACCCGGTACAGCCGATGCGCGCGGATCGCCTCCTGACCGAACGGGTTGCATAGCAATACGGCGCATCTGAACGGGACCGGGCGTGTCGGGGATGTATACAGCGCGAACAATTCCCGCCCTCGGTGACGGATACGTACTGGGGTCACTACGCCCTCTCCCCGGCGGGCGGGAGGTCCCGACATACCGTGCGTGCGAACCCGCCGACAGCGGCTACGGCGGCCACACAGCCCGCCAGCCCGTCGATGCAAGCCACCTCCACCGAGACGGCTCCTGGTCCGACGATCCAAACGCGTCCGACCCGCGGACCCACGGTGAGCTCGCTCGGTTCCAGATTCAGACCGCAGCCGAGGGCCTTGAGCACCGCCTCCTTGCGTGCCCAGCACCGCAGAAAACCGGCGTCGACGTCACGCCGCGGCAGCGTCGCCAACGCCTGTTGCTCGGCGGCCGACAGCACGGATTTCATCAGCTGCGGTTCAGCGATACCGACGCGCAGAACCTCAATGTCCACTCCAATCTCGCGATCACTCGCCACTGCCAAAAGTGCGTGGTCGCCGGAGTGACTGAGGTTGAACCACAGTGGCGACCGACCGTCGCTGATTGCAGCCGCAAGCCGGGGTTTGCCATGCGTGCCGTACGACAGTGCGATGCGTTCGGCGGGCAGCTCAAGATAGGAACCCAGGATGCGTCGTAGCCAGACGTGCGCTGCGATGTAGCGGCTACGATCCCGCCGGAAGGCGAAACGTTCTGCGCGTGCGATTTCACCGGCGTCCAAGGGACAGCACGCCATGTCGTCGTTTGCGGAGTCAATAGCCAACTGCCACAGGTGGATTTCCCTGCTGCCGGGCCAGCCCGGCAACGGCCGCTCACGCGCAGCCGGCACGTGATCCGGCTCTTCGTCACGCACCCGGCGCCGGTGGCAGTGATACCGGGATAGTCGGGGCGTCGGCACCGGGGAATTCCTAGACGTCGCCTGCACGCGGACGGCCCGCGCGCGAGATCAGTCTTCGCAGCAAGCCGCCCTTGGCGACCATCTGGGGGCCGGCTCCGGCGCCGTCATAGGCCTTGGCGATCTGCTCCAGGGTCTCGGTCACCATTCGACGCGCGTCGATACGCCGACCGGTCTGCTCGTACATGCGGGTGATCGAGTGCATTGCCTGCAATGAGGCGCCGCCCAAGTCGAAGAAGTTGTCCTGCGGTCCGATCTGCTCGGCATCGAGCCCCAGCACCGCTGCCCACACCCGCGCTAGGCGCTGCTCCGCCGCCGTCAAGTTTCGCCGCTCTTGGGTATGTTGCGTCTGACGCACGGCAGCGGCCGCCTCTGGTTCCGGCCGCAGGTGCGCGAGCACCGGGGCTGCCGAAGAGTGCTGCGGATTGAGCAGGTCCGCCAACGTTCGTTTGGGGTGTTCGGTCACCCGTTGTACCAGCTCAAGATAGCGCAGCCGGAAGGCAGCCGCGGTGCGCGCGGTATAGATGTCGGTGTTGTAGATGAATCCACCCTCCAGCCCGGTTGGACCTTCCATTAGCCACAGACCCAGGTCTTCGGTGGCGCCCTGCTGGAATATCGGGATATTGGCTTGGACCAGGTTGCCCCAGCGCCGCGTGCGCTGGCGCGCGTCCTGGAACGAGAACAATGCCTGGTAGAGCCCGGCGCCCCGGGTGCGCGCCAGCACTTCCGGTCGGCTCGCCAAGTGCTCGAAGGGGATCTCGTCGAAGCTCGTGGACTCGACCAGATCGCTCTTGACGGCGCGCAGGAAGTCATACACCGGTTGCCGGCGGTCGAGGCGTACCGGCAGCGGCAGCAGGTTGTTGAAAAAGCCCATCACCGATTCCAGCTCCGGCTGCGCGCGGCCGCGCACCGGAACGCCGATGACCGTCGCCGATCCGGCGGTCAGGTCGGCGATCAGCGCGCCGTATAGCGCCAGCATCAACATGTTGAGGGTGACGTCGGCCTGTTGGGCGATCGCCCGCAGGCGATCGGTTGTCGCCGGATCGATGCGCACCAGTTCGGTGGCGCCGTTGCCGCTCATTCCGGGGCGCCGTGGTTTGTCGGTGTTCAGCGATTGCGGCGTAGGGAAGCAGATCAATCTGCGCTGCCACTCGCGCGACAGCTGTTCCGCCGCCTCGTCGTGCAGCCACGCGGCCTGCCATTCCGAGAAATCCGCATAGGTCGCCGGCAGCGGCGGCAACGGGTTGTCCCGTCCTTCGATGATCGCGCCGTAAGCGGCCGCCATCTCCGTGTACAGCAGATCGAAAGACCAGCCGTCCCAGATGACGTGATGCGGCATGAAGAAAAAGACGTGCTCGTGGTCGGACAGCCTGAGCAAGCGCGCGTGGAACAGCGGCGCCTGGTGGATGTCGATCACCTGGTCGCACAGCGCCTGCAAGCGCTGCATCAGCCGTTGCTCCTGTTCGGCCTGGGCCCCGCCGCTCAAGTCCTCGAGCGGCAGATCGAGTACGGCTTCCGGCAGGATTTCCTGCCAGTGTTTTTCGGCGTCGCGGACGATGCGGGTGCGCAGCACCGGCTGGCGCTGCACCACCTCACGCAGCGCCCGTTCGAACGCCGCGAGATCCAAGCTGCCGATCAGGCGATGGGCCGACGGCGCGTTGTAGACCACCCGCCCGGGGTACATCTCCTCCATCATCGCGATGCGCTGCTGCATCGGGGTCAGCGGAGCACTCGTGCGCTGCGGATCGCGTTGGATGGGCGCCCGTGCGCGCAACCCGGCGATGCGCGCTTGTTCAGCCGCCTGTGCCAGGCGTTCTGCGGTTGGCGACTCAAACACCGCACGCAGTGCCAGATCGACGTCGAGCTCGCGTTTGAGTCGGGCGACCAGGCGTGCGGCGAGCAGGGAATGCCCGCCGAGCGTGAAGAAGTCGTCGAGCACACTCAGATCGGGTAGCTTGAGTACATCCTCCATCGCGGCCAGGACCTTCGCCTCGATGGCATTGCGCGGCGCCACCCGGTCGGGTGCGGGAACGACCTGCACGCGGTGCGGTGCTGGTAGCGAACGGCGATCGAGCTTGCCGTTGGGCAGCAACGGTAACGCGTCGAGTAGGATCACATGGGACGGAATCATGTAATCCGGCAGACTCTGGCGCAGGAATTCGCGCAATGTACGGGTATCGGGCCGCGGGTGACGGGCAACGACATAGGCCACCAAACGCACGTCGCCCGGTTCGTCCTCGCGCGTGATCACAGTTGCGCGCTCGATGTCGGGATGACGCTGGAGGCTGGCTTCGATCTCGCCCAACTCGATGCGGTAGCCGCGCACCTTGACCTGCTGGTCGCGGCGACCGAGGCATTCGAGCACGCCGTCGATGCGCCAGCGACCCAGGTCGCCGGTGCGGTACCCGCGCGCGCCCTCGATGCCGCGAAACGGGTCGGGCGGGAAGTGCTGCGTGGTCAGTTCGGGCCGGCCGAGGTAGCCCAGCGTCACGCCTTCGCCGCCGATGAACAGCTCGCCTGCAACGCCGACCGGCAGGCGGCGCAACTGCTCGTCGACGACGTGAACCTGGGTGTTGGCGATCGGACGCCCGATCGGTACCGGAGCCTCGGCACACAGCACGCGATGAAAGCTGGACCAGACGGTGGTTTCGGTGGGACCGTAGCCGTTCCAGAGTTCGCCCACTCGCGACAGCAGCTCGCGGCCGATATCGGGCGGTAGCGGCTCGCCGGTGCAGACGGCTTTCAGATGCTCGCTGCCGCGCCAGCCGGCGTCCAGCAACAGCCGCCAGGTGGACGGCGTAGCGTCGATGAAATCCACGCGCTCGCGCTCGATCAATTGCCGTAGGCGCGTGCCGTCGGTGGCCTGTGCGCGGTCGGCCAGCACGACGCGGGCGCCAACCGTCAGCGGCAGGATGACCTCGGACACCGCGATGTCGAAACTCAGCGTGGTGACCGAGAGCACCACGTTGGCGGTTGTCATCCCCGGCTCGCGGCGCACGCTTTCCAGCAGGTTGACGACGCTGCGGTGGGCAACCTGCACGCCCTTGGGTTGACCCGTCGAGCCGGAGGTGTAGATCACGTAGGCCACGTCTTCGGCGCCGCCCGGTGCCGGCGGCAGCGAGGCGAGCGAACCCAGGTCGTCGATCGGCAGCGCCTGGACCGCGTCGATTTTCCAGGCGTCCGCGACCGGGCGATCGGCTACGATGCAGCGCAGGCCGGCATCCGCGCACATGTACTCCAGGCGCCCAGCCGGGAAGGCGGGGTCGAGCGGAACGTATCCGGCGCCCGATTTCAGGATGCCGAGCAGGCCGATCAGCAGGTGTTCGTTGCGGCCGCAGCACAGGCCGACCAGCTTGCCGACGCCGCGTTCGCGCAGTGCCGCGGCCACCGCATTGGCCCGCTGGTCCAGTTCGCGGTAACTCAAGCGCCGTGAGCCGGCAACCAGCGCCACCGCATCCGGAGTCCGTGCCGCCTGGCTGGCGATCAGGGATTCGATCCGTGAGTTCCGCGGGAATTCCGCTGCCGTCGCGTTGAAGCGCGCGAGCAAGGCCAGATCGTCCTTGGTCGGCGCGAACAGTTGCGCCAACGTCTGACCGGTGTGCGCCACCGCGCGGGTCAACGCCTCGCGGTAGAGCCGTAACCAGCGTTGCACTGTGCCCGCATCGAACAACGCGCTGTTGTACTGGCACTCCAGAACGATTCCGCGACCGATCTGGCTGGCGTTGACAAACAACTCGAAATTCTCGAAGTCACGCGAGTTGCTGCGCATCTCGACCTTCAGGCCAGCGCGCGAAAGATATTCAGCGCGAATTGCCGTGTCCAGGTTGAACACCACCGACACCAGCGGTAAGCGGCTCGGATCGCGATCCAGTCGCAGCCGCTTGAGCAGGCTGCCGAAGGTGCATGACTGGTGTTCGTAAGCGTCGAGTACGCGGCCGCGCGTCGTGTCCATCAACGCTTCGAAAGACTGCTCCGGATCGATCGGCAGGCGGAGCGGAAGCAGCTGCACGCAATGGCCGACCAGCGCGCCGTCGGATGCCGACGATCCGGCAGACGCCTGGCCGGCAGTCGGTACGCCGATCACCACGTCATTCTGCCGGCTCAATCTCGCGATCATGCCAGCGAACGCCGACAGCATCAGCACGAACAAGCTGGTTCCGTTGCGCATTGCGAGCCGGCGCAGCGCTTCGACCAGTTCGGCGTCGAATTCCAGGTCTTCGCGCTGCGATGCAAAACCGCGTTGCACCGGTCGCGGGCGATCGATGGGCAAGTCGAGGATCGGCACCGAGCGGTCGTAGAGGTCCACCCACCATTGCGTGTGCGGCCCGGCGACGGCCGCGTGTTCCGGATCGACCTGCGCCAGTGCGTAATCGCCGAAACTGCCGGCCGGCGGTAACGCCGCAGCCTCTTGTTCGGAAATGAAGCCGGCGTACAGCGCCATCAACTCGGTGGCCAGCACCCCGAAGGACCAGCCGTCACAGACGATGTGATGGGCAGTGAGAATCAGCACTGCGTGCTGCTGCTGCAGGCGCAGTAGTTGCGCGCGCAGCAGCGGGCCGCGTTCCAGATCGAAAGGCGTGTTGACTTCAGCGTGCAACCGCTGCCGCACCGCCTGCTCACGATCGGCCTGCGGCAGTGCAGTCAGATCGTGCTCTGCGAGCCCGAGCCTGATGCCGTCCGCGAGGTACAGATCCTGGCCGTCCGGGCTGAAAGTCGCACGCAGCGCGTCGTGCCGGTCGACCAGTGCCTGCAGCGCGCGGCGCAGGGCGGTGATATCGAGTTCTCCGTGCAGGTGCAGCGAGATCGACTCGTTGTACGCCAGCGACGCTTCGTCGCCAAGTTGGCAAGCCAGCCAGATCTCGCGCTGGGCTTCGGTAGTCGGGACCACGCGCGCCAGTGACGCACTGTCGGCGAACGGGTCGTAGTCGACCGTGGTCAGTGCTTTGGATTTTACGTTCGGGTGGGTCATCAGCTCACCTTCAGATATTTTCCGGGCTGTTCCGGATTGGAGACGAACCAGGCGGGTCTGCCGTCGGGGTCGCGCCCGAGCCGGGCGCCGGGCACCGGCGGTTTGGCGGCGTCGAACAGCGCGGTGACCGAGCTGGCGCGGCGCGGCAGCAGATCGGCTTCCTGCAGTTCGTGCACCGATTCCTTGAAGGCGTCGGCGATTTGCGCGATGTCCGCGGCGCGGTGTGCGGTGGTCAGGAAGCAGGGAAAATTGTCGAGGATGTGCACGCCGCGGCTGCGCATCATCGGGAATAGCAGATCCTGCAGCGGATGAGCTTCAAGCCAGCTCACGCGCCACAGCGAGGCGAAATGCCGTACCTCGATCGGCGCGCCGACCTCGCGGCAGAACGCGTTGAGGTCGTCGGCCAGCGCTCGAGTGGCGGCGCTGAGCGACTGCTGCAGCGACGGCCCCTGTTGCACCAGATGGGTCAAGCTGGCGTGCGCGGCGGCCAGCGCCAGCGGGTGGCGCACGAAGGTGCCGGCGAAATAGGTCACGCCGACGCTGGGAATCGAGTCGTCGCCGTAACGCCAGCCGCCGCCGTCCAGCGCGTCCATGAACGCACGCGTACCGGCGATGACCCCGATCGGCATACCGCCGCCGATCACCTTGCCATAGGTGACCAGATCGGCGCGCACGCCGAACAGCGCCTGCGCGCCGCCGGGCGCACAGCGGAAGCCGGTGACGATCTCGTCGAAGATCAGGCAGCCGCCGCTGGTCTGCGTGATCGCGCGTACTTCACGCAAGAATTCTGCCGGCTGGAACTCGGGCCGACGGCTCTGCACCGGTTCCACCA
Organism: Gammaproteobacteria bacterium; assembly: GCA_028871525.1. Lineage (GTDB taxonomy): Bacteria > Pseudomonadota > Gammaproteobacteria > Nevskiales > Nevskiaceae > SCRT01. The sequence goes on from JAGWMX010000082.1 coordinate 11,779, forward strand.
GCACCGCCGCCAGATCGTCGGCGTTGGACCGAATGTACTCCAGCGTTTCGGGCGTGCCGTAATCCAGCACCCGTACATCGCCGAAGGCGCCACGCAAAATACCGGGCGCCGCCGGAATCCCTTTGTGGTTGCGGCCGGAGCGCACCACCACCTCGTCGAAGGTGCCGTGGTAGGAGCCGGCGAACAACACGACGGTGCTGCGTCCGGTGACGGTGCGCGCGATGCGCAACGCCGCCATCACCGCTTCCGAGCCGGTATTGCACAGCGCCGCGCGATCCAGGCCGGTGAGCGCGCAGATCTGTTCGGCGACTTCGCCGGCCAGCGGGTGCTGCGGACCGATTTCGTAACCCACATCGAGTTGCCGGCGTACCGCATCGAGCACGAAATCCGGCTGCCAGCCGAACAGATTCATGCCGAAGCCGTTCAGCGCGTCGACGTATTCGTTGCCGTCCACATCCCAGACCCGCGAGCCTTTGCTGCGCTCGACGACGATCTGATAGACGATGTCCTTGATCATCGGTCGAAAGCCGTTGACCACGCGCGGGTCGGCCAGGTGCGGGCGGTGGCGCTCGGTATAGGCGCGGCTTTTGGCGGTACGCTCGACATAGCGGCGCGTGAACGCCGCCAGGCGCGCCCGTTGGCGCTCGGTCAGCGGGCTGGACTGGGTATGGATGCGCGCAATCGCGCCAAAAGCTTTCTTGACGTCGTAGCGCTGCACGCCGATGTCTTCGGTGCCATCCGCGGCGACGGCGGTTGCGGCGATGGGATCCGGCGCGTTGGCCGGCTTTGCCGGCGGCGTTGCCGCTGTGGCGCCGATGTCTGCAGCCGGTGCCGGCGTGCCGCCCAGCAGCGCGAGCTGTTGGGCCATGATCTGCATCTGCTGCGCAATGACCTGCTGCACCAGTGCCATGTTGTGTGCGGCCGGCTGGGGGATGGCGGTAGGGTTCATGATCGTTGGCAGCGGAGCGTGCGGCGGGGTGACGGGCGCGTCTGCAATCGATGCGACAGGCGGCCGGGTGGATTCGGGTGCGAGCTGTGCGTCCAGATGTGCGGCCAGCGCGTCGAGGCAGCGCAGACTTTCCATCAATTGCCGGAACGTGACATTGACGCCGAACTGCTTTTTCAACTGCAGCGCGGCCTGGGTCAAGGTCAACGAGTCGATGCCCTGTTCGACAAAGGCCGCGGCCGGGTCGGCCGCGCTCAGATCGCAGCCGGTCACGTCCTCGAACAGTTCGCGCAATTGCGCCAGCAAACGAATTCGACGTGCAGGCTGCGAGATTTCGACAA
>JAGWMX010000083.1 GCA_028871525.1 Gammaproteobacteria bacterium
ACGATGCCGGTATCCGGCGGTACCACCTTGAAGTTAGACAGCGCCGTCTGGCCCTAGCGCAGGAAAGCGTAGCGCTCCCGGTTGCGCTCGAACTCGAGCTTGGCGTTCAGATCGAACGACTTGTTCGAACCGAAGTCATCGACCATCACCGAATGGTCGATGACCAGCTCGGCCGGTGACAGCGGGTTGATCTTCTTGGGATCGCCGCCGAGCGTTTCCATCGCGTCGCGCATCGCCGCGAGATCGACCACGCAGGGCACGCCGGTGAAATCCTGTAACACCGTGCGGGCCGGCACGAACGCCAGCTCGCGGCTCGGCTCGGCGGCTGCGTTCCAGTTCGCCAGCGTCTCGATGTCCTCGCGGCTGACGCTGACGCCGTCTTCGTGGCGCAGCAGGTTTTCCAACAGCACCTTCAGACAGCGCGGCAGCCGCGCCGCCGCCGGATGTTGCTTTGCCAGCGCCGCCAGCGAGAAATAGTGGAAAGTCTTGCCCGAATGCTGCAGCGCAGTCTTGGCCTTGAAACTGTCTTTCATGGTCGCGGTTTCCGTGAATATTGCATCGGCGCAACGAGGTTGCGCGGGCGAGACTGCAATTATACCAACGGCTGCCGGACCGACCGGTGCAGGTTCGCCTGCATGGGCGGCAGTGCGGCGTCGGTGGCGCTGATCTCGCCGCCACCCAGACATTCCAGACCGTCGTAGATCACCGCGTACTGACCGACCGCCGCCGCGCGCTGGGGTGTTTCGAAAATGATCCGAACGCCGCCATCGATGAGCACTTGCAGGCTGCAGCGCTGCAAGGGCTGGCGGTGACGGATGCGCGCCAGCAGTGGTTTGGGCAGGTCGGTCGGCCGACGCAACCAGTGAAAGGCGGCGATGTCGATGCCGTGCGACAGCAGCGCCGGATGTTCCGGGTTTTGCGACACCAGCAGGCGCTTTTGCCGCGGATCCTTGCCGATCACGTACCACGGCGCTTCGCGTGCACCGTGCACGCCGCCGATCGAAATTCCCCGGCGCTGTCCCAGCGTGTAGAACGCCAGACCGTGATGCAGTCCCAGCTCGCGGCCGTGCTCATCAACAATCGAACCCGGTTCCGGCGCCAGATAACGCTGCAGAAACGATCTGAACGGCCGTTCGCCGATGAAGCAGATGCCGGTGGAGTCTTGCCGGCGGTGGTTCGGCAGCCCGGCGCGGCGTGCCAAGTCACGCACCTGAGGTTTGGTCAGTTCGCCGATCGGGAAGCGCACGTCGACCAGCTGCGTCGGCGGCACCAGCGCCAGAAAGTAGGTCTGGTCCTTGTTCTCATCGGTGGCGCGCAGCAGTCGCGGTGTCGGCTCACCGGGTATCAGGCGCGCGTAGTGGCCGGTGGCGACAGCGTTGGCTCCAAGCCGGCGTGCGTGCTCGATGAACGACGCAAACTTGATCTCGCGGTTGCACAGCATGTCCGGATTCGGCGTCTTGCCGGCAGCGTAGTCGGCGAGGAAACGTGCAAAGACCCGTTGCCGGTATTCACGCGAAAAATCGATCCGGTGCAGCGGCAGATCGAGTTCCTCGGCGACTGCACGCGCCGACTGGAAATCTTCGGCCGTACTGCAGTAGCCCGATTCGTCCTCGGTCCAGTTGACCATGAACAATGCGCTGACGCGATGGCCCTGTTCACGCAGCAGCCAGGCGGCGACGGCGGAATCCACGCCGCCTGAAAGGCCGATCACGACGTGCTGCCGGGTCATATGCCATCAGACGCCGAGATGGGCGATCAGATCGAGCGGGAAACGGCGACCGGCCAGGTAGTCGTCGACGCAGCGCATCACCATCGGACTGCGATGAGCTTCGCGGCAGCGTTCGAGTTCGTCGCGCGACAGCCATAGCGCGCGCTCGATACCGGCGTCGAGTTGACGTTCGGGCTGGAATCGCAGCGGCCGGCCGATGAAGGCGAAGCGCAGAAAACCGTAAGGCAACCGCGGCGGGCGGTGCCCGTAGACGCCGAGCAGGTCGGTTATGGTGATTTCCCAGCCGGTTTCTTCAAGCGCTTCACGGCACGCCGCCTCGACAAGCGTCTCTCCGCGTTCCCAGTGACCGGCGGGCTGATTGATCACGGCCTGACCGCCGATATGCTCTTGTACCAGCAGGAAATACCCCGCACGCTCGACCACCGTAGCCACGACGACATGCGCGGGCGGATCGTAACCGTCGGCAACCACGTTCATTGGTTCACAGGCGCGTCGGCAGGGTGCCGCTCTGACGATAGTGGTAGACATCGTGCAGATCGGGTCGCCCGAACGCTCCGAGAATGCCGGTGAGCTGCGACGACGCACCCGGTTTCGGCTTCAGGGTCAGGTTCAGTTCGTAGCGGCGGTCAGAGTTCAGGCTGGCGGTGCCGCCGACGTCGATCGGTCCGGCCAGTGTCGACAGCCGGGCGCTCAGCGTGCCGTCGGCGGTGGACAGATCGGCGTTGAAAGTGCCTAACTCCAGCGGTTGCTGGGTGAGCGTCCAGTTCAGATGCTGAATCTGCGCCTGACCCCGCAGGCCGACGATCCGGCTGCCGGCGAGGCGCAGGCGGTCCAGCTTCAGCGTCGCCACGCCATCAGCCGGAACGAACGGCAGGCCTGCCAGCGGCAGCAGATCCTTGAGGCGGCCGCCGGCCGTCAGATGGCGCGCACGCATGCCCCCGAGGCCCCACTGCAGCTCGCCGGCGAAATGCAACGCGCTGTCGCCGCCGCCGATTGTCCAATCGAATCGCCCCAACAGCAGCCAGACCGGACGCAGCTGCCAATGCAACCGCTGCAGCGACGGCCGTCCGCGCAGGCTCAGCGCCGCCGCCTCGCCTTTTGACAGGCTGCCGGATACGCCGTCGATGCTCAGCGGGCTGCCGGTCGGCAGCAGCCATGAAACCATCAGCGCCGCCGGTGTCGCGGTCACCAGCGAATACAGAAACACGGCCGCCAGCAGCGGCCCCAGCCAGCGCCACTTCACCGGCCGCGCACCAGTGATAACCGGGCATCGGCTAAACCCGACGTCGGCTTGCGGTCGAATTCCGCGCTGTCCACGCGGATGCCCTGGCGTTGCTGCAGTCGCTGCAACCATTGCAGCAGGGCGTCGAACGGCACGTCCTCGAACCACAGCCGCACCCGGGTGTCGCCATCCGGTTGCAGTCGCGTCGGTGGTTTGGGCAGGCTGCCGTCGCGGGTGGCCTGGTCCACCGCAGCCAGCAACGACACGCCGTTGGACGCTGTTCCGAGCCCGCTGCCGCGGGCACGTTCGGCCGCCGGGGCCAGTGCCGCCAATTGCATTGACAGCGCCCGCGCATCGGCCAGCGACTGTGCTTGGCGCTGCCGTGCTGATTCGGCCGGCAGCCAGAGTGCGAAATACAGCAGTGCCAGGGCGACGATCGCGGCGCCGGCGGCCAGCACTTTCTGTTCGCGCGCTGCCAATCCGGCAAAGCGCGCACGCGCGGCAAGCCACTGCTGCTCGATGGCTTCCGGCAGCTTCATGCCGCTGCACTCAGTTTGACGCGGATATGCACGCCATTTTCTCCGGCATCGGCGGTTTGCACTTCCAGCCGGGCGCCATGATGGCCGGCAAACCAGTCGCGCAGTTTTTCCAGCGGCTGCAGGTTGGCGCCGGTCAGATCGAGATACAGCGCATGGTCGTGATATTGCACTGTCTGCAGCGACAGGCCCGGTGTGGCCTGCAACGCCGAGGCGGCCATGGACAGCAGCGGCAGCAGGCTGGTCTGGTCGTCGCTCGATGCCAGCATCATCTGCTGCTGCCGGATCTGCAGCGCCAGATCGGCGGTGACCGGTTGATCCGGAAACAACGTTTTGAATGTCTGCGCATTGGCTGTCTGCAGGCGTTGTGCCGCATATGCGTCGCGCACCGAGTGGGCGATGTTGTCGGCCACGCCGAGCGTGAACACGGCCGCCGCCAGGCCGGCCGCCAGACGCCAAGGGTGCCAAATCCGATCGAACCGATTGTGCCGCGAATAGATGCCTTGCAGCAGGTTGATCGAATATTCGGGGCGATGACCCCGAATCAACGCTTCCAGCGCATCGGCATAGCCCGGCAGCAGTTCAATGGCTCTGGCGCCGGCCGCAAAGCGTTCGCTACCGCTGCCGCGCACCGCGACCACGCGCAGCGTTCGCGGTTGGCTGTCTTCGGCCAACTCCAGGAAGGTTTCCAGATCTTCCGGTGCGCAGCAGAATCCGGAAAACACGCCGGTGCGCACGGTGACTTGCTCCGATTCAGGCAGAACGCTCCAATTCCCGTCGTGCTGCCACGGCAGGCACAACACTTCGGGCAGCAGCAGTTCGGCTTCGACTCCGGCCTGGCGTAGCGGCGCCAGCCAGGCTTCCATTTGTCGACGGGACACTGCGGCGACCGGAAAACTTTGATCGGTTTGACGCGGGCCGAGCGCAAAATGCAAATCCTCGACGTCCTCGGCGAATTGATCCTCGAGCAGGAACGGCACCGCTTGTAACACCTTGCCCGGCTGGCGCAGCGGAACCTCGACTTTGGTCAGCCGCACCCGGTCGCTGGAAACCAGCACCACCAGCCGCAAACCCTGGGCGCGGGCCAGCGCTGTCGCCAACGACGCCTGTTCCACCACCGCAGCGCCGGCCACGGCCGGTACGACGGCAAAATTGCAGGGCGCCTCGAGCGAGGGTTCATGCAGGCGGAGGTACAGGCTGTCGCGCACTTCAGAGTGTCAGGGAAATCTGCGTCGGGGAAATCTGCGGAATCATTCAGTGCCGGTGCTGCGGGCGATTACAGCCGCACTTCCGGACGTTGGCCGGCGGATCACACTGTACAGTGCGAGGTCGGCACTGCCAACGTGAATGTGCGCGTGCAGCAGAAAATAATCGGTATGTACGTCCAGATACTGGCTGACGTTGAGTCCTGCCGGTATGAAACCGAGTTGACCGATCGCTTGTGCCGATTGAAGCGGTTGTTTGACGCGCTGCTTCAAGAAGCCTTCCAGACCGACGGTCGGCCCGGAGCTGGCCAGCGAGGCCAGCACCGGCGCCAGCGCCGTGTTGACGTTGATCTTGGTGCCTGCCAGCGGCAGCGCGCAGACGTATGGCCGCAGCGCATCGTAGAGCTGCGGGGTCACGCCGCTGACCGCGAGCAGTTCGCTTGGACTGACCATCAATCGGTTGGCGGCCCGGTAGGGCGGATCGAGCGACAAATAATACGGCGATTCGGCCCCGCTGGAGCCGGAAGGTTCGCTGTCCGGATCCAACCAGTCCTGGATCGCCGGCGCCAGGTCGTCGGTCGAGAACGGGTCGATTCCCGGGATCGACTGCAGCAGGCGATTGAACTGCTGCGCGAAGAAACGTCGATCCACCAGGTTGCTGGCGGCGAGATTGTTGAGATTGAACCGACCCTGCAGATCTTCGAGCCCGCCGCTGACGCCGCCGCGGTCGAACGGCAGATAGGTCAGCGGCTGAGCCCAGGCTTCGCCGAGGCTATCCTCCGGCGACTGCTTGGCTTGCTGTTCGCGCTGCAGCAGCACGGAGACCCAGGCTTCCAGTCCCTGTGCATACCACCAGGCCGCTTCGGAATCCTGCAGATTTTCCGCGCGGCGCAGGGCGATCTGCGTCGACGACAGCAGCGCGGCCGCGGCGATGCTGGCCAGCGCCACGACGAACACGGCGGTGATCAGGGCGATGCCTCGTTCCGCGCGCGCCGCCGTGGGGGAGGAAGGCGGGGTGGGGTGTATGCAGGCGGCGTCGATGGCTTGAAACGTCCTGCTGCAAGCGGTGGGCCGTGAATATTATATAACTTACGGATTTCACTTGACTTTGTCAAGGCATCTCAAACGCGCGCAGCGCCTCCGCAGCGGGAATCGGCGGCGCTGCCGGAACGGTCGTGCGGTGCAACAGGATCTCGCGCAAGTTGGGTGGGAAGAGATCGGACACTGTCAGGCCGACGGCGTCGCAGACCGCATACACGCCGCAGCCCGCGATGTGGTGCACCAGCACGCGGCCATCCGGCAGCTCGCGGACGCTCAGGGACGAATGGCGGTGGTCATGCGCCGGGCAGCGCGCCAACCAGCGGTCGGCCCCGGTCTGGCGCACGCCACGCCAGGCGGTGCAGAATTGGGCACAATCTCACCCAGAACTCTTTCGCAATCCCATTACGAATCATCCGGAACCTGACGAGCGCCATGCCTCACGGCGTCGTATTCCGTCGCCCGCGAGGGCCGCGCTCGCGCCCGCATGACGCGGACGACTTGGTCGCATTGTTCGAGTGTCGTCAGCGAAAACAGTGGGTAACTTCGACTTTTCGGCGAGTGACGAGCTTGTCGCCAGACTATTCAACGCGAGGGCTTGGGGGAATGTCTGCGATCGAGATGGTTGCTGCCTTTAGGGGCGAGGGACGCGGCGCGTTGCGTCGCTGGCTGGTAGCGTGGCTGGCGAGCGGCCTCGGCTGCTTGCTGATCGGCCTCGGTCCGATCCGGGCGGCCGACGCAGTGCCGGCGCCCACCGGCACGCTGCGATTCGACGACGCCCGTCTGTTCCATCCGGCCAAGCGCCTGCCGCCTAGCGTGTGGGTCGATGCGGCGAAGGACGATTCGCGCCAAACCGTGCGACTGAAGGTGCCCGATGGCGTGGAAATGCGTGGATGGTTCTACCCCTCGCCGGTGGCCGGCGCGCCCTTCGTAGTCACCTTCCACGGCAACAACGAAACCATTGGCGACGCCTGGACGCAGGCCCGGGACGGCTTCTTCTATGCCTCGCTCGGCTTCAACCTGGTCACGTTCGATTATCGCGGCACCGGCTTCAGCGACGGGGTGATCTCGCTGGCACAGGCGCGCACAGACGCGCTGGCGATCTATGACCTGGTGATGGAGAAGGCGGCGGGGCGGCCGGTGTACGTTGTGGGCTGGTCGCTGGGTTCCGTGTTCGCCAGCCATATCGCGGCCAGCCGACCGACGCTGGCGGGGCTGGTGCTGCTCGATCCGCTGGCATCGGCCGATGCACTCGCCGCGGATGTCGCCAAGGCGGTACACCGACCGATACAGGTCGCGGCCAGCGTGAAGGACGGCATCCACAATGCTGCGGAGCTGCGGCGCTACCACGGACCACTGCTGGTGGTGCACGGGACGGCGGACGAGGTGATTCCCATCGCCGAAGGACGCGCCGATTTCGCCGCGGCCGGTTCGACCGACAAGACCTTCGTGCCCGTGGCCGGCAAGGGTCACGTCGCCGCCATCTGGTCGGTGGAGGCGGACAACGCGATGGCGGCGTTCTTCGCCCGTTACACGTCGGTTGGTACGTCTGGCCACTGAGAGGTGGCTTGCGGGCTATACGGCCACGCTGGGCTTTCGGGAGGCGCCCAAGCCTCGTGGGCACGGTCGATCACGGAACGGCGGTCGCGCAGCGCAGCTTCACCAAATCGTTCGTCGCGCTGCATGACAGACCCTCGTGTCGCTGCCGTTGCGCGAGACGATGTGCGTGAAACTGGCTCGCGGTATGAACTCTATGAGCTGCACAAGGTCTTGCCATCATTCACGCCGGTACCCCAAGGCAGGCGAGGACGGCACACTACCAGCAAAATGATGTAAAAGCGGAAGGCATCGGATTTGGCACAGCTCACGTACAAGATCCACATGGTGCTTCTACTTGGTTTGCGGAACTACGATGTCCACCGCCCTGATACTGTTTCGGCGCGATCTGCGCCTGGCTGGCTATCCCGCCCTGAGCGCCGCCTGCGCGGCCCATGCATCCGTGCTGCCGGTGTACGTGCACGATCCCGATGCGGATGGCACCTGGGCGCCGGGCGCGGCCAGCCGCTGGTGGCTGCACCACAGCCTGGTTGCGCTGGAACGGCAACTTAGGGAGCTTGGCGGGCGCCTGCACATCTCGCACGGCGACACGACGGCACAGGTGCTCACCCTGGCACGCAGCAGCGGCGCGACGGCCGTTTACTGGAGCCGGCGCTATGAACCAGCCACGATCGCCCGTGATAGCGCCCTGAAAGCGGCACTGCGGGCCGAAGGCCTGGCCGTGCACAGCCATCCGGGCAATCTCTGGTACGAGCCGTGGGCACTGGCCACCGACGGTGGCCAGCCATACCGGGTATTCACCCCATTCTGGCGCAGGCTGCGTGCACTGCCGCCCCCAGCGCCGTTGCCGCCTGCTCGTGCCCAGCACTGGGTGGCGCGGGACGATGGGCTGCCGGTGTCTGTGCTGGGGCTGCTGCCGAGGATCTGCTGGGATTCCGGTCTGGCCGCGACCTGGATACCAGGCGAAGCCGGCGCCCAGGAACAACTGGCGATCTTCGCCGACGAGGCGGCAAAAGATTATGCGAAATTGCGCGATCTGCCCGCCCGCCGCGGCACCTCGCGCCTGTCGGCGCATCTGCATTTCGGAGAGATCACGCCGGTGCAGATTCTCGACCATCTGCGCCGGCGCGCCGCACAGGCCGATCCGGGCCTCTTTTTGCGCGAGCTCGGCTGGCGCGAGTTTGCCCATCACTTGCTCTACCACTTCCCGCACACGCCGCAGGCCAACTTCAATCCTCGCTTCGACGCTTTCCCCTGGAATGCGGATGCGCCGGCCGTGCTGGAGCGCTGGCAGCGCGGGCGCACCGGCATTCCGCTGGTGGATGCCGGCATGCGCGAGATGTGGCACACCGGCTGGATGCACAACCGGGTGCGCATGGTGGTGGCCAGCTTCCTAACCAAGAATCTGCGCCAGCACTGGCGCCACGGCGCGCGCTGGTTCTGGGACACGCTGGTGGATGCCGATCTGGCCAACAACACCCTGGGCTGGCAGTGGGTGGCCGGTTGCGGCGCCGATGCGGCGCCCTACTTCCGCATCTTCAATCCCTATCTGCAAGCGGCCAGGTTCGACCGGGATGCCGCCTACATCAAGCGCTGGATCCCGGAACTGGCGGCGCTACCGGCCAAGGTGCCGCACGAGGCGTGGAAACACCCCGCAGCGCTGGCAGCCTGCGGCTATCCGACGCCGATGGTGGAGGTGGCCGCCTCGCGCGATATGGCGCTTGCGGCTTGGCGGCGTCTGCCCGCCGGATGAGCATGCGCGCGCTCGGCCGATTTGCGAGGTTTTCGAGGACCGTCGGACGCGGCCCGTCCATACGCACAAGTCGCGCATGCACTCGCCGAGAGCACGGGTGGTGGTCAACGCGCCGAGTAGAAGACGGCCGGCCACTGCCAGCACCGGCGCGCCCAGCCGAGGCCAGATCGCACAATCGGTGCGGCGAACGCACGCCATACACCGGCTGCGCCACGCCAGGGCGCAGGCAGGTATGGGTCAGCCCCGAGACAGTCAGCGCGCGCTCGGCCTGCCCTTTCACCCACAGCGGCACCAGACGGCGGTTCGGATCCGACGCCAGGCTCGAGACATAGACCACCTAGTGTAGTGTCCCATAAATTATGGAACTTAATGCCACATCCCTTGTCCCACTATGGGCAAAGAAGTGGCGACCATGCGCAAAGCGAAACCCGTAGTCCTTTCGTCGACGGACGATCACCGGCTCCGCATCCTGTCCAAACGCAAGCGCGTGGAAGCGCGCGTCGCAGAGCGAGCGCGAATCATTCTGCTGGCGGCCAAGGGCCAGACCAACCTGGAGATCGGCGCCACGCTGAAGGTGGATCGACGCGTGGCGGCGCGCTGGCGCCAGCGCTACTTGGCCCAGGGCGTGGACGGCTTGCTCAAGGACGCGCCGCGCCCGGGTCGGCCGCGCACGGCGAGCGCGCAACGGGAGGCCGAGGCGGTGCGCGTGACCCTGCACGAGAAGCCGGAGAACGCGACGCACTGGAGCGTACGCACGCTGGGCCGGCGCCTGGGCATGAGCCGGTCGCGGGTGCAGCGCATCTGGCAGCACCATGGTCTCAAGCCGCACCTGGTCAAGACCTTCAAGCTGTCGAAGGACCCGCGCTGCGTCGAGAAGCTCCAGGACATCGTCGGGCTTTACCTGAATCCCCCCGACCGCGCCCTGGTGCTGAGTTGCGACGAGAAATCCCAGATTCAGGCGCTCAACCGCACCCAACCGGGTCTGCCCCTGAAGCAGGGGCGCGTGGCCACCATGACGCACGACTACAAGCGCCATGGCACCACCACCTTGTTCGCGGCGCTCAGTGTGTTGGATGGCAAGCTCATCGGCCTGTGCCAGCCCCGGCATCGCCACCAGGAATGGCTCGAGTTCCTGCGGCGGATCGACCAGGAAACGCCGCCCGACCTGGACTTGCACCTGATCGTGGACAACGACTCGACCCACAAGCACGAAAAGGTGAAGCGCTGGCTCGCCCGCCATCCGCGCTTCCACGTGCACTTCACGCCGACCGGCTCCTCGTGGCTCAACATGGTCGAGCGTTTCTTCCGCGATCTCTCCGAAAACCGCCTCAAGCGCGCCAGCTTCACCAGCGTTGCCGACCTGGAGCAGGCCATCAGCGACTCCTTGAGCAAGCACAATGGAAACCCCAAGCCCTTCATCTGGACCGCCAAGGCCGAAGACATCCTCGCCAAGGTCATTCGCGCCAGGCAAGCCCAGGGACTTCATAAGGACACTTCTAATTGAGACATCACACTAGCCTCCACGCCCGCAACGGCATAGCATCGGCTGGCGCCCGAATGGCGGAACGGGTAGACGCAGCGGACTTAAAATCCTATGTAAAATAATATTTCGTTGTGTAATCAGGCCTTTAGTGCTATACGTAGCTAACACACAACTAGCACAAAATAGCGTCTACAGGCCTTTCGATGGACACCACCCGTCACTCCCTTATGGACAATCGCGTCCAGCTCTACATGCGGAAAAACAGTCCGCATTGGCAGTGCTCGTGTTCAGTGGCCGGACGCCAGCGGCGCACCACGACGAGAGAAGAAAGCCTCGCCCGCGCAAAGGACGTAGCCCGAGACTGGTACCTAAGCCTCCTGGGAAAATATCGGTCCGGCGAGTTGAAGGAAGGGAAGACCTTCCGGGAAGCGGCCGAACGCTTTATCGATGAATTCGAGACCATTACCGAAGGGCAGAGAAGCGCAGTCTATGTCGCCTGCCACAAGGACAGGATCAACAACCACCTGAATCCATTCTTCGGCAATTTGGTTCTCAGCGATATCACGGCAGGTAAGGTTCAGGACTACCGCATACACCGCATGAAGACGGGAATGTCGCGGAAAGACCAACACAAACTTGCGGCGCATATCAGAAAGAATGGATCGTCCAAGGGCTTTGAAAGGCAAAAACCTCCATCGCGCAGCACACTCCATCAGGAAATAGTCTGCCTCCGTCAGATACTGAAAACTGCAAATCGGCAGGGGTGGCTTGACCATCTTCCAAATCTATCCGCGCCATACAAATCTTCATCGAAGGTATCCCACCGAGCTTGGTTCTCTGCAGAGGAGTACAAGCAGCTCTATACTGCAACGGGGATGCGCGCCAAGAATCCTCCAAAGCCGCGCTGGAAGTGGTCGTGTGAGCAACTCCATGACTTTGTGTTGTTCATGGCGAATACCGGACTTCGTCCCGACGAAGCGCTGCGGCTTCAATTTCGGGACGTGGAAATCGAGTCCGGAACTGCCGGGAACGGCAGAGACGATATTCTTGTCATCACTGTTCGCGGTAAGCGTGGTGTCGGCTACTGCAAAAGCATGCCTGGCGCAGTAGAGCCCTTCAGGCGCTTGGAGAAGCGCCCGCGTCCGGTAAAGATGAGCGAAAGCCTTCGATCATCTTCTTCGTCAGGCGCATCGAACGAGGAGCCGAGCAAAACAATGGTCCCTCCGAAACCGACGGACCTGGTGTTCCCCAAAACGCACAGGCAATTGTTTAGAGATATTTTGAACGAACTCGATCTCAAGACAGATCGCGAGGGCAACGAGCGAACCGCCTATAGCCTCCGTCATACCTATATCAGCTTGAGGCTCATGGAAGGCGCCGACATTTATCAGATCGCGAAAAACTGCCGTACCAGTGTCGAGATGATTGAGAAGTATTACGCCTCCCACATCAAAGACAGCATCGATGCCGGAGCCATAAACGTGCGCAAGCCGCGCCCGCGGACTCCGCCTCCAAAGGCGAGATAGACGGACGCCTAAAAGGGTGACGCATCGCCGTTTGCGCGCCGAGCAGGTACGACTCCTATCGTGTTATGCTATCCAAACCTAAGGCGGCGAAGGCTGTTACCCAGCCTTTCCGTAATGCCGGAATCCCCATAAATGCTCGATTTTTCTTGGTTGTGAACGGGGTTGCGGCTATACGTGGATGAACCACGCGGGCGTGGCGAAATTGGTAGACGCAACGGACTTAAACCAGAAAATTGAGTGCGCGCGGGGAAACCCGCGATGCAGAACTGCTCAAAGTCGGGGAAACCTTTCACATGGCAATCCCGAGCCAAGCCCGGAAACGGGAAGGTGTAGAGACTAGACGGGCAGCACCTAAAGCAACGGCTATGGTGAAGGGATAGTCCAGACCACAAAGCGTCCTGTGCCGAGAGGCGCAGCGGCGAGCGCGGCGAAAGCCGTAGTGGTATGAAAATCCGTAGGGCCGAAAGGCCTGTGCCGGTTCAAGTCCGGCCGCCCGCACCATCTTCCTTTCCCTGCTTGAGGATATTCAAGTTGTCGGGAGCGCTGGACGGCGCTCCGGAGCCGGGCCGAACGGCCTGACGGCGACAGGCACGATGAAGCTACGGGACCGTTGCGCGTGCCGCGTCCTAAGTCTTCGTGCTATCCCTTGAGCTGACACCCTGGGCAATCGGCGCGGTTAGCGGGCGCAGGCTGGCTGCCTTCGATTTCCAATAACGATTGTTTTGGATGGAGCTATAACTGAATCTGGTGTATGACCCGGTCTTGAAAAAAGGCGGCGTGCCCTGCTGAAATTCGATTGTCGAGATCTTTTTCAGCAAACAGCGAGGCACGCCATGAGTGACGATACGGTAGTTCGGTTTCCGGTTCCAGGGGTCA
>JAGWMX010000084.1 GCA_028871525.1 Gammaproteobacteria bacterium
CTTGGCGCCGCGGAGGTAGCCGGCGCCACCGAGAATCTGCACCGCCTCGGCGGCGACCTGCTCCAGTGTGCCGGTGGCCAGGTTCTTCAGCAGGCAGATTTCGGCCACCGGCATCCGCTTCTGCGCCACGCGCCAGCACAACAGATCGAGCTGCGCCTTTACGGCGTCGATGCCCATCTTCATGTCCAGCAGCTTGTGGCGAATCACCTGGCGGGCGATCAGCGGTTTGCCGAAGCTCCGGCGTTGGCGTGCATGGGCCAATGCCTCGTCGTAGCACAACTGCGCCATCGCCCAGGCCTGCGCGGACAGCATCAACCGCTCGTGGTTGAAGTTGAGCAGAAGCGCCATGAAACCCTGGTTTTCCTGGCCCAGACGATTGGTCGTCGGCACCCGGCAGTCCTCGAAATACAGGGTTGCCGTATCCGAGCACCACCAGCCCATTTTGTCGAGCCGGGTGCGAGAAACCCCGGGCCGATCCGCCTCGATGACCAGCAGCGAGATTCCGCCCAGGCCGGTCCCGCCGGTACGCACCGCGACGGTGAAATAGTCCGCGCGCAAGCCGGAGGTGATCAAGGCCTTGCTGCCGTTGACGATGTAATCGTCGCCGTCGCGCACCGCGCGCGTACGCAGGTCTGCAACATCGGATCCGCCGGACGGTTCGGTGACGGCCAGTGCGGCGATCTGTCGCCCCTCCAGCACCGGGCGCAAAAAACGATGCTTTTGTTCCTCGGTACCGGCGTGAACGATGGGCGGGCAGGCGATGCCGTGACTGAGCAGACTTGCGATCAAACCGCCGGCGCCGGTGCGCGACAGTTCTTCGACGACGATCACCCTGTAGAACGGATCCGGCACCTCGACACCGCCGTAGGCCGCCGGAAAGTCGATCCCCAGCAACCCGGCTTCGGCGGCTTTGCGGTGCAAACCGCGCGGCAGTGCACCCGCTGCCTCCCAGGCCTCGATGTGCGGTTCACACTCGCGCTCGACGAAGCGGCGCATCTGCGCACGGAAAATTTCGTGCTCCTCGGTATAGAAAGGATTTGCTGCAGTCATCGGATCTGTTCGCGGCGCGCAGCCACCCGGCCGGACACAAAGTAAAGGCCTTGATAACATGTGGCAAGCGCGGTGCTGGCTTCGCTGCACCCCGCAACCCGGATGACCGAGGTGCGCATCGCGCATGGACCCCGATCGCCTGCCGCTGAACCGCATTCAGTATCGGGCTGCGAACCGGCCCTGCCAGCCGTATCCGGTGCAGTATTGCCACTTGGCCGGACCGTGCGTTGCCGCGCCGCTGACGCACTTCAACAGCCCAGTTGCTGGCGGCATCGGCGCCAGCTGCGGATGACGAACCCGCGTGCGCGGCGCGTCAAGCGGCCGCCGGACCGGGATCAACACCGGCCACCCGATTCATCCTGGCACAGTGGCCATGGCCGGCCGCCGGCGCTGCTGGCCGAGCCGCTGCTGGCGGCGCTGAGTCTGCGCCTGGTGCCGCGCGTGCTGCTCGGCATCAGCGGCGCACCGGGCAGTGGCAAGTCGACGCTGGCACAAGCACTGGTTGCCGCCGCACAGCGGCATGGCGTGGCGGCGCTGGCACTGTCGCTGGACGATTTTTACCACGGCCGCGCCGAGCGGCTGCGGCTGGCGCGCGCCGTACACCCGCTGCTCGCCACCCGCGGCGTGCCCGGCACGCATGATCTCGATCTGCTGCTGGCGACGCTCGACGCGTTGAACGCAGCGTCGCCGCGGCGGCCGGCGCCAGTGCCGCGCTTCGACAAGGGCCGTGACACACGACACCCGCCGTCGCGCTGGCGCAGAATCACGCGATCGCCGCAGTTGCTGGTGCTGGAAGGCTGGTGCCTCGGATTGCCGGCACAGCCCGCCCAGGCGCTGCGGCGGCCGCTCAATGCCTTGGAACGTAACGAAGATGCCGACGGCCACTGGCGTTGCTGGGTGAACGCCCGGCTGGCCGAGTACGCGCGGCGGCTGTGGCCGTGCCTGAATCCGTTGTTGTTGCTGCAGGCGCCGGGCTGGACGGCGGTATGCCGCTGGCGCGACGAGGCCGAACGGCCGCTGCGCCGCGCCGCCGCACCGCGGGCGCTGGATCGTACGGCGCTGCGGCGGTTTCTGCAGCACTACGAGCGGCTGACGCGCCACGCGCTGAACTGCCTGCCGGCGCGGGCGGACTGGCTGATCGTGCTCGACGGACAACGCCGCGTACATGCAGTCAGGCGGCGGCGGTGATGTGTCCGCCGGCCAGCAGGCGGATCTTCATCGGGCGCGGCGTCGCTGGGCGGCTTCGACGGTGTTGTGCATCAGCATCGCCACCGTCATCGGTCCGACGCCGCCCGGCACCGGCGTGATCCAGGCCGCGCGTTGGCTGGCGGCTTCGAACTGCACGTCGCCGGTCAGGCGGTTGTCGGCCAGCCGGCTGATGCCGATGTCGATCACGGTGGCGCCTTGCCGCACCCAGTCGCCGCGGATCAGCCCGGGTTTGCCGACGGCAGCGACCAGAATTTCAGCGCGCTGAACGTGTGCAGCGAGATCGCGTGTGAAGCGATGGCAGACGGTGACCGTCGCTCCGGCCAACAGCAGTTCCAGCGCCATCGGCCGGCCGACGTGGTTGCTGGCGCCGACCACCACGGCGTCGCGGCCGTAGAAGGTTTCGCCGGTGTGGCACAGCAGTTCGATCACCCCGGCCGGTGTGCACGGCCGCAACGCCGGGATGCGCTGCGCCAGCCGACCGACGTTGTACGGATGGAAACCGTCGACATCCTTGTCGGCGCGGATATATTCGATCACCTCGGTGGTGTCGATGTGCGGCGGCAGCGGCAACTGCACCAGGATGCCGTCAACGTCGTCGGCCGCGTTGAGCGCGCCGATCAATTCCAGCAACCGGCTCTGCGCAACGTCGGCCGGCAGGTTGTGCGATCGCGAGCCGATGCCGACTTCTTCGCAGGTGCGCCGCTTGTTACGCACATAAATCTGCGAGGCTGCGTCGTCGCCGACCAGTATCGTCGCCAGCGTCGGCGGTGGCCGCTGACCGGCGGTCAGCCGGACGACGGCTGCACGCACCCGTGCCAGCACCTCGGCGGCGACTGCCTTGCCGTCGATCAGTCGCGCCGGCACGCGCGCCAGCTCCGCGGTTTCATCGTGCCATTGTACCGGTCCTGCGCGATGCCGATGGAGACTTTAAACTGCGCAGCTTCCATGAACGCGCTCGAACTGGAAGCCTTGTCCGTGACCCGCGGCGACCGTGAGGTGCTGCGCGGTTTGAGCCTGCGCTGCGAAGCGGGCGTGATCCTGCACGTGGTCGGCGCCAACGGCGCCGGCAAGACTTCGCTGCTGGAGGTGATCGCTGGATTGCGTGCTGCGGCCGCCGGGCGGCTGCGGGACATGCCGCAGGCCCACGAGCGCCACTGGATCGGCCATCGCAACGCGGTGCATCCGGCGCTGTCGGTGATGGAGAACCTGAGCTTCTGGTGCCGGTTGCAGGGAATGGCGGTGCCGTCCGCGGCGATCGACGGCGCCATCGACCGCGTCGGTCTGCGGCGGCAACGGCACCGTGCCTGCGGCCGCCTGTCGATGGGCCAGCGGCGGCGCACGGCGCTGGCGCGGCTGCTGGCACTGCCGCGATCGTGGTGGCTGCTGGACGAACCGCTGGCCGGACTGGATGCTGCAGGCATTGTGCTGGTCGCCGATTTGCTGGATCAGCACGCGCGCGGCGGCGGCGCCGCAGTGGTCAGCAGTCACCAGCCGTTTCCAGCCGCGATCACCGGGTTGCGCGTGCTGGAATTGCGCTGAATGCGCGCGCTCGCCGCCGTCTTCGCACGCGAACTCCGGTTGGCACTACGCCGACCGGCTGAATGGGCGCAAGCGCCGGTGTTCTATGGCGTCGTCGTGGTGTTGTTCGCCCTAGCCGCCGCGCCGCGCGATCCGGCATTGGTGGCATTGGCGCCATCGGTGGTCTGGGTCGGCGCGTTATTGGCGGCGCTGCTGGGGATCGAGCGCGTGTTCCGCGGCGACCTCGAGGATGGCAATCTCGAACAGCTGCTGCTGGCGCCGACGCCGGCGCCGCTGCTGGTGGCGTCGAAGATCGCCGCACACTGGTTGCTGACGGCGCTGCCGCTGGTCGCGATCGGTCCATTGGTCGGCGCCGCGCTCGGTTTGCCGGCCAATGGCTGCAAGCTGTTGTTCTTCACGTTGCTGCTGGGTACGCCGACACTGATGTTGATCGGCGGCTTCGCCGGTGCGCTGACCGTGGGCGTGCCGCGCGCCGGGCTGCTGCTGCCGATCCTGGTGCTGCCGCTGATGACGCCGGTGGCGATCTTCGCCGGCGGCGCGGTGCGTGCCGCTTTGCAAGGGCTGCCGGCGGCCGCGCCGCTGTATTTTCTTGCAGCGCTGCTGCTGCTGGCCGCCACGCTGCTCCCGTGGGTCGCCGCGGCGGCGCTGCGCAACGCACTGGAGTAGTCCGTCGGCCTGGAGGTTTTGACGCAGATCAAAGCCAACGGCAATGGAGGCTCGGTTATACTTTGCGCGGTCGCGTGGCGGATGACTTTGTACCCGCTGCGAGGCTGGTTGCGCTGCTCCTTCGAGGTCGTTTCGATGTGGCTCTGGTTCCACCGGTTGGCTTCGCCACCGAGTTTTTATCGTTTCGCCGGAATCCTGGCGCCGTGGCTGCTGGCCATCGGCCTGACGGCGATCGCGGCCGGCTTTTACGGCGGGTTGGTGCTGGCGCCTGCGGATTATCAACAGGGCGACGCGTTCCGGATCATCTACGTGCACGTGCCGGCTGCCTGGCTGTCCCTGTTGGGCTACAGCGCGATGGCGGTGGCGGCGTTCGTGGCGCTGGTGTGGCGGATCAAGCTGGCCGAGGCGGTGGTGGTGGCCAGTGCGCCGGCCGGCGCCAGCTTTACCGCGCTAGCGCTGGCCACCGGCATGCTGTGGGGCAAGCCGATGTGGGGCGCCTATTGGGTGTGGGACGCGCGTCTGACCTCGGAACTTGTGCTGCTGTTTTTGTATCTAGGGGTGGTGGCGCTGAATTCCGCTTTTTCCGATCCCCGCGCCGGTGCACGCGCCTGTGCGCTGCTGGCGCTGGTCGGAGCTGTCAACGTCCCGATCGTCCACTATTCGGTCGTGTGGTGGAACAGCCTGCATCAGGGCGCGACGGTATTCAAACCCGGCGGCCCGTCGATCAGCCCGGGCATGCTGTGGCCGCTGTTGACTGCGGCGTTCGGTTTCACGATGTTTTACGCCGCGGTGGTGCTGCGCCGTATGCAGAACGAACTGCTGATACGCGAGCGTAACAGCCTGTGGGTGCGCGAACTGGTGCCGGTGGTGGCGGCATGAATCCCGGTTTCTGGGCGATGGGCGGTTACGCGGTGTACGTGTGGCCGGCGTACGCGCTGGGGCTGGCGGTGCTGGCCTGGAACTGGCTGGTGCCCGAGGCGCACCGCCGCGCGCTGTTGCGCCGGCTGGACGAGGATCACGAGGAAACCAGGGGGATCGGAACATGACCCGCCGCCAGCGCCGCACTGCGGCCGTTGTCGTGTTGGTGGCCGGAGTGGCGGCGGCGACCGCGCTGGCGGTCACCGCGTTCCGCAAGAACATGATGTATTTCTACACACCCAGCGATCTGGCCGCGCGCGACGTGCCTGTCAGCGCCGTGATGGATCTGGGCGGGCTGGTCGAACCCGGCACTCTCAAGCACGGCACGGGTCTGGCGATCCGGTTCATGATGACGGACTGTCACCACCAGATGCCAGTCGCCTACGACGGTGTATTGCCGGATCTGTTCCGTGAAGGGCAGGGCGTGGTCGCCACCGGCCACCTGAACGCTGATGGGACGTTCGTCGCCAGCCGTATCCTGGCCAAGCACGATTCCAGCTACATGCCGCCGAACGTCGCCCGACAAGTCAAGGCGGCCGAGCTGCAGGGCCGCAAGGATTGCGCTGCGTTTAAGACCCTGGGCGACAAGGCGATGACCGCGGCGCGGGATGCCCCGTGATCTCCGAACTCGGGCACTTCGCGCTGATGCTGGCGCTAGGACTGGCGCTGGTGCAGGCCGGTGCGCCGTTGATCGGCTACCGGCGGCGCCAGCCGCGCTGGCTGGCAACCGCCGTTTCGGCGGCGCAGGCGCAGTTTCTGGCGGTGGTGGTGGCCTATGCCTGTCTGACCTATGCCTTCGTCACCTGCGATTTTTCGGTGGCCTACGTTGCCGCCAATGACCATACGCAGCTGCCGCTGGCCTATCGCATCAGCGCAGTGTGGGGCGCGCACGAAGGTTCGCTGCTGCTGTGGGTGACGGTGCTGGCGATCTGGACGTTGGCGGTCAGCCTGTTCAATCGACGGCTGCCGCGCGAGATCGGCGCGTTGGTGCTCGGCGTATTGGGCCTGATATCGATCGGTTTCCTGCTGTTCATGCTGTTAACCTCCGATCCGTTCGTGCGCGCCTATCCGGTGCCGGCGGAAGGTCACGGCCTCAATCCGGTGCTGCAGGATCCGGGTCTGGCGATGCATCCGCCGATGCTGTACATGGGTTACGTCGGTTTTTCGGTCGCGTTCGCGTTCGCGATCGCGGCGTTGATCAGCGGCCGCCTGGACACCGCGTGGGCGCGATGGACGCGACCGTGGACCAC
This sequence comes from Gammaproteobacteria bacterium, assembly GCA_028871525.1. Lineage (GTDB taxonomy): Bacteria > Pseudomonadota > Gammaproteobacteria > Nevskiales > Nevskiaceae > SCRT01. The sequence goes on from JAGWMX010000084.1 coordinate 6,633, forward strand.
CGCCGCCTGGATGTTTCTGACGCTCGGCATCACGCTTGGCTCGTGGTGGGCCTACAACGAACTCGGCTGGGGTGGCTGGTGGTTCTGGGATCCGGTGGAGAACGCCAGCTTCATGCCGTGGCTGGCGGGAACCGCGCTGGTTCATTCGCTGGCGGTGACCGAAAAGCGGGGTTTGCTGAAAAGCTGGACCGTGCTGTTGGCGATCCTGACCTTCTCGCTGTCGTTGCTGGGCACTTTCCTGGTGCGTTCCGGAGTGCTGGTGTCGGTGCATGCTTTCGCTGAAGATCCGTCGCGCGGCCTGTTCGTGCTGTGCTTCCTGGGCGTGGTGGTCGGCACGGCGTTGCTGCTGTTCGCATGGCGTGCGCCGAAGCTGGTGACCGAAGGCGAGGTGCGCCTGGTGTCGCGCGAAGGGCTGTTGCTGCTCAACAATGCCTTCCTGGCCGCCTGTGCCGGCGCGGTGTTGCTGGGGACTTTGTATCCGCTGGTGATCGATGCGCTGCAGCTCGGCAAGATTTCGGTGGGGCCGCCGTACTTCAACGCGGTATTTGCGCCGTTGTTCGTGCCGTTGATCGTGCTGGTCGGTTTCGCTGCGGTCCTGGGATGGAAACGCGGCCGGCTGCGCGAGTCGCTCCGGCGGCTGCGCTGGCCGGCTGCCGTGGCGGTACTGATCGCCGCACTGCTGCCGTTGGCGCTGGTGCACCGCAACACGCTGGCGGTGGCCGCGGGCTGCCTGCTCGGCGCCTGGGCCCTGGCTACGGCGCTGGCCGAAATCGTCCGCAGACTGCGCGGCCGGGAATGGCTACCTGCGCTGGCGGCGACTTCGCGCTCGATCTGGGGCATGACCGCCGCACATGCCGGCCTCGGCTTGTGGGCGATCGGAGTGGCGCTGGCGCTGGGGTTTTCCGCCGAACGCGACCTGCGTCTTGCTCCCGGCGCGATGGTCAATGTGGCGGGTTATCAATTCGCGTTTCAGGGGACCGAACAAGTGCAAGGTCCAAATTACAGCGCGCAGCGCGGCAGCGTCCTGGTTTCCTACAACGGCGAAACCATCGCGCAACTGCATCCGGAAAAGCGTAATTATCCGGCGGCCGGCCAGGTGATGACGGAATCGGCAGTGTCCTGGAATCTCGCCCGTGATCTTTATGTGTCGCTCGGCAGCGGCTACGACGACGGCAGTTGGAGTCTGCGGCTGTACGTCAAACCCGGCGTGCGCTTGATCTGGCTCGGCGGTGTGCTGATGTTCTGCGGCGGACTGCTGGCGATCAGCGACCGTCGCTACCGGCTGGCGATGCGCGCGACCGCCGCGGTGGCCGACGAGGCGGTGGCCGCGTGAGGCGTCTGGCGTATCTGCTGCCGCTGGCGGTGTTGGCGGGGCTGGTCGGGCTGTTTGCCGTCGGCTTGCATCGCGATCCGTCGCGGGTGCCGTCGCCGCTGCTCGACAAGCCGGCGCCGGCTTCGACGTTGCCGGTGCTGGAGACGTCGGGCCAAGTTGTCCAGCCGCCGGACATGAAGCTCTCCGCGCTGCGCGGGCAGCCGCTGCTGGTGAATTTTTTCGCCAGCTGGTGCGTGGCCTGTCGCGATGAGCACGATTTCCTGCTGCAGCTTGCGCGCGAGCACAGCGTGCGTATCGTCGGCATCGACTACAAGGACACGGATCAGGCCGCCCGCCGCTGGCTGGCGGACAACGGCGATCCGTATGCACTGGTGCTGGCGGACCGGCTCGGCGACGCCGGCATCGACTGGGGTGTTTATGGCGTACCGGAGACGTTCGTCATCGACGCCGCCGGCGTGATCCGCTACAAGCAGATCGGTCCGCTGACCGAAGCCGATTTCCGCGCCCACGTCGCACCGTTGCTGGGCAGCGGTTGATGCGGGTCATCGGTGGCACGCACCCTGCGGGTGTAGCTTGCGCCTCCCCGAACGTTGCCGGTGTTTTCGTGATACGCGCACTGCTGCCGCTGTGCCTGCTGCTGACCGTCGCCAGCGCTTCGGCACAAGTGCAGCGTTCACGCCCGGAGATTCCGCTGACGCCTGCCCAGGAACGGCAGTATCGCGCACTGTTGCCGCAGTTGCGCTGTCTGGTCTGCCAGGATGAATCGCTGTCCGATTCACAGGCGCCATTGGCCGGCGACCTGCGCTACGAAGTTCGCGGCCTGGTCGCGCGCGGCCGCAGCGATGTGCAGGTCAAGCGCTATCTGGTGCAGCGCTATGGTGATTTCGTGCTGTTCAAGCCGCCGTTCAAACCATCGACCTGGCTGCTATGGGCGGGACCGTTCCTGATTGCTGCCGTGGCGCTGTCGACGGTGGCGGTCTATCTGCGCCGGCGCGTGCGGCGGCCGCTGCCCGACGCTGCGGTTGATCCCGAATCGCTGCGTCGTCTGCTGGATCAGGAACGGTGAACGCTTATCTGGCGATGGCGGCGCTGGCGCTGGCCGCCGCGGTCTGGCTGGCGCGGCCATGGCTTGCCCGCGCGCTGCCGGCAACACTGCGCCGGCGACGGGCCAATGTGGACGCGTATCGCACACGGCTGGGCGAGATCGAAGCCGAGTGCAGGTTCGGCGCGATCGATGCCGAGACCGCAGCGACGCTGTGCGACGAGGCGGCTGCGCGGCTGTTGCACGAGGCTGCAGCCGAAACCGATCGCGGTTTCGGCGACGGTCGGCGGCGTTTCGGCGTTGCGCTGACGGTGGCATTGCTGCCGATCGCGGTGGCCGGAGGATGGTACGCGACTAACGGCAGCTGGCGCGTTCAGCGCCAGATCGCCGCCGGCCCGCCGACGGCGGCGGAACAGACCGCGCAGGTGCGCGCGGCGGTCGACCAGATCGCTGCGCATCTGCAGCAGCAGCCCGGCGACGCACAGGGCTGGGCGCTGCTCGGCGTCGGCCGCATGAACCTTGACGATGCCGCCGGCGCCGCTGCAGCGTTCCATCGCGCCAACGTGCTCAGCGGCCAGACCGAACCGGACTGGCTGGTCGCCGAAGGCGAGGCGCTGGCGCTGGCTCATGGGCACGATCTGTCCGGCGCACCGGCGGCCCTGTTCAGCAAGGCGTCGGCCATCGCTCCGGATAATCCGCGTGTCCTTTGGTACGCCGGCCTGGTGGCGCTGCAGGCCGGCGACCGCGCCAGCGCGCGTGCGCGCTGGCAGCGTCTGGCGCAGCAGGATATGCCAGCCGACGTACGCAAAGCGCTCGAAGCCCAGATCCGCCGCATCGGCGGAACGCCGTCGCTGCCCGTCTCCACGGGTTCGCCGGCGCCTGCGCGGCTTGAAGTGCAGGTGGTGTTGGCGCCGGATCTGCGCCAGGCGGTACCGGATGGGGCGACGCTGTTCGTTTTCGCCCAGGCGCCCGACGGACCGCCGATGCCGCTGGCGGCACGGCGGCTGCCGGCGCACGATTTCCCATTGCAGGTGACATTGGACGACAGCAATGCGCCGATGGGCGGGCGGGGGCTGGCGAGCGTCAACCGCTACCGGATCACGGCGCGCATCAGCACCAACGGCCAGGCACTGCCGGGTCACGGCGACCTGGAGGGTAGCGTCATCGTCGATCGCGCGCAGGCGCAGCAACCGGTAAAAGTGGTGATCGATCGCCGATTGTCCTGAACCGCGGCCACAGGCAACCGGAAACGCCGCGTTATGATCGGACGATTTCAACGCTGCGGAGCGACATGAGCACAACGCTCGAAAACCTGCCGAAGCTGCCTTCGCCGTATCCGGCTTACCGCCGCGCGTTGTGGTCGATGCTGACGCAAAGCGGCGATCCCCGGCAACTGCCGGAACTGGGCGTGCGGGTGGCCGGCGTGACCGTCGATCCGCGCCGGTTGGCGGCTTACCGCGAGGTTTGCGGTTTGCCGCCATCGGATCAGCTGCCGATCACCTATCCGCAGGTACTCGCCGGCAGCCTGCATTTGCACCTGCTGTCGCGGCCGCAATTTACGCTACCGCTGTTGGGGTTGATTCATGTGGCCAATCGCATCCACCGTCGGCGGCCGCTGGCGGCCGGGCAACCGCTCGACCTCAAAGTGCGGATCGGCGAATCGCGCCGGGCCAAGCGCGGGCTTGAGTTCGATCTGCTGACCGAAGCCGCGATTGGCGCCGTTACCGTCTGGTCGGCCAGCGCCACCGTCCTGCAGCTCCGCAATCGCAGCGGTGACGGCAAGCAACGGCCGAAGACCGCAGGCGCCAGCAGTTATCAACGGTTTGACGCGCCGGCCGACATCGGTCGGCGCTACGCACGGGTGTCCGGCGACTACAACCCGATTCACCTGAGCGCCGCCAGTGCCCGGATGTTCGGGTTCCCACGGGCGATCGCACATGGCATGTGGACCCTGGCGCGCTGTCTGTCGCTGCTGCCCGGGGTCGATGCCGACTCGTTGGACGAGCTGACCGTGCAGTTCAAGCAGCCGCTGCTGCTGCCGGCACAGGCAGCACTGCGCTGGCGCGGCGACGGCCTGCCACGAACGTTCGAGTTGGTGGGCGACAGCGGCCGCGTCCATTTGAGCGGTGGGCTGCGGTAAACTAACCGGCACGACAACAGCATGCAGCCGAGCGGGTCTCGCCGCCGAGCAAATATTTCCATGCGCATTCGTAAAGCCGTTTTCCCCGTCGCCGGTCTTGGTACCCGCTTTTTGCCGGCGACCAAGGCCAGCGCCAAAGAAATGTTGCCGATCGTTGATAAGCCGCTGATTCAATATGCGGTGTCCGAGGCGATCAGCGCCGGTGCCGAGGAATTGATCTTCATCACCGGCCGCTCGAAGAATTCGATCATGGATCACTTCGACAAGGCCTATGAACTCGAGGCTGAGCTGGAGAGTCGCGGTAAACGCAAATTGCTGGAGACGGTGCAGGAGATCCTGCCGCCCGGCATCACCTGTATCTACATCCGCCAGGCCGAAGCGTTGGGACTGGGTCACGCTGTGCTGTGTGCCTGGCCGGCGGTGGGCGACGAGGATTTTTCGGTGATCCTGGCCGACGACTTGATCGACGGCAAACTGCGGCCCTGCCTGGCGCAGATGCAGCGCGTCTATCAGGAATACGGCACCAGCGTCATCGCCACCCAGCAAGTGCCCCGAGAGGAAGTCAGCGCCTACGGCATCGTCGAAACCCAGCCGGTGGCTCCGGGCCTGGGCGAGATCCGCCGCATCGTCGAAAAACCGAAACCGGCAGACGCGCCGTCGAACCTGGCTGTGGTCGGCCGCTACATCCTGACGCCGCGTATTTTCAAACTGCTGGAGCGCACATCCGGAGGCGCCGGCGGTGAAATCCAGTTGACCGACGCGATCAGCACGATGATTCAGGAACAGACGGTGCTGGCCTACGAATTCGAAGGTACGCGTTACGATTGCGGCAGCAAGCTGGGTTATCTGAAAGCCAATGTGGAGTATGCGCTCAAGCATCCGGAACTCGCCGACAGTTTTCGCGAATACCTTTGCGAGCGCGTTGCGGAATGGAATTCGCGGCCGCGGCTGGCGGCGCGCAAGTGAAACACAGCGGAGATGCGGATGACCGGTGACAAATATCAGAGCCTGATCCAGTCTTCAGCGATTCAAGGTGGCAACGGCGCCTACGTCGAAGCGCTGTATGAAAGCTACCTCGATGCCCCGGACTCGGTCGACGGCACCTGGCAGGCGTTTTTCCGTGGCTTGCGTGTCGGGGCGGGTGCAATCGAGCAGCCTCAGGGGCCGGTACGCAGTCGCTTCGAAGCGCTGGCGCGGCAACGCAGGATGCCCGCCGCTGCACCCACAACGGCCGACGCCGTGGCGTTCGAGAAGCAGAGCGGCGTGCTGCGGCTGATCAATTACCATCGCGTGCGCGGCCACCAGGCAGCCAAGCTGGATCCGCTGGGGTTGGCGCCGATCGCCGAGGTGCCGGATCTGGATCCGGGCTTTCATGGTCTGCGACCGGAGGATATGGATTGCGAATTCCAGTGCGGCACGCTGGCCACCGCCGAACGGCTGACGTTGCGCGAGATCATCGGGGTACTCAAGCATGTCTATACCGGCAGCATCGGTGCGCAGTACATGTATATCAACGAAACCGCGCAGAAGCGCTGGATTCAACAGCGCCTGGAACGCGATCCGTTCAAGCCGCGCTTTTCGGCCGAACGCAAGAAGGCGATTCTGACGCAACTGGTCGCCGCCGAAGGCATCGAACGTTATCTGCACAACAAATACGTTGGCCAGAAGCGTTTC
>JAGWMX010000085.1 GCA_028871525.1 Gammaproteobacteria bacterium
GCCAGAGGCGATATGTGCGCGAAGGCGCTGGCGCCGAGCAGACCTTCCTCCTCTCCGTCACTAAACAGGAATATCACGCTGGCCTGCGGTGTCGGACCCGCCCGCAACGCGCGTGCGATCTCCAGCATCGTGGCGACGCCGGATAGGTCGTCGCCGACGCCGGGGCCAGCCGGTACCGAGTCGTAGTGCGCCACCAGCAGCAGCGCAGCGTCTTCGCGTCCGGGCAGGGTGGCGATGACGTCGTTGACCGGCCCGCAGACCATGTATTTCTCAATACAGCCGGTGGCCGAGAGCACCTGCGGTGCATAGTCGAGGGCGTTGAGTCGGTCCAGCAGGCGCTGGCGCAGCGCGACATTTTGCGGCGAGCCCAGGGGATGCGGGATCTGTTGCGGCAGCAGCGCATGCCAGTAGCGCTGCGCACGTTCGGCGGAAAATGCCGTGGCCGGAGCCTGAGCACCGCGCACCGCAGGAGGATGGGCCCCGCTGAAGGCCAGCACTACGGCCAACGCCGCCAGTACCAGCGCCAGCGCCCACGCCAGGGTGCCACCCGGGGAGCGGAATTCGCGTTCTCGTTCGTCCACCGCACCCTCCCGTTGCGTATTGCCTGCGGTCGGTTTGTCTGTAGCAGGTTACAGGATGACGCCGCACATTGACGGCGGCGGCATCGCACGGATCAGCAAAACAGCTCAAACGTAGGCAGCGCGCACCAGCCGCGCCAGCCAGCGCTGGCGTAACCCGCGTGGTCGGTCAAGCTGCAGGTGCCGCAGCGCGAAATCGAGCGCGGCACCGCCGCGCGGTGGTGCGATCAGGCCGGTCAACAACCGACGGCTCGGCGTCTTTAGCCGCCGCAGGTGGTCGGCCAGCGACAGCTCCTGCTCGGTGAAGTCGCTGCCGAACGGCAGCTTCGGCAATGCAGTGCCCAACCAGGGCGCCAGCGCGTGCGACGCCGGTGCTGCGGCTGTGTCGGGTTGCCAACCGCGCGGCAGCTTGCTGGCGGCGCAAGCCTGCGCGGCCAGCGACCGGCGAAAGCGCGGGCCTGCCAGATGGATCATCGCCGCGATGCACTCGGCGTCGGTGGCGCCGCGAAGGTCCGCGAGGCCGTATTCGGTGACGAAAATATCGCGCAGATGGCGTGGAATCGTCGCGTGCGGGTACTCCCAGACCAGATTGGACTCGAGTTTGCGGCCGCTGCCGCGGGTGGCTCTGAGCATCAGTATCGAACGGGCGCCGGGAAGTTGATGCGCCATCGCGACGAAGTCGAATTGGCCGCCGACGCCGGAAACCATCTGGCCGCCCGCGAGCTGGTCGGAGATCGCCGCGCCGAGCAAGGTGGCCTTCATCGTCACGTTGATGAAGCGCGCATCGCGTCGCTGCAGCGTGTTCAATGCAAAACGTGCGTAACAGCGATTGACTTCGCCGACGCTGGTCATGCCGATCCGCTCGCGCTGCTGCGCGGATAATGCTGACAGGCGTTGGTAAAAAACCTGCGGGCCGATGAAGAACGCGCCGTGCATGTTGATGCCGCCGCGCAATCCAGGTCCGCGAGCGTGCTGATCGAGCGTGCGGCGCGCGGCGGGTTCGCCGAGTTCGTTGCTGAGATCAAAATGCGGCTGCAGGTACAGCCGGCCGCGGAGCAACGATAAATCCGGGTGGGCCAGCCCGAAGCGGCGCAGCGCGCGCAACGTGTCGGCGCCGAGCGCATCGCCAAGCAAACCGGCACGCCAAGCGGCATCGAACAGGTCCGGGCGCAGCGCACCCGGCGTCACCAGTCCGGCATCGACCAGCGCCTGCACGGTTTCATCGTCGTAGACCGCGCGTCGCACCAGACCCTGTTCGAACAGGGTGAACAGCGGGTAGGAGATCAACTCGCTGGAGACATACAGGCCCTGGTCGAAGCCCTGGGTATTGACCGGCAGACTGGCCGGCCATGGCCCGCCGACGGCTTCTAAGGCGCCGGCAAAAGCGGCTGGATCGGCGGCACGCCAGCGCAGCGCGTGACAGACGGCGTCGCCCAGCGCGCCGATACCGACCTGCAACGTGCCGCCGTCCGGTACCGCGGCTGCGGCGCGCACGCCGATCGCGTAATCCGTGGCCGATACCGGCGTGTGCGGGACCGCAAACGGCCGATGATCAAGACCCGGAGCATCGAGCAACAGATGAAAATAATCGGCGCCGACCTCGGCGTCACCGCTGATCCACGGCAGCCCGCGGTTGACCTGCGCCACCGCCAGCCATGGCCGGGTGAGTCGCCGCATCATCGGCATGAGCTGCAGCGTCACATCCGGGTTGGAAGACAGCGACAGCCGCCGTTGGCTGGCGCCGTCGCGCATCGCCACCGCCTGCAGCAGCAGGTTGACGCCGCGGCCGAGCATATCGCGCGCGACCTCGGTGTAATTGGTGCTGATGTAATGCTGTTGGGCGTGGGAATTCCCCAACATCGCACCGCTCTTGAAGTAGAACTCGGCCACGCGGACGTTGTCCGGCAGCCGACCTGCCTGGAGGTCGTCGAGATATTCCAGGCGCGGATAATCGCCCCAGACGCGCTCGACGATCGGCGCCAGGAAGCGCCGCTCCAGCTCACTGTGGCCGCGCGGTGGGTTGAGGCTCAGCGCGGTGATCAGCTCGATCCGGATGGAGGCGTCGGCGCGGGCGCGACGATACAGCGCGTTGAGCAGCGCGTTGGGTTTGCCGATGCCCAGCGGCGTGCCGATCACCAGCCGCTTGCCGAGCCGCGCCAGTATCGCTTCGACACAGGCGCCGAGGCTATCGAAGACTTCGGCCATCGGCGCTGCCGCGACTTCAGGTGCGCTGGTCAATCGGCACGAATTTAAGATTTTCCGGACCGACGTAGTTCGCCGACGGCCGGATGATTTTGCCGTCCGCACGCTGTTCGAGGACGTGCGCGCTCCAGCCGGAAGCGCGCGAAACCACGAACAGCGGGGTGAACATCGCCGTCGGCACGCCCATCAGGTGATAGCTGACCGCCGAGAACCAGTCCAGGTTCGGGAACATCTTCTTGGTCTGCCACATCGTCGATTCGATGGTTTCGGCGATCGCGAACAGCTTGCGGTCCCCGGCGGCATCGGCCAGGCGTTTGGCCACCGCTTTGATCACCTGATTGCGCGGGTCGCCGGTGGTATAGACCGGGTGACCGAAGCCGATGATCACTTGCTTGCGCTCGACGCGTGCGCGGATGTCGGCGGTGGCCTGCTCGGGTGTGTCATAGCGGCATTGGATCTGGTAGGCGGCTTCGTTGGCGCCGCCGTGCTTGGGTCCGCGCAGCGCGCCGATGGCCCCGGCGATGCACGAATACAGGTCGGAGCCGGTGCCGGCGATCACTCGCGCGGCAAAGGTGCTGGCGTTGAACTCGTGCTCGGCGTAAAGGATCAGGCTGGTGTGCATCGCCCGTACCCATTCCGCCGGCGGGCGCCGGCCGTGCAGCAGGTGCAGGAAGTGGCCGCCGATGGAATCGTCGTCGGTAGCGACTTCGATACGCCGGCCGTTGACGGCGAAGTGATGCCAGTACAAGAGTGCCGAGCCGAAACTGGCCATCAGCCGGTCGGCGATCGCGCGCGCGCCGGTGTCGCCGTGGTCGCTCGCTTCCGGCAGCACGCAGCCCAGCGTCGAGGCGGCAGTGCGCATCACATCCATCGGATGCGTGGATGCCGGCAGTTGCTCCAGAACCGTTTTAAGCGCCGCAGGCAGTTCACGCAACGCGCGCAGATGTGCCTTGTAGGCGTTGAGTTCGGCACGTGTCGGTAATTTGCCGTGCACCAGCAGGTGTGCAATCTCTTCGAATTCGCAGGTTTCGGCGAGGTCGAGGATGTCGTAGCCGCGATAGCGCAGATCGTTGCCGCTGCGGCCGACCGTGCATAGCGCGGTATTGCCGGCAGTCACGCCGGAAAGGGCGACGGATTTCTTGGGCTTGGGTGGAGTCTGTAGGGTCTGGTCGTTCATGTCGTCTCCTGATGCGGCTCCTGATGCGGCCGGCTGCCGGCGGCCGATTCGCCGAACAGGGCATCCAGCTTGCGCTCATAGTTCCAGTAACCGAGCCGGTCGTACAGTTCGTTGCGGGTCTGCATGGCATCGATCACCGCACGCTGGTGGCCGTCGCGACGGATCGTTGTGTATACCCCGAGTGCCGCTTTGGCCATAGCGCGGAACGCCGACAGCGGGTACAGAACCATGTCCACGCCGGCCTCGGCCAGTTCCTGCGCGCTCCACAGCGGGGTCTTGCCGAATTCGGTAATGTTGGCCAGTACCGGCACCTGCACCGCATCCTTGAACCGGCGGTACATCGGCAGCTCGGTGACGGCCTCGGCGAAGATCATGTCGGCGCCGGCCTCGACGCACAGTCGCGCGCGCTCGATCGCGGCGTCCAAACCCTCCACCGCGATCGCGTCGGTGCGCGCCATGATCGCGAACTGATCGTCGGTGCGTGCGTCCACGGCTGCCTTGATGCGATCGGCCATGTCCTCCTTCGGCACCAGTTCCTTGCCGGGACGGTGACCGCAGCGCTTGGCCTGTACCTGATCCTCGAGGTGCACGGCACCGGCACCGGCACGGATCATGGTCTTGACCGCGCGCGCGATGTTGAAAGCGCCGCCCCAGCCGGTGTCGATGTCGACCAGCACCGGCAGCTCGACCGCGCTGGTCAACCGCTCGACGTCGATGGTGACGTCCGCGAGCGTGGTGATGCCGAGATCGGGGATGCCGCGGCTGCACGCGGCCACGCCGCCGCCGGAGACGTACAGGGCACGGTAGCCGGAAGCAGCGGCAAGGATCCCGGCGTAGGCGTTGATCGCGCCGACGATCTGCAGCGGTCGTTCGTCGGCCAGCGCTTTGCGAAAACGCGCGCCCGCGCTCGATGGTTCGCTCACGTTCTTCGATCTCCTCGGGTATGGCCGCGTCCACCGTTGCAGGCGGCGGCGCCATCCACGCCGTGCCCCTCGACATCTCCTTAAAGCCCGCGCCGGTCCAGGCGCGCGGTGCGGCTGCACGGCGGTGTGCTGCACCGGCGGGAAGTGTCGGCGATCGTCCGCCGAGATGCAATTTGACGCGCGCACGCGGTGGAGCCCAGACGCTGCCCCCGCGGTTGATTTTTCCGACGTGAATTACGACGCGGCGTGTAGAGTACGGACGTGAATGACGATCTTGAGACATGGGCGAAGCAACTCGGCCGGCGGACCGGGTGGCAGCGGTCGGCAACGGCGTCAGTCCGGAACCGCTTACTGGCTTTGCACGATCAGGCGAGCCGGGCGGCGTGAACGTTCTGCAGGTCAATTCGATTTTCAGCGGCGGCGGCGTCGATTCCCAGACACTGACGCTGTGCGCCGGACTGCAGCAGATCGGCGTCTCGGTCTGGCTTGCGACCGGTGAAACCGCGCGGCTGCGACCACCGGCCGCAGCCTGTCTCGGCCCGCGGCTGATCGCGATCGCCGGCGACAAACCGCATTGGCTGCGGCGGCTGATCGCCGCCATCCGCACGCATCGGATCGATTTGATCCACGCCCACCACGGCCGCGACTACTGGCCGGCGATCGCCGCGGCACGATTTTCCGCGACGGATTGTTCGGTGCTGCTCAGCCGTCACCTGATGACGACGATGAGCGCACCGAGCCGGCGGTTTCTGCTGCGCTTCGCGCATGTCGCCGCAGTCTCTGAAGCGGTGCGCGGAGTATTGCGCGAGACGCTACGCGGGCCGCCGCAGCGCTTGCACCAGCTCTACGGCGGCATCGACCTGAGGCGCTTCGCGGCGGCGACGCCGGTGCAGGCGATGGCTTTGCGCCGGCAGCTCGGCTGGCCGGAAAACTGCACCGTTTTCGCGTTGGCCGCCCATCTGAATCCGCCGCGCGGCAAAGGTCACCTGGAATTTGTTGAGGCGGCGCGCCGTCTGGCCGGAGCGCGGCCGGAGTTGCGTTTTCTGATCGTCGGCGACGGACCGATGGGGGATACGGTGCGTGCACACATCCGCGCCGGTGGCCTGGAATCTCGAGTCCGGCTGCTGCCATTCTGCGACGATGTCGAACGCTATCTGGGTGCCATCGACGTGCTCGTGCACCCGGCGGTCGAACGCGAAGCGCTCGGGATCGTGCTATGGGAGGCGATGGCTTGCGGCAAGCCGGTGATCGCCTCGCGGCTGGACGGCATCCCGGAGACCTTCGGCGACGGCCTGCACGGCCTGCTGGTACCGCCAGGCGAAATCGATGCCTTGACCGATGCCATGCGTCGATTGGCCGCTGACACGCAACTGCGGCAGGCGCTGGGGGCGGCCGGACGCGAGCACGTGCGCGCCCGTTTTTCGCAGCGAGATTACGCGCAACGCTGCCTTGCGCTCTATCGCGAGATCCTGGGTCAGCCGGTGGCGGAGGGCACCAGTATCGATGTGGCTTGAGCTGCCTGCGTTCTACCATCGGCTGCGGCCGTTCGCCGCGGCATTCGCACACGGCGTGCCGATGCTGATGTATCACAAGCTCGGCCCGCGACCGCCGCAGGTCCGGCTCAAGGGTCTCTACCTGTCCGCCCGGCTGTTCGAGCGCCAGCTGAATGAACTGAGCGCCGCCGGTTTTGTCGGCGTCGCACCGTCATCGGCGCTGGTCGCGGGCAGCGGACGGCGGATTGTGCTGAGTTTCGACGACGGTTACCAGAACCTGCTGCGCTACGGCCTGCCGCTGCTGGAGCGCTATCGGTTTTCGGCCATCGTCTATCTGGTGGCCGCGCGCCTCGGCGGCCATAACGACTGGGACATCGCCGAAGGCGAGGCGCCGGAAACATTGATGGACGCCGCCCAGGTGCGCGAGTGGCTAGCCGCCGGCCAGCGCATCGGTTCGCACGGTTTGACGCATGCCCGGCTGACACGCTTGACGCCGGCAGCTGCGCGCGAGGAGATGATGGCCAGCCGCAAGCGGCTGGAGGATCTCTTCGGCGTGGAGGTGGCGGATTTCTGCTACCCGTACGGCGACTGGGATCGTGCGGTTGCCGACGGTGTGATCGCAGCCGGCTACCGTACCGCCTGCACCACCGGATTCGGACTTAACACGCCCGCCACCGACCCTTTTGCGATGAAGCGGATCATGGCGCGCTACCGTTCCTGGAGCCCGTGGGCGCTGCGCCGGCGGCAGCGCTTCCCGGTGGAGGATCGGGTTTGTACGGCGCTACAGCCGCCGCTTGAATAGAGTCTTCATCCCCAAGCGGATTGACGCATCAATTCGGCGACACCTGTGGTCAGGTTGGCCGGGTGGAGCATGCGGTCGCCGTGACGGTGCAATCACGGTTGCGCCTCAGGGAATGGCCACCTGCCGCAGCAGCCGCGACGCGGGGTCGGCGGCACCGCCGTCAGTTGCATTGAGCCGGTGACCGACTACCGCGGCGAACACCGCCTGTACGTCCTCCGGGATCACACCGTCGCGGCCTTCCAGTAGCGCCCAGGCCTGTGCCGCACGGCGCAGCGCCAGCCCGGCGCGCGGGGACAGACCCTGGCGCAGCCCGCCGTCATCGCGGCTGGCCTGAACCAGCGCCAGCACGTAATTCAGCAGCGGTGGCGTTGCGCGCACTTTTTGCGCCGTCTGCTGCAGTTGTATCACGCGCTGCGGATTCAGGACCGCAGGCTGTTCGGCCAGCAATTCACGGCGATCTGCCGCGGCCAGCAGCTGGCGCTCGGCCAGCGCCGGCGGGTAACCCAGCGACAGGCGCATCAGGAAACGGTCGAGCTGGGATTCGGGCAGCGGGAAGGTGCCCACCTGTTCGGACGGATTCTGCGTGGCGACGACAAAAAACGGCTCGGGCAGCGGTCGTGTCGCGCCTTCGACGGTCACCTGCCGTTCGGCCATCGCTTCCAGCAGGGCGCTTTGCGTTTTCGGGCTCGCACGATTGACCTCGTCGGCCAGCACCAGCTGCGCGAAAATCGGCCCCGGCGTAAAGCGGAAGCGCCCGCCGGCCGCCTCATAGATCGACACGCCGAGAATGTCGGAGGGCAGCAGGTCGCTGGTGAACTGGATGCGTGCGAACTCCAGCCCCAGTATGCGCGCCAGCGCCAGCGCCAGCGTGGTCTTGCCGACACCGGGCAGATCCTCGATCAGCAGATGCCCGCGCGCCAACAGGCAGGCCAGCGCCAGCTTCAACTGCCGCGGTTTGCCGAGGATGATCGAATCCAGGGCCTGCAGCGCGGCCTGCAAATCGGCGTTCACGGCAGGTCCTCGCAGGCCGCCAGCGGCTGGCCGACGCGCAGCACCATGTCTTCAACCAGGCCGGGGCGCCAGCGCAGCAGTCCGGGAGCGGCCAGCAGGATGACTGTCGAACCCATGTTGAAGCAACCGATTTCGTCGCCGCGCCGGTAATCGATCGGCTGCCCCAGGTGGTAGTGGTGCGAGGCGCCACGGCTGCGGCGATGTGGCGGCGTCACGGCGCCGGCCCAGGCGGTTTGCAGGCCGCCGACCAGCAGCGCGCCCACCATCACCAGCAGCAGCGGCCGGCCGGCGGCTTCGAAACAGGCGATCAGCCGTTCGTTGCGCACGAACAGCCGCGGCAGCGCGGCCGTCGTGGCCGGATTTACCGCAAACAACCGCCCGGGGACGTAACGCCAGCTCAGCAGGCGCGCGTCCCATGGCATGTGCAGGCGATGATAATCATTGGGTGCGAGGTATATCGTCGCGAAATCGCCGTCGGCCAGCGCCGTGCTGTGTTCATCGCCGGCCAGGAGTTCGATCAAGCTGTAGTCGCGCCCCTTGGCCTGGATCAGTCTCTGCGCGCGGATCCCGCCGAAGGCGCTGAGCCGGCCATCGGCAGGGCTGACCAGCAGCCGCCGATCCGCCGGCTGGGGTCGCGCACCGGGCGCCAAACGACGGGTGAAAAACGCATTAAAACACGCATAAGCGTGCGGATCGCGAATCTCGGCGTCGCTCAGATCGACCCGGTAGATAAGAACAAACACGGTGATCAACGGGTTCTTGAACCAGGCTGCGCGCACGCGCGTCAGCCAGTGCACCAGCGTGGACAAAGCCAGCGTCGGCAACAACTGCTGCATCCTGGCGCCGAGACGCCCGCGCCAAGCGGCTGTTTTTCGCGCTGTCATCAACGGCCGCGTGCCGTCATCACGTGCAGGCCGGCGCTGCGGATGCGTGCGTGGATCAGCCAAGCCGGCGGATCATCGCGGCGTCGGCGTACGTCGGTGGGCGGCATTGCGTTGGCGGGCGAGGGCGTGGCCCCGCATACTAAACGCTCGCCGGCCCTTCTGCTGACCTTATCGACCCCGATGAACGCCGCGTCACCGCCGCCGCTGCGCAGTATCCGCGACCTGATACGCTGGGGCGCGTCATGGTTCAACCGCGTCGGGCTGAGCTTCGGCCATGGTACCGACAACGCACTGGACGAGGCATACCATCTGGTGCTGTGGCAACTCAAATTGCCGTTCGACCTGCCGGCCGCCTACCTCGATTCCGCGGTGACCGACGACGAGCGCACCGCCATATTCGAGTTGTTGCGCCGACGAGTCGAAACCCGCCAGCCGGCCGCCTATCTGACCGGTGAAGCCTGGTTTGCCGGATTGCCGTTTCACATCGACCGGCGGGCGCTGGTTCCACGCTCGCCGCTCGCCGAGGCGCTGCATCATCGCCTGCAGCCACCGCTGACTGTGGTGCCGCGGCGGATTCTGGATCTTTGCAGCGGCTGCGGCTGCATCGGCATTGCCGCGGCTTACGCTTTCGAAGGCGCCGAGGTCTGGCTGGCCGATGTCGATCCCGGTGCGGCCGAACTGGCACGCCGCAACGTCGAGCGTCACCGGCTCGCCGAACGGCTGCAGGTGGTGGTCGGCGATCTTTACGCGCCACTCGGACGCCACCGCTTCGATCTGATCCTGGCCAACCCGCCGTACGTGCCGACCGCCGAGTGGACCGAGCTGGCGCCGGAGTATCGCCACGAGCCGCGGCTGGGGCTCGATGGCGGCGACGACGGTCTGGCGTTGGTGGCGCGCATTCTCGACGGCGCACCGGCACAGTTGGACGAAGGCGGCTGGCTGATCTGCGAAGTCGGCGGTTCGCAGCCGTTGTTTTCGGCGCGCTGGCCGGATATCCCGGTGGAATGGCTGAGCTTCGAGCATGGCGGCGATGGCGTTTTCGCGATCGAACGGGAGTCGCTGGCGGCATGGATCGAGGCCGGCGCACCGCTCCGAAGCGATCTCGATGGAGCGATGCTCGGCATGAGTCACGATATCGTCTCGGGGTCGCCACGGGTCGCTGCGCGGCCTTCGCGATGACGTTATGTCAGGCAATACCATCGGCAAACTGTTCTGCCTGACCAGCTTCGGCGAATCGCACGGTCCGGCGATCGGCGGCGTCGTCGACGGTTGCCCGCCGGGCCTGTCGCTTTCGGAGGCCGATCTGCAACGCGACCTGGACCGTCGCCGGCCCGGCACCTCCAAGTTCGTCACCCAACGCCGCGAACCGGATCGCGTGCGCATCCTCTCCGGTGTCTACGCGGGAGCCACCACCGGTACACCGATCGCCTTCGTGATCGAAAACGTCGATCCGCGCAGCTACGACTACGACAAAATCAAGGACGTCTTTCGTCCCAACCACGCCGACTACGTCTACATGCAGAAATACGGCCGGCGCGATCCGCGCGGCGGCGGACGCTCGTCGGCGCGCGAGACCGCGGTGAGGGTGGCAGGCGGCGCGATCGCGAAAAAATATCTGGCCGAGCGGTTGGGAGTCCGCGTCCGCGGCTATCTGGCGCAGATCGGCGCATTGCAGTTGCGCCATGAGAACTGGGACGCGGTCGAGCGGAATCCGTTTTTCTGCCCGCAAGCGGAACGGGTGCCGGAGATCGAAGCGCTGATCGATCGATTGCGCCGTGACGGCGATTCCTGCGGCGCGCGGGTCGAGGTGGTCGCCGAGGGTGTGCCGCCGGGGCTGGGCGAGCCGGTATACGATCGCCTGGATGCCGATCTGGCCTACGCGCTGATGAGCATCAACGCGGTCAAGGGCGTGGAGATCGGCGACGGCTTTGCGGTCGTGGCGCAGCGCGGCACCCAGGCGCGCGACGAACTGACGCCGCAAGGTTTTACCGCCAATCACAGCGGCGGCGTGCTCGGCGGGATCTCGACCGGCCAGGATATTCGATGCGCGATCGCGCTGAAACCCACCTCCAGTATTCCAACCGCCGCGCGCACCATCGACGCCCTCGGTCAGACGGCTGAAATCCGTACCACCGGCCGTCACGACCCCTGCGTCGGCATCCGCGCCACGCCGATTGCCGAAGCGATGGTGGCGCTGGTGTTGATGGACCATTTTCTGCGCTGGCGGGCGCAGTGCGCCGACGTGCGCTCGCCGACGCCGCGGATTCCGCCTACGTTCGCCGGTTAATGATGCGGCGCCGGTCCCGGTCTCAAGCGGCGTCGAGCAGTTCGTGCTCGCGCAGGCGGGTGCAGAGTTCATCGTAGGGCACGAAGCCGATCGCCAGGCGCAACGCGCGGCGGCCGCTGCGTTCGAGCAGCAGCGTCGGAAATCCTTCGACCAGGGCGTCGTGGGTGCGCGAGAAATCCGCCTGCGCATCGCGGCGCGCGGTTTGCGCGTCCAGAGCCGCCGTGAACGCCTTCGCGTCGGCGCCGTGGCCGGCTGCGATTTCAGCCAGCACCGCATGCCGGGTGATGTCGCGGCCTTCCGCGTAGAAGGCACGCTGCAGGCCGGCCAGATAGGCCAACGCCTGCTGCGGATGGAGACGCCGCAGCAGCACCACCGCCCGGCAAGCCGGCTCTGTGTCGTAGACGAAACCCGGCACCAAGGCGCCGCGGCGGCAAAACGGCTGGCCGGTCATGCGCTCGACCTCATGCCAGTGGTGGAAGATTTCCTGGCGCGTCGACTCGGGCAGTGGTTGGTTCTGGTACGGACGCAAGCCGCCCATGATCAGATCCAGCTGCAACTGGTCGCCGTGCTCGTGCTGCAGGCGGGAGATCACCGGCGAGAAACCGTAACACCAGGAACACATCGGATCGGCGAAATACTGCAGCTTGAATACGGACATGGCTGGATCCCTGACGGCGAACCTGGTGTTTGCGTTGTGACAGAACTCGGCCTCATCCGCAAGTCATAGTCATCTCAGCGCCCGGTCCGGACTGGTTGCCCGCGCACCGGCAACGGCACGTTGCACGAATCGATCCCGCCGGCGTGGACTTTAGGGTCTGTTGACAATTGTTCGGTCGCTGCGACGGCGGCCCTTTTCGCGCAGCCGCAAGGAACGACGAGCGCACATGGTGGTTCCATGTAAGCGAGGCGTGACGCCGCGGGGCGCGAAAAAGGCCCCGTCCCGAAGGGTTGCGGCCC
>JAGWMX010000086.1 GCA_028871525.1 Gammaproteobacteria bacterium
GTGCGGCGGCCGCCGCACACGGCAGAGCGGGGACTCTTGAGGAACTGATGAAAACCGTCGATCCGGTTGCGTCGCAACTGCCAACGATTCTGGCTTCGCTGCCGCAGAATAAACCGCTGGTGATGGTCAACCTGCTGCGGTTCCGCGACCGCGCGCAGTATCAGGATGCGGCGTTCGACTGTTCCGGACGGGAAGCCTATGCCCGTTACGCGACGGTCGCCGCGAGCAAGATGGCCGAAGTCGGAGGCAAGCCGTTTTTCATCGGCGCCTGCGCGGCCTGCGTGATCGCTCCGCCTGACGAAATCTGGCATGAGGTGTTGCTGGTAAGGTATCCGTCGGCCAAGGCGTTCATCGCCATGCTGGCGATGCCGGATTATCGAGCGGCCACAGTGCATCGAACCGCTGCCCTGGAAGATGCCCGCCTGATCGCCAGCGTCGAGCCACGATAGGCCGGTTCGCCGCCGCGGTGGATCTCCGGGCTTGGCGGCGGCTACGGGCACTCGCCGGTGGCCAGCACCAGCAGCGTCGCCTGCTGCGGCCCGCCAGAACCGGACTCGTCGGCTCCCAGCAGCGTAAGCGTCTGCCGTAGCCCGGCGCCCAAGTTGACGCCGGTCTGTTCGACGTCGATCGCGTTGGAGGTGGCGTCTGCGACGCGGATGTCGTAGCTACCCGGCATGAAGCGCAGATCGCCCCCCAACTGGCCGGGCTGAAAGGCCAGCACCGTCGGCGTCACGCCGCCAGCCTGGATCTGTGCGTCGCTGACGCTGCCCGCCGGCGTCACGTAGATATTGACGGCCCCCAGCGCCGGCGCACCGTGGATGAAATGCAGATCCGCTTCGGTGAAGATCGGGCGCTCGTCGAGGCTGCCCAATCCCAGCGCCGCCGCCGGCTGACCACCGACCCGCCCCAGCGCCACGAGGGCGTGAATGCTGCCGCCGGTCAGGGTCTGATTGGTCAAAGTCAGACCGGGTAGCGGGCTGGCGGCTCCGGCACCGGCAGCGGTGGCTTCGAAATCGTCGTCGCCAGCGGCGAAGCTGCACAGGGTCTGCGCGCTGCCGTAGGCCAGCTTGGCGATTTGCGGCGAACCTGAAAACCCGCTGCCGGTGGCGCTGGCATAGAGGTCGATCGATCCCGCGTCGGGGCTGGCGTTGATCACGCGCAACCGCACCGGTGCGGCGGGATCACTCAGCAACTGAAATGGCTGAGCGGTATTGCGGCCATCCAGCAGCAGTACCCGCACCGGCGCGCTGCCGGCGCCGGTGTTGTCGATCAGCGACAGTTGCAGACTGGCCCCGCCCGCCAGTGCTATGGCGTCGGCCTGGCCGGTGTCGAAATAAACCGTATTGGGATCGCCTTGCGCCGTGACGCGGATCCGGTAACTGCCGCTGGCCAGATTTACCGGCGTTCCGGCGCTGGGAAAGCTCAGGTCCGCAATGGGTTTTGCATTGTCCAGCGCGTCGCCGGTGCCGGTGACATAAACTGATACCGCCGGCGCCCTGGATGCCGCGTGCACCACCTGCAGTTCGGTCTTGTCCGACGGCACGTCGACCAGCGGCCGGTTGACCACCAGTTCCCGGGTACTGCCGTCGGCGATCGAGCCGGCCAGATACACCGAGGTCTCGTTGTCGGTGGTCAGCGCGATGCCGGTCTGGTCGGCGATGGTCTGCGTCGAGTTGTCGGGCAGGATCGCGCTGAATTTGATTTCATAGCTGTCGGCTGCTTGATGTTGCAGCGCGGTTGGCGAGCCGAAATCCAAGCCGGAAAAAATCAGCGACGTCGACGAGCTGCCGATGGCCGCAACCGTCAACGCCGGTGCATCGACGCCGGCGTTGACCAGACGAATCAGCGGTGGCGTCAGCGCCACGGTGCTGGTGGCGCTGGAGCCGCCGCCGCCGCAGGCCGTCAGCAGCAGCAGCGCCGCGCTGAAGCCCAGCGCCCGTAGCACACATTTGTTCACCATCGGCTCTCCGAATCGTCCGCCGCGCCGGGCCGGCGGCCCGCTGCCGGCCGGCTTGCGGCCAGGATGCGCCGCTCTGCTAGAGTTTGGGACATGAACCCTGACCGCCGCGCCGCCTACCTGCGCGCGCTTGATGTTACCGTCTATCGACCGCGCGCGGTGGCCGGCAGTGTGCCCGCAACTTCGGCGGCCGTCGAGCCCGAGGCGGCGGCGCGGGCGCAGTACGCCGTCGGCGCGCCGCGATCGGCCGTGTCCGCGACAGCGCCGCCGGCGAGCGCGGCGTCCCTGGACGCGTTGTGCCGGCAGGTCGCCGAGTGCCGGCGCTGCAAGCTGTGCGAAGCGCGCACCCAGACCGTGTTTGCCGCCGGCAGCCCGAGGGCCGAGCTGATGGTGATCGGCGAGGGGCCAGGTGCCGATGAAGACGCCAAGGGCCTGCCGTTTGTCGGCCGTGCCGGCCGCCTGCTCGACCAGATGCTGCTGGCGATCGGCCGTTCGCGCGCAGGCGACGAGCCGCCACGCAGCGTGTACATCGCCAACGTGGTCAAGTGCCGGCCGCCGGGCAACCGTGATCCGCAGCCCGACGAGGTGGAGGCCTGCCGGCCGTATCTGGATCGCCAGATCGAGCTGGTGGCGCCGAAGCTGATCGTCGCCTTGGGGCGCGTTGCGGCGCAGCGGCTGCTGGGCGTCAATTTGCCGCTGTCGAAACTGCGCGGCGGGCAGTACGAGTATGGTCCGCGGAACACGCCGGTGCTGCTGACCTACCACCCGGCTTACCTGCTGCGCAGCCCATCTGAAAAAGCCAAGGCCTGGGACGATCTGAAGCGCATCCATCGCTTTCTCGTGGCTGCATCAAAATGAGCGCGCAGCCGCAGGCGATCGTCGCGTGGCGTCTGTTGCCGATGCACAAGAGCCATCTGCCGCAGATGCTGGCGATCGAGCGCAGCGCCTACGAATTCCCCTGGAACGAAGGGATTTTCCGCGACTGCCTGCGCGCCGGCTACAGCATCTGGGTGGCGCAAGGAACGGAGGTGGCGATCAACGGCTATGCGGTGATGAGTCTGGCGGTGGGCGAGGCGCATCTGCTGAATCTGTGTGTCGAACCGCGCTGGCAAGGGCATGGCCTGGGCCGTCAGCTCACCGAGCATCTGCTGGCGCTGGCGCGTCGCGGCGGGTGTACCCGGATGCTGCTGGAGGTACGCCGCTCCAACCGTCACGCACAACGGCTGTACGAAGGCCTCGGCTTTGTGCGGGTCGGCCTGCGTCGCGGTTACTACCCGGCTCGCGACGGGCGCGAGGATGCGTGGGTGCTGGTGTATGAGATCGTCTGAGCCGATGCGGAGAACGGTCGCGACAAAACAGCCCCCGCCGTTGCGAGGGCGCAGCCCGAAGCAACCTCGACGGCGGCGCTGCCATGACCGCAACCAACGTCGCGGCAGCATCACGCAATGGCGTCGTCGCGGCGCGCCGCCCAATGACGTCGGATAACAAAATCTCTTCCGCGCCATGACCGGCAGACGCCGCTCGCAATGGGCCTGGGCGTTGGCGAGCTGGGCCAACCACGCCTACGCGACCACCGTCCTGGTGGCTTTCTTCCCCATTTTTCTCGACAAATACTGGGCGCGCGGGCTTCCCGGTACGACTTCGACCGCGTATCTGGCTGCCGCCAACGGCGTGGCCAGTGCGCTGGTGATGATGGCTGCGCCGTGGCTGGGTGCGCTGGCCGACCGTCGCGGCTGGAAGAAACGTCTGCTGGCGGCGTTCACCGCGCTCGGCGTTTGCGCCACTGCGGCACTGACGCTGGTCGGCGAAAGCGGCTGGGCCTGGGCGCTGCCGCTGTTCTGTCTGTCCTCGATCGGGTTTTTTGCCGGTTACTCGTTGATCGATGCACTGCTGCTGCAGGTTGCCGGGCGCGACTCGGTCGATCGCGTGTCGGCGTTCGGCTTTGCGATCGGGTACCTCGGCGGAGGCTTGATTTTCACGTTGGACGTGTTGCTGGTGCTGCATCCGCACGGGTTCGGCTTGGCCGACAAGGCGGCTGCCATGAAAGTGGCCTTCCTCAGCGTCGCACTGTGGTGGGCGGCGTTTACGTTGCCGCTGCTGCGTTACGTGCCCGAAGGCCCGCGTACCCTGGAACCGGCCGGGTGGCGCGAACTGTCGGCGACGATCCGCCGGCTGGCCGGGGATGCGCCGGTGCGCAATTTCCTGATCGCCTACTGGATCTACATCGATGCGCTGGGCACGCTGCAGCAGATGGCGGCGGATTTCGGCGCCAAGCTCGGCTTCCCCGGCGATGCGCTGATCCAGGCGCTGCTGCTGGTCCAGTTCGTCAGTTTTCCGGCAGCGCTGGCGTTCGGTGCTCTGGCCGGGCGGATCGGCACCCGGCGCGGACTTTATCTGGGTCTGATCGTGTTGATCGGCGTCAGCCTGTGGTCGTATTTCATGGAAAACGTCGGTCAGTTCTATCGGCTCGCGGTGCTGGTGGCGTTGGTGCAGGGCGGGGTGCAGTCGCTGTCGCGCAGCTATTTCGCCCGCCTGGTGCCGGCGGGCAAGGCTGGCGAATATTTCGGTTTCTACAACTTCCTCGGCAAATTCGCGGCGGTGATCGGGCCGTTCGTGGTCGCTACGGCGGTGCTGCTGTCCGGCAACCAGCGGCTGGTGATCGTACCGCTGGCGGTCTCTTTCATGGTCGGTCTGTGGCTGCTGTCGCGAGTGCGGCTGCCGGCGGCACCGGCGCTCGAACGGTGAGCCGGTCGGCGCTGACCTACGCCCGTTATCTGCAGCTAGACGGGCTGCTGGCGCTGCAGCGCGTGCTGTCCGAGCCGCCGGAGCACGATGAGCTGTTGTTCATCGTCGTGCATCAAGTCTACGAATTGTGGTTCAAGCAGCTGCTGCACGAGCTGGCGCGCCTGCGCCGGAACCTGGAGGACGGCGCGACGATGCCGGCGCTGGCGACGTTCAAACGGGTGCTGACGATTTTCAAGACTCTGGTGGCGCAGATCGACGTGCTGGAGACGATGACTCCGGCTTCGTTCAACGCCTTTCGCGCGCGGCTGCAGTCGGCGTCGGGGTTTCAGTCGCTGCAGTTCCGCTTGCTGGAGTGCGCGCTGGGCATCCGCCGCCGGCAGGTGTTGGCGGCTTATGCGCAAGGTTCTGCGGAATGGCGGCGACTGCGCGCGGCGATGACCGAACCGTCGCTGTACGACAGCTTCCTGGCTTATCTGCAGCGCCACGGCCATGCGGTTCTACCGGCGCTGCTGGTGCGCGATCCCGGCCAGTCCCCTGCGGCCAGCGACGAGTTGCAGGCGACGCTGCTGGCGATCTACCGTCAGAACGATCCTGCGGTGCAGGTTTGCGAGCGGTTGGTGGATCTGGACGAGGCGCTGCAGGAATGGCGCTACCGGCACGTCAAGATGGTCGAGCGCACCATCGGCAACAAGCCCGGCACCGGCGGTTCCAGCGGCGTCGAATATCTGCGCGACACGCTGTTCAAGCCGCTGTTCGCCGACCTCTGGGCCATCCGCGCCGGGCTGTGATCAGCGTCAGCGCGCGCTGCAGTTCGTCGATGCCGGCGGTGCCGAGGTAGCGCGCGCCAAGGTAGGCGGCACCGAGACGCTGCAGCGGGCGTTCCAGTTCGGGCCGTTCGGCGGCGGCCCGGGCCAGAAAATCGCGCGGGCCTTCGCCTGGCGCCGGCCGCAGACCCAGCCGCGCCAGCCGGCGCAACGCCCGCTGCCACAGGTTCAACAACGGATCGTCCGCGCGCCGCGGCCGCGCGCCGTAAAGCAGCGCCAGGCCGAGCGCGGCCAGCAGCAGGCCGACCGCCGCAGTCAGCATCAGGATCAGCCCGCCCCAGCCGGCCAGTCCCAGCCACGCCATCACCCGCTGCTGCAGCTCCGGGCCATAGGCCAGCACCCAGCGGTTCCACTGTGCGTTGAGCCAGTCCCAGCGCGCCTGCAGCCGGTACAGCCAGGCGCTGTTGCGGCCGGCGTCCAGGTAGTCGGACAGGCCGGCCGCGTCCGGCAGCGCGGCATCGATGCCGTCCTCGATCCGGGCCGGCGACACCGCCGCGGTCGGGTCCACCCGCAGCCAGCCGCTACCGGCGAGCCAGACCTCGCTCCAGGCGTGCGCGTCGGACGCACGTACCACCAGATAGCCGCCAACCGGGTTGCGCGCGCCGCCGAGATAGCCGGTGACGACGCGCGCCGGAATGCCGGCCGCACGCATCAGAAAGGTGAACGAACCGGCATAGTGCTCGCAAAAACCGGCGTGAGTGCGGAACAGGAAATCGTCGATCGGCTGACGGTCCAGCGGCGGCGGCGTCAGCGTGTAACGGAAACCGTTGCGGCGGAAGTAACGCAGCGCCGCGGCGATCACGCCGGCATCGTCCGGGTTTTGCGCGCGCCAGCCCTCGGCCAGCTTGCGCGCGCGCGGGTCGGTGGCCCGCGGCAGCTGCAGGAATGCGTTGCGCTGCGCGGGCGTGATCTGTGGTTGCAAGCGGTAGCGCGGATAGGAGCGCAGCCGATACAGCCGGCGCTGATCCAGCGCATGGTCCGAACGCAGCGTCGCGTCGGCACCCAGGCGTGCGCCGGCAGGCAGATTTTCGGTGTCCGGCAGGTCGAGCGCGAACAGCCAGCGTTGGTGGCTCGGCTCCAGCGTGATCTGGTACTCGTAGGCCGGCCCGGCTTCCGTCAGCGCCGGCGCCGCGCCGGTGACGCCGAGGCCGGGAGTCCAGCGATGGCCGTCGTAGGTGGCGAACACCGGCCCGCGCCAATAGCGCAACGCCGGCGGCGGCACGGTGCCGTCGAAGCTGACGCGGAACGCCACTGCACCGGAGCGCACCACCCGCTCGATATCGCCCGGCGCCATCGAGTCGGCCAGTCCGGCGATCGCGCCGCCGGCGTCGCTGGGCAGGCCCCACAGCGGGCCGGGAATGCGCGGGAACAGCAGAAACATCACCAGCATCAGCGGCAGTGCCTGCGCGATCATCACCGTCGCCAGGCGCAGGCTCGCGCGCGCCGGCAAACCTTCCCGCGGATGCTGTAACCGGATGGCGACGGCGGTGATCAGCGTCGCACAGCCGAGCAGGAAGGCTGCGGCCCACGGTTCCTGCGAGAACAGAAAATGCGTGATCAACATGAAATACATCAACAGCACCAGCACCAGACCGTCACGGATGCCGCGCAGCTCGGTCAGTTTCAACGCCGTCATCACCACCAGCAACGCGACGCCGGCGGTTTGTCCGCTGATGCGGCCGAAGCTGGCGTAGACGCCGGCCAGGCCGATGACGGCCAGCGTTGCGCGCACGGTCGTGCCGGGCAGCGGCCAGCCGCGGAGTACCGCGCCGGCGCGCCACAGCAGCGCGCAGCCGGCTAGCGCGCTGATCCATGCCGGCAGGTGCGTGGCGTGCGGCAGCAGCACCACCGCCAGCACCGCCAGCAGCATCAGCAGATGCGCGCGCGGCAATGGCGGTGCGCAGCGACCGGTGCGTCGGCGCACGTTTCAGATTCCGAACAGGGCCAGGGCTTCGAGGCAGCGATGGCGTTGCGCGACGCCACCTGCCGGCGGGATATGTCGATCCGGCAGCCGCAGTCCATAAGCGACGCCGGCGGCCTCGGCTTCGAGCACCCAGCGCGTCAGCTGCGCCAGGCGCTGCTCGACATCCAGTCCGCCGAGTTCATCCCAGTCCAGCCATAGGCTCTGTGCCTGGGTTTCCGAGAACTGCTTGACCTGTGGGCGCGGGATTTTCGGCAGGCTTTTCCAGTGAATCGAACCCAGGTGATCGCCGGGGCGGTAGTCGCGCAGGCCGGCGAACTCCTCGTCACCGCCGCGGTTGTGTGCCAGCCGGCCGCCGCTGCCGGCGGTCTGCGGGGGCTTGCGTCCCGGCGGCGCCGGTTGCGGATAGACCAGCGCTTGCTGGTCCAGATTGATCCAGCTCCAGGCGCGAAACAGCCCGAGCGGAAAGCGCGTGGCCAGCGTCAGGCGCGGCGCCGGCAGCCAGCCGCGTCGCGCTGCGGGCAGTTCCAGCGCCGCCGCGGCGTTGCCTTGCGCCGGCACGTCGACGCCGGTGTTTTCACCGTCGCCGCGCCAGCTAAAGTGCAGGCTGTAGCGGTTGCGCGCGGTGGGGTTGTCCAACCGCAGCCGAAACTGCGCCCGCCCGCCGGCGAACGCCGGTTCGGCACCGGCCGCGGCGATGCGCAGGTTTATCAGGTTGGCATGGGTCTGGTGCATGCCCACCAAACCCAGTCCGGTGAGCAGGAACGTGGTGGCAAAAGCCATGCTGTTGGAGTAATTCATCGCCCCCAGCAGCATGACCAGCAGCAGTGCGGCATAGGCATAGCCATAGCGCGTCGGCAGAATGTAGATCCGGCCGCGCGCCACCACCCATGGGCTGGGGACGCGCGGCGTGCGCGCCTGGATCCAGGCTTCGAAGCGTCGGCTCCACCAACGGCGCGATTCGTCAGCCGCGATCCGGGTATCCGTCTGCGCCGCCGGGATCATCCGTATGCCATGAGTCTAATACCAGTACCAGCGGCTGCGGGTCGGTTCCATCGGTAACGTGTGGCGCTGCAGGCCGGGTGGCCGGATGAAGGCGGTTACGAGGCGTCGAAGCGCTTCTCGACGCTTTCAATCGGTTTAGTTTCCCGAGTCGATGCCGGCTGGCATGGCGTCTGACACATCGTGTTCTAACCAGGCGTCGATCGATGCGATAAGTCTGGGCAGAGGCTGATAGCCCTCGGTGAGCATGACGATGCGCCCGCCGCTGCAACCGAGCAACGACGGGAAACCGTGCACGCCGAGCTCCTGGGCCAGCGCAAAATCCCTCCGGGTTTCAGCGCGTGCGCTGGCGAATTCGATCTCAAAGCGTTCGCGCGCGAAGCCGTTCTCCGCGGCGATGTCGCACAGCGTTTCGGCAGCGGTGACGTCGCGGTTATCGCGGTAGAACGCGGCGTGCAGGGCGTGCAGAAAGCCGAGCTCAGCGCCCGGGCGCAGCCGGCGCGAGGTGACCACCGCACGGCAGGCCGGTTCGGTGTTGTAGATAAAGCGCGAATGCTCCAGCAGCTCGAAATTGAAGGGCTGACCGGTCAGTTGCTGCACGTGCTCCCAGTGTTCGCGCAATGAGGTCTTGAACGCTTCATCCATCGGTGCCGAAGTGTCCGGAAACAGCCCGCCGAGCAGCAGCGCCAGCGGAGTGCGATCGCCGTAGTCCTGCGCGATCCGATCGATGACCGGAGAGAAGCCCCAGCACCAGGAACACATCGGGTCCGCGATATAGAGCAGGGTGGCAGATTGCCGGTCGTCGGTCATCATAGGTCAGTGAGGTTGCGTGCCGTGGCGGCTCTACGCCTGCCGCCACATGCGAATCTGGGTTTGCACGCCATTGAGCACGCCTTCGAACTCCTGCTGCGATCCTCGGGCGCGAACGACCATGCTCAAACCGAGCACCGCCGCCAACAGCAAGCTGGCCCGTGCTTCCAGCGATTCCACGGCGATCTCGCCAGCCTCGGCCGCACGCTGCAGCGCGCCGAGCAGGGCAGTCCGAACGCGCTCGCGATAGCGGCGGGTGCGCTGGGTGATGGCCGCGTTGGCGCCGGCATCCTCGGCCATCATGTTGGTCAGCAGGCAGCCACAGCGCCCCGCGTCGGTGATCCACTGGGCAAGGGTGGTGAAGAAATCGTGCACAGCACGCAGGCCTTCCGTCGAGGTTTCCAAAGGTTGCAGCAGGACTTGATCCGCCAGTGTCTCGTAGCGGTCGAGGGTTGCCGCCAGCAGACCATCCTTGGAGCCGAAGGCGTTGTAGATGCTGGATTGCTTGACGCCCATCGCGGATTCCAGCTCGCGCGTAGTGGTGGGGCGATAGCCGCGCACCCAGAACAGATCCATCGCGGCATCGACCAGCCGGTCGGTCTCGAAGCCGCGGGGACGTCCCCGGCGGCGCACGCGGTTGGTATCCATCATCGGCCGACTGTCAATGTCCAATTCAAACTCCACCTGAAGAATGTGTCTGTGACAATTATGTAGCACGCGCTTGACTTGTTCTGGTGCGGCTGCTATATAAATCAAACGCTACAAAATTATACCGTACGGAGGAGACACTCGCAGCTTCGGCTTCCCCGCTTCGCCGTTCCGCAACTCAGGGCGCCGTCGGCGCTCATCCATCAGGAGAAATCATGTCTGCAAAACCGGCACAACTTCCCCTTGTCGAGCCCGACCAGGCGGATGCGCTTACCAAGCAAATCTACGAGAACGCCGAAAAACGCTTCCAGATGGTTCTGAACATCTTCAAGGTCACCGGCCATGCGTCGGAAATTGCCGAGAAGATGTGGAACATTTTTTTCGAGATCCTCGCCGAAGGTCAGGTCGACTGGTACACCAAGGAACTGCTTATCCTGAAGGCCACCAAGACCGGCGATTGTCTGTACTGCGTCACCCAGCATGAAGTGGTGGCTGAACGCCTCGGCGTAACGCCGGAGAAACAGAAAGATCTGGTCGGCCAAGTTTACAAGGACTCCCCGCATTTCAACGACAAGGAATGCGCGATCGTGGATCTGTGCGCGCACATGTGCGTGGATCCGGAACAAATCCCGGCGGATGTCTGGACGCGGGTCAAGTCGTATTACGACGACGGCCAGATCGTGGAGCTGGCGGTCACCGTCGGCGCGTATATCCAGGTTTCCAAGTTCGGCGATGCGCTCGGCGTGCAGCTCGAGGACGTCTTCTCGGGTCACCAGCCGCGCCTGTTTGCCAAGGAGCCGCCCAAGTCAGCGGCTGCACGGCATCACCTGGAGCATTTTCTCGAGCGTGGAAAAGCGGCGGCACATTGATCCTCCGCGAGACCCATTGGTAGATCCGGATCAACTTACGAGGAGACAAGCATCATGGCCGTGGTAAAACTGGTACAAAAGCCCGATAACGATGACGTGCGAGAAGCCTTCAAGCTGGCCGAAACGCACTTCGGGCATGTTCCCAATCTGGTGCGGGCACTGGGATCCAATCCCGCGATGTGCCGGACCATCACCGCTTTCATCGTTCAGTCCCTGCGCGAAGGGCGTGTGTCGTGGGGGTTCAAGGAGTTGGTGATCCTGAAGACGCTGCGGGCCATCAGTTCCTTCTACGGCTACGGAGCGCACGAGGCGCTGGCACAGGAGTTGGGCAATTCGCCCGAGCGAATTGGCGACATCGCCAATTCATTATGGGAGAACAGTCCGCATTTTAACGAAGCGGAACGCGCCGTATTCGAACTCGTCAAGCAGATCGCCATCGACGCCAACGCGGTGCCCGATGAACTGTGGGATCGCCTGCGCAAGCACTGGGATCACGGTCAACTGGTAGAGCTGGATGCCCTGATCACCACCTTCATCATGATTGGCCGCGTGGCCGACACGCTGGGTGTGACCGATCCGGTGTTGTTCAAGCGAAAAGTCAAAAACTGAAAACCTGCCCTAGCGGCCTCGCTGACACGTTACTCACGTCAAGCAGATGTTTTGCTGACCGTGAAAAGCATGTTGCCAAAATGCGGAGGAGACTGAGAATGTTTCAGATATCAACGGTAATAAAGAGTCTGACCATCGGCGCCATGGTCAGCGTGATTCTGGCTGCCGCTATCGTTGGGCAGGCGAGGGCCGCTAATCCTCTTTTCGAAGTGGATGGGGCCGAGGAGTACAACGTGCCGGTACCGGCGCCTGACCAAGGGATCAATGTTTTTCTTCAAGACGCTTTTTACAATATCAATGACAAACAATTCACTGCGACTGGCGGATCCGATACCAATTCTATCCCAATTTCTCATACCTTGGTCGGTGTCAGCCGCTATGCCCATTTGTTTTCATTCAAGGGATTACCAAAAGTCGGATTCTGGATGGAAGGTTTGCTTCCGGAAATAACCGTATACGGCCAGGGATTTTCCGTATCAGGGATCGGTGATCCGTTGTTTAATTTTGCCGCGTACTATAGACCAATACCGAATTTGATAATTGGAAATCAGAATATCATTTCGATACCGGCTGGCAGCACAGAGGTAAGTAATCACTTTTTTACATTCTTTC
>JAGWMX010000087.1 GCA_028871525.1 Gammaproteobacteria bacterium
CGGCGCCGCGGCGGTGGCCGGCTATCCGTCGCTGACGGTACCGGCCGGCCAAATCCATGGGTTGCCGGTGGGCATCGCGTTCATGGGCGCCAAATGGGGCGAGCCGACGCTGATCGGCATCGGCTACGGCTTCGAGCAGGCCACGCACGCCCGTTTCCAGCCGCAGTTCCTGGCCCAGATCCCGAAGTAGGATGCATCGGGGCGCTGACACCCGGCACTGCCAGGTTAACGAACAAGCCCGGCGTTCCAACCCCGGCGTCCGCGGCAAAACCGCGGACGCCGGGGAAAGGCTCAAAGACCAAGCGCGCGCTGCGCCGACAAGCATATCCCTCAGCGGAAGTGGGCGGTCACGCCGAGGAAGAACACCCGGCCCAGGGTGTCGTACACGCTCGGGAAGGTATTCGCGGTGGAACTGTCGGTCAGCGCCGGCAGCACGTCGGTGGACAGCACCGGCGGCCCCTCGGCGCCGAGGTTATTGATGCCGAAGCGCAGCGTCACGTCCTGGGTGCTGATCGGCAGTTGGTAAGTCATCGCCAGATCCAGATACTGCTTGCTCGGAATCACGGCGTCGATCCGGTTGAACCCGTTCTGCGCCGGATTGAGCTGGGAGTTATTGGTGTTGTTGGCATCCAGCGCGGTCGAATCGATGTAGCGCCACTGCAGCGACAGCGCGAAACCGGGAACCGCGCCCATTGGGTTTTCCCAGGTCAGCCGTGCCTTGTGGCGCCAGCGCGCTTTAGGCCTGCCGCAGACCTGGCCGAACCGCCCAGCGCAGTCGAACTGCGGCGAAGTCGGCGTGTTCTTTTCGTCGAACGCGCTGATATAGGTGCCGGCAAAATTGAACAGCACCTGGCCGTTGTCGCCCAGGCCCAGATCGGCGAGATAACGGACGTAGTTGAAGCTGAAATCGACCCCGCGTTCCTTGAGCAAGCCGGTGTTGAGATTGGTGGCGCTGATGAAGCTGGTCGGGGCGCCGAACAACGTCCCCCGAATGCCACGGTGGATCTGGTCACAGAACTGCCCGTTCTGCAGGCACTCGCCGAGTACCGTCTGCGGCGGGATCGTTCCGATCGCGCCGGACAGCACGATGTTGTAGTAGTCGATGGTGCCGGTAAAGCCTTTGAGGAATCGCGGCGTCAACACGATGCCGGCCTGGCGGGTGATCGACTTCTCCGGCTGCAGGTTCGGATTGCCGCCGATCTGCGCGTTGCACTGGCCGGCGCTGCACTGCAGGATCGTGCCGAATTGCGCCGGCGTGACGCCGCTTCTTTCGCACTGCGCCAGGGTCGCGGTCGGCGTGGCTCCGGCGCAGGGGTCGTTGCCGCCGAAGGTCGTCACCGAAGCCGGGAAGAACAGCTCGTTGACGTCCGGCGCCCGCACCGCCCGGTTCCAGCTCGCACGCAGGCCGACGTCTTCGGTCGGGCTATAGCGCAGGCCGAACTTGTAGGCATGCGTGTAGCGTGCCGCGCTGCTGTAGTTGGACAGCCGGTAGGCGGTGTCGAACCCCAGTTCCTTGACGAACGGCCGGTTCTCGACGATCGGCAACTGCAGCTCGCCAAACCAGTCGCGCACCTGGAAACCGCCGTTGACCGGCGGGCTCGGACCGCTCTCGCCGGACAGATCGCCGGAGGCGAATTCCTGGTCCGGACGGAAATCCAGCGTCTCGGTACGATACTCGAAGCCACCGGCAAAGCCGACGCCGTTGTGGGCCAGCGGACTGACGATCCCGTACGGCGTCAGGTCACCGTTGACCGCCGCGGTGACCACCTGCTCCACCGTGTTGCCCTGCTGCAGACCCAAGGCGCCGACGAAGCCCTTCTGTGCCGGCGTGATCGCGCCCAGTTGGAACAGATCGAACGGCACGCAGCCGCCGGATGGGTCGATGCACACCGGGTTGCCGCTGCTGTCGGTGGTCACCTGCAGCGCCTGCTGAGTACGCGCAGTCGACAGATCATTCAAGTGCGCCAGCGTCAAAGTGGCCTCGCTGCGCTGCGCCGACACGTCGTACGAAAGATCGTCGACGATGGCGCCGCGCAGGCCGAACACGATGCGGTACTCGGTGTTGCGCAGATTCTCCTGCCGCGCCCCGAACTCGACGGTGCGTTTGGCGCTCGCCACGGTGGCCTGGGTCTGGCCGGGGTTGGGGCACAGAATGCCGCGCTCCTGCGCCGACAGCAGCGGGTTGTCGCAGTTGATCGTGTGGGGAAGGAAAAAAGTGCCGCTGGGTGCAAACTGGTTGTTCAGTTCGTCGGTCATGAACATCGCGCTGCCGTAAACATCGGCGTGCTCGTTGAACCTGCGATGGGCAAAGCCGCCCAGCCGGTAGCGCTTGTCGGGCCGCTGCAGGAAGTTGAACGGGTTGAAGTTGAATCTCTTGCCGTCGAACGGGACCAAAGTCCGCGACCCGTTCGGATTGTCTATCACGTCGCTGTATGGCGCGCCGTACGGCTGGTCGTAGCTGATGATCCGCCCGGCGGGGACGGTCCCAGAACCGATCTTGACGTGCCGGGTGCCGTCGCTCGAAGTTCCCAGATCAAACTGCGAAAAATCGCGGGCGTCCTGCGTCAGCGCGTCGAAGCGCGTGTAACCGGCATACAGCGTAACGTTACCGTCGCCGCCGGAGAAATTGGAGCCCCAGAGCAGCGTGGTGGTGTAGTTGGTGGCGTCACCGCTGTCGGTGCGGCTCCATTGCCCGTCGACCTCGAAGCCGTCGAAGTCTTTCTTCATGATGAAGTTGACCACGCCCGAGATCGCGTCCGATCCGTACACCGCCGAGGCGCCGCCGGTCAGCACTTCAACGCGATCGACCAGCGCCGCCGGGATGAAATTGACGTTGGCCGCGGTGCCGCCGAACGAGGTCGGATCGCCGGGCACCAACCGCTTGCCGTCGACCAGCACCAGGGTGCGGTTGGTGCCCAGCCCGCGCAGATCGATGGTGGCGGCGCTGCCCTGGGTGTCGATGGCCGAGGTCGAGGTTGCGTACACCTGCGGCAGGTTGTTCAGCAGCGAATCGACGTTGACCGTGCCTTCGAACTTGAGCTCCTTGCTGTTGACCACCTGCAGTGCCGCCGAAGCGGTCAGCGACGGCTGCTTGATGCGCGAACCGGTGACCTCGATGCCGCGCAGCTCTACCGGCGCTTTACCGGCGTTAGCGTTGGCCGACGCTGCGGGTCCGGCCTGTGCCACCTGCAGCTCCGAATCTGGCGCCGAAGCGCCGGCCGCCGGCGCTGCCGCCGCGTCGGCCGCATGAGCGACGCCCAGCAACGACCCTGCGCCGGCCGCAAACGCCAGCTTTGCCGCCAACCGAAGTTGGCCCTGTGCACTGAGTGTCATGAGTTCCCCCCCCAATTACAACGAATTACAACGATAGCGCCGACTCACCGGGACCACGGCGAAGGCATAAGGCGCCGGACTGTGCGAGATTAGTGCTACTGCATCAGGACGTCAAACACTCGACCGGCGGTTTAGTTCAGCATTAAAATGATATCGTCGTCCGTGCCGCGGCGACGGTGCGGAATCGCAGTGAGGAAACGATGAAGACCATGGCAGGATCCACTCAGCTCGCCGGCATGGTTTCCGGCATCGCCGCCGGCGCCATCCGCGTCGTCGACCTGACCGAGACGCTGCGTCCCGAATATCCGACGATCAAGCTTCCGCCCCAGTTTGGACAAGCCTCGCCGTTCGTCAAACGGCAGATCTCCCGCTACGATGAAGCGGGTCCGGCCTGGTACTGGAACAACTTCACCATGAGCGAGCATACCGGCACGCATTTCGACGCGCCGGTGCACTGGATCACCGGTCGCGACGTTGCCAACGGTTCGGTCGACACCATCGATCCGCGGCGCTTCATCGCGCCGGCTTGCGTCATCGACTGCGCGCGCGAGGTCGCCGCCGACGCCGATTTCATCCTGTCCAAGGAGCTGCTGCTGCGGTGGGAATCCGCGCACGGTCGCATCCCGGCCGGCTCCTGGGTTTTCCTGCGTTCCGACTGGCGCAAGGTCGCGCCGCCGGACAACTACACCAACACCGATGAAAATGGCGCGCACTCGCCCGGTCCCGATGCCGAGGCGGTGCAGTGGATGATCCGGGAACGCGACGTGCTCGGTTTCGGCACCGAGTGCGTCGGCACCGACGCCGGTCAGGCGTTCCGCTTCGAGCTGCAGTACCCCTGCCATCACCTCATGCACGGCGCCGGGCGCTATGGTCTGCAGTGCATGACCCATCTCGACCGGTTGCCGCCGACCGGCGCGGTGATCATCGCCGCGCCGCTGAAGATCGAGGACGGCTCGGGCAGCCCGCTGCGCGTGCTGGCGCTGGTGCCTGCGGACTATTGATGCGGCATCCAGGCGCTGATGGGCATACGATGGTGGGCATACCCGGTGCGGCCGCATCGATAGCCGGGGCGTCATCGGCTTATTGAACCGGCACCTCTGCGGCGACCCGTACGGTTTGACGGCAACGCCGTCCGCGTATGCGTTGATGCTGTTTAGACACCGGTTCAATAGCGGAGCAAGACATGGCCGAACGATCATTCGCAAAAGAGGTTGAAAAACTCCGCCTCGGCAACGGGCAGGCGTTCAAAGGCGAAGGCATCCTCGCCGTCACCAAGGCATTGCTGCAGTCGGGCGTGTCGTATGTCGGCGGCTATCAGGGCGCGCCGATCTCCCATTTGATGGACGTGCTCGCCGACGCGCAGGACATCATGGCCGAGCTCGGCGTGCACTTCGAGGCCTCCGCCAGCGAGGCGGCGGCGGCGGCGATGCTGGCGGCGTCGGTGAACTACCCGCTGCGCGGCGCGGTGGCCTGGAAATCGGTGGTCGGCACCAATGTCGCTTCCGACGCGCTGGCGAACGTGGCCTCCGGCGGCGTCACCGGCGGCGCGCTGGTCATCGTCGGCGAGGATTACGGCGAAGGCTCCTCGATCATGCAGGAGCGCACACACGCCTTTGCGATGAAATCGCAGATCTGGCTGCTGGATCCGCGCCCCAACCTGACCTCGATCGTCGATCTGGTCGAGCGCGGCTTCGAGCTGTCGGAAGCCTCGAACACGCCGGTGATGCTGGAACTGCGGATCCGCGCCTGCCATGTCTACGGCCGTTTCCTGGCCAAGAACAACCTGCGCCCTGCCTTCGGCCTGGCCGAGGCGATGCGCCACCCGGTGCGCGACCCCGACCGCATCGTGCTGCCGCCGGCCAATTTCCTGCACGAGCACGAGAAAATCGACCGGCGCTGGCCGGCCGCAGTCGAGTTCGTTAAGCGGTACCGGCTCAACGAATTCCTCGGCGGCAGTCACGGTGAGGTCGGCATCATCGTCCAGGGCGGGCTGTACAACACGCTGATCCGCGCGCTCGAACGGCTCGGCCTGGCCGACAGCTTCGGCGAAACCGAGCTGCCGCTCTACGTGCTCAACGTCACCTACCCGCTGATCGATGACGAGATCGTCGCGTTTTGCACCGGTAAACGCGCTGTGCTGCTGGTCGAGGAAGGCCAGCCGGAGTTCATCGAACAGGCGATCAACTCGCTGCTGCGGCGCGCGGACATCGCCACCCGGGTGGTCGGCAAGGACGTGCTGCCGCGCGCCGGCGAATACACCGGCCAGACGGTCAAAGACGGTCTGACCCGCTTCCTCGCGACACACGCGGCCTCGCACCTGCAGCAGAGCAGGCCGCGAGCGGTCGACGCGGCGCAAGCGAACGTCCACGCCCCGGAGTCGTCCGCGGCGGCGCAGGACAAAATCGTCGCATTGAAGGATATCGTGCCGGCACGGCCGGCGGGGTTCTGCACCGGCTGTCCGGAGCGGCCGATCTTCACCGCGATGAAGCTGGTCGAGCAGGACATCGGTCCCTACCACGTATCCTGCGACATCGGCTGCCATCTGTTCTCGATCCTGCCGCCGTTCAACATCGGCAACACGACGATGGGCTACGGCCTCGGCATGGCCGGCGCCTCCGCGTTCCAGGCCGCCGGTGCGCGCCCGGCG
This sequence comes from Gammaproteobacteria bacterium, assembly GCA_028871525.1. GTDB lineage: Bacteria > Pseudomonadota > Gammaproteobacteria > Nevskiales > Nevskiaceae > SCRT01. The sequence continues at coordinate 5,981 of JAGWMX010000087.1, forward strand.
GTCAGCGTGATGGGCGACGGCGGCTTCTGGCACAACGGCCTCACCAGCGGCGTCGGCAACGCCGTGTTCAACAACAACAACAGCGTGCTGGTGCTGGTCGACAACGGTTATTCGGCGGCCACCGGCGGGCAGGACATCCTGTCCTCGCGCGCCGACAACGCGCGGCGCAGCACGCGGCACCCGATGGCGACCGCGATGCGCGGGCTCGGCGTCAAGTGGATCCGCACCGTGCGCAGCTACGACGTCGCCGAGCTGCGCCGGCAACTGAGCACCGCGATCACCAGCAAGACCCAGGGACCAAAAGTCATCATCGCCGAGTCCGAGTGCATGCTCAACAAGCAGCGGCGCGTCGCGCCGCTGCTGCGCAAGGCGATCGGCGCCGGCGAGCGCGTGGTCAAGCAACGCTTCGGCGTCGACGCCGACACCTGCACCGGCGACCACAGCTGCATCCGCCTGTCCGGCTGCCCGACGCTGACCATCAAAGACAACCCGGACCCGCTGCGCGAAGACCCGGTGGCGCACGTGCTCGACGACTGCGTCGGCTGCGGCCATTGCGGCGAGACGGCGCACGCGGCGGTGCTGTGCCCGTCCTTCTATCGGGCCGATATCGTCTTCAACCCAACCCGCCGCGACCGGCTGGTGCGCCGGATCAGCGACGCGATGATCGGTTTCCTGCAGCGGCGCGCCGATGCCCGTCGCGCGCGCTTCGCGTTCTGATGAACCCGGCGCGTTCGATCAATATCGCCATTCTCGCCATCGGCGGTCAGGGCGGTGGGGTGATGGCGGAGTGGCTGGTCGAGGTGGCCGAGCGCGCCGGCTACCGGGCGCAGTACACCTCGGTTCCGGGCGTGGCGCAGCGCACCGGCGCGACGATCTATTACCTCGAGCTGTTCCCCGAGCGCACGGTTCTGGCCGCAGGCAAGGAGCCGGTGCTGGCGCTGATGCCGGTGCCCGGCGACGTCGACGTCGTCGTCGCCGCGGAACTGATGGAGGCCGGCCGTGCGCTGCTGCGCGGTCTGGTCACGCCCGAGCGCACCACGCTGATCGCCTCGACGCACCGCGTTTATGCGATCAGCGAAAAAAGCGCGCCGGGCGATGGCCGCGGAAACGCTTTCAACGTCATCGAAGCGGCCCGGACGCGCGCGAAGCGCTTCATCGGCTTGGACATGGACCAGGCGGCGCGACGGGGCGGCAGCGTCATCAGCGCGGCGATGTTCGGCGCACTGGCCGGCTCGGACGCGCTGCCGATCCCGCGCGCACTGTTCGAGGACGTCATCCGCGCCGGCGGACGCGCGGTGGAGGCGAACCTCAAAACCTTCGCCATCGCCTTCGATGGTGCCGCTGCGAGTTGTGCCGCCCCACCCGTCGTTCCAGCCACCTCCGTTGTACCCGCCACCGCCGGCGCCATCGCCGCGGCTCCGGCGGTGCAACCGCTGCTGGCGCGCATCGAAACGGAATTGCCGGGCGCGGCGCACGCCATGGCGCGCGAGGGCCTGCGCCGCGTCATCGATTTTCAGGATCTGGCCTACGGCGAGCTCTATCTCGATCGGCTGCGGTCGATTGCCGCAGTCGATCGCGCGGCAGCGGGCGCGCAGCGCCGGCATGCGCTGGTCGTCGAAACCGCACGGCATCTGGCGCTGTGGATGAGTTTCGAGGACACGTTCCGGGTCGCCGACCTCAAAACCCGGGGTGCGCGCTTCGAACGCGTGCGCAGCGAAGTCGGCGCCGCCCCCGGCCAGGTGGTCGATTTCACCGAATTCATGCGTCCGCGCATCGAGGAAGTCTGCGATTCGCTGCCGGCACCGATCGGGCGTTTCATCCTCGGATCGCCGGCGTTGAAAGCGCTTCTGCGCCGGCCGTTCGGCAAGGGCCGGCAGATCAGGACCAGCCGCCTGGGTGGATTCCTGACGCTCTACCTGCTCGGCCAGGGGCGCCGCATCCGGCGTTCGACGCTGCGTTTCAAGCGCGAAAACGCCGCCATCGAGACCTGGCTGGCCCGCATCACCGAAGCCGCGCCGATCGATTACGACCTGGGGCTGGAAATCGTGCTGTGTCAGAAACTGATCAAGGGTTACAGCGAAACCCGTGAGCGCGGCGGCCGCAGCTTCGAATCGCTGATGCAGGCCTACGAGGCCGCCAAGGCGACTCCCGCTTTCGCGGCGCAACTGCGATCGCTGCGCGATACCGCGCTCGCCGGCGTCGAAGCCGGCGGCGGGAGTCAGGGTCGCGCCGCTTCGGGATAGGCGCTGAAATCGTAGCCGTATTGCTTGATGAACGCGGCGCGCGCGCGGTTGGCCTCGTCGCTGCGCGGGGCGATGCCGTGACCGTCCATCAGGCGGTTATAAAAATTGAAAATCGCGGCGACGTGCACTGCGTCCTCGATCGCCTCCTCCGGCCAACCCGCCTGCCGCGCCGCCGCGACATCCGCCGCGGTCAAACGCGCGGGGGCTTCGGTCAGCTTGCGGCAGTAGCGCAGCAGCGGCTTGAGCTTCGGCTCGACCCGCGCACCGTCGAGATCGGTTAGCATGATTTCGATCAGGTCAGGATCGACGCCGTGCGCCACGGCAAAAGCCTTATGCGCGCCATGGCAATAGCGGCACTGGTTGAGCCCGGAGACATAGGCCGCGATCAGCTCGCGCTCGGCTGGCGACAGCGACGAGGGACCGCGCATCACCGACTCGGTATATTTGCCGAGCGCCAGCAATCGCGCCGGATGCCGGCGCCAAAGATCGATCATCGTCGCATCGGCGTTCAAAAAACCGAAAAACGGCATCGCCTCATCCTCCTGTCGTGCGGACCCGCGGCGGCAGGGCCGCATCGCCTGCGTTCAGTCGCGCAGACGGAGCCCGACAGCCTGCTGCCGGACGGCCGCCGCCACCGGAACCACCGCGGTCGCCTCGATCTCGATCAGCGCCTCGGCCTCGACCAGACCCGCGACCTGCACCACCGCCATCGCCGGATAGGTACCGCCCATGATGTCGCGATAGATCGCACCGATTTCGGAGCGCGCCGCAAGATAGGCGTCGCGGTCGGTGATGTACCAGGTCATCCGCACCACGTGTTCAGGCCGTGCGCCGGCTTCGGCAAGAACCGTCACGATGTTAGCGAGCGTCTGACGAAACTGCGCCGCAAAGCCGGCGGGGAACACGCCGTCGGCATCCCAACCGACCAGACCGGCGAGAAAGACGGTCTGTCCGCGGGCGGCGATTCCATAGGAATAGCCCGCAGGTCTGGGCCAGCCGTCGGGTTGCAATACGTTTCTGGTCATTTTGTTTATGCCGATGTGCCTTGAACGGCGCCTTCGCATGCGCCACCAAGTGACTATTTTAATTGTAAAACCTATATTAAATCGTAAAGCACTGCGCCGTCACCTGGGCCGTCGTCCGCGCGGCGTCGGTTCTTGCCACCGGCACGGGCCGCGCCGGCAGAGCCGGTCAACCCGCCGCCCGGTAATGCTCCATGCGCGCACGCAGGTCGTCCGGAATCGGCTGCGCCCGCATCGCCTTGGCATCGGTAAACAGCAGCGTCTGCTTGACGCGCACACGCTCCTGACCGTGGCCGGTGACGCGGATGTCGAGCGAAAACGAACTCCGACCCAGGCGTTCGACCGTCAGAAAAAACGTCAGCCGGTCGCCCATCATGCTGCGCGCGGTGAAATCGACTTCGAAGTGCACCGTCGGCGTCCCCAGGCCGCGGTGGTATAGCAGCCCCGAAAAACTGGTGCCGAGCGCGTCTTCGAACCAGTCCTCGACCACGCCGTTGATCATCTCGAAATAGCGCGGATAGAACACGATGCCGGCCGGATCGCAGTGGGCGAAACGCACCAGCACTTCACGCTGATAAGCACTCACGTCGTCTTGTCCCCGGTCGGCGCCAGCAGTCGTCTGGCAATCACCAATTTTTGAACTTCGGAGGCACCTTCGTAAATACGCAGGGCGCGAATTTCGCGATAGAGTTCCTCGACCGTGACGCCGCTGACGACGCCCAGCCCGCCAAACAACTGCACCGCCTTGTCGATGACGGTCTGCGCGCGATCGGTGGCGAACAACTTGGCCATCGCCGCCTCGCGGGTGACGCGCGTCCTGCGCACGTCCTGGGTCCACGCCGCGCGGTAAACGAGCAGCGCCGAGGCATCGATATCGAGCGCCATTTCGGCGAGCTGCGCCTGCGCGAGCGGCTGCTCGGCCAGCGTCGCGCCGAACATCCTGCGCGTTCGCGCGCGTTCAATCGCCGCGTCGAGCGCGCGCCGCGCGAAACCGAGCGCGGCCGCACCGACGGTCGCGCGGAAGACGTCGAGCGTCGCCATCGCCTGCTTAAACCCGGCGCCCGGCACGCCGACAAGCTGGCTTTTGGCGATGCGCATGTCGTTGAAACGCAGCGTCGCCAACGGGTGTGGCGCCATCACCGCGATGCGCTCGGCGATCTCCAGGCCGGGCGTGCCGGCGTCGACGACGATCGCGCTGAGCCCGCCGGCGCCGGGGGCCTGGCCGGTGCGCAGGAACGTGGTGTAGAAATCGGCGATGCCGCCGTTGGAGATGAACGTCTTGGTGCCGTTGACGACGTAGTGGTCACCATCCTCGACGGCCGACGACGCCGTCGCGGCGACGTCCGAACCCGAGTCGGGTTCGGTCAGCGCGAACGCCGCCGTAAGCCGGCCGGCGGCGACACCGGGCAGATATTTCCGCTTCAAGTCCTGTGCGCCGAACAGGCCGATCGCGCCGCTGCCGAGGCCCTGCATGGCGAAGACGAAATCGGCGAGCCCGCAATGGCGGGCGAGCGTCTCGCGGATCAGGCACAGGCAGCGCACGTCGAGCACCTCGAAGCGGCCGCCATAGGCGGCAGGCACCGCGTAACGCAGCCAGCCGCCGTCGCCGAGCGCCTGCAGGATCGCCCGGCAGGCGGCGTCAACATCATCGCCGTGCCGTCCCGCGAACCGAGCCAGGTGCGCCGCCGACCAGCGTTCCAGATCATCGGCGAGTTGGCGATGGTGCGGTTCGAAGAACGGCCAGTCGAGAAAGCTGCGGTCGGCCACTTCAGTTGCCCTCGAACACAGGCTTTTCCTTGGCCACGAAAGCGTTGTAGGCGCGTTCGAAATCCTTGGTGCGCATGCAGATCGCCTGAGCCTGCGCCTCGGCCTCGATCGCCGCGTCCAGACTCATGTCCCATTCCATATTGAGCTGGTTCTTGGTCATGGCGTTGGCGAAAACCGGGCCGGCGGCAAGTCGTGCCGCCCACCGCCGCGCCTCGTTCGCCAGCTCGCCGCGCGCGACGATGCCGTTGAAATAACCCCAGTGCTCGCCCTCCTCGGCCGTCATGGTTCGCCCGGAAAACAGCAGTTCGGACGCACGCCCGTGGCCGATGATTCGCGGCAGGATCGCGCACGCGCCCATGTCGCAGCCGGCCAGGCCAACACGGTTGAACAGGAACGCCGTCCTGGCCTCCGGCGTCGCCAGCCGCAGGTCGGCGGCCATCGATATGATCGCGCCGGCGCCGGCGCAGACGCCGTCGACCGCGGCGACGATCGGCTGCGGGCAATGCCGCATCGCCTTGACCAGATCCCCGGTCATGCGCGTGAACTCGAGCAACCCGGCCATGTCCCGATCGATCAGCGGGCCGATGATCTCGTGGACATCTCCGCCGGAGCAGAAGTTATCGCCGGCGCCGGTGACGATGATCGCCTTGA
>JAGWMX010000005.1 GCA_028871525.1 Gammaproteobacteria bacterium
CCGCGACCAGGTGGCCGACTACGCCAGGCGCAAAGGCTGGGATCTGAAAACCGCCGAGAAGTGGCTGGGTCCGAATCTGGGCTACGAGCCGGAAGATTGATCGCTGCGCTGCGTCCGCGCGCGGCCGGAGCGCCCGCAACTCGGAGGTGGATCGGTTTGGCGATGCTGGGTGCGACGCCATGCCGCTGCAGCGGAGGACGGTGAGGCGGTGGCCTGCACTTTACGCGGAGGAGCCGCTCCTGACGGAGTTTTTCGAGTTCGAGTCGGCTGCTGGTGATTGACGGGTGAAATTGGGTCAAAAAGCCGGGTAGAGCGAACCTGCTGAGATACCGGGGCCCGGCTGGAGGCAGCGGCAGATGCCAGCCTACGACTGACCGGCGATGTCACACGCGCGGCAGTGCGCGCCGGAATGAAGTGAATAGTCGATCCGGTGCGGCAGCGGTCGCGCCTGAGCGTTGTCGCCGCGCTAGCGGACGGTAGCGCTGATCTGAGCCGGGTCGGAGAGCTTGATTTCGGCGCGGCCGCGGTAGGAGGAGATGGTGCCGGTGAGGGTGATCGACCGGCCGGCATAGCGCGACAGGTCGCCAAACGCCGCGGCGTCGTCGGCGAAGATCACACCGGCGAACGGGCAGGACCGATAGCTGGAGCAGAAGTCGAGGAATACGGTGCCGCTGCCGGAGACGTGCGCCCGCACGAGCGTGCCGCGCACGGCGGCGTATTCGCCGACGTGGCCGGATGCTTCGGTATAGTCGTAAGTTGCGGAGGTTGCCGGTGCGGCGGACGGCGCCGGCGTGTTGCCCTGATAGACGGCGAGCAGGCGCAGCAGCAGAGCCGCGTAGGTGTTGACCAGCGCTGGATCGGTGCCGATCTCCAGCAGCTCGTCGTTTTCGGCGGTCGCCGACGCGGTCCAGTTGTAGCTGCCGAGGGCGTAGGCCGACTCGGTGACGATGGCTTTGATGTGCATGATGCCGTTGCCGTCGGCGTGACGCTGGGTCTCGATCGGGATGCCGGCGTCCCGGAGCTCGGCGATGACGGGCGCAGCGTACGGTTTCGCACTCTCGCCCGCGTCCACCAGCCCGCGGACCTCGACGCCGCGGCGCCTGGCGGCGACCAGTGCATCGGCGACATCGCGCAGCGTGAATTCGTACATGGCGAAATAAATATGCGATCGGGCCGCATCGATCAGGGCGATGATCTCCCGATCGTTGCGCTTGCGGTCGAGGCTGTAGATGACGCGGACCGAGCCCGGAACCGGCGTCGCGGCCGCCGGCGCGGCGACCTCCGGGGCGGCGTCGCGCGTGCCCAGCCAGTAGCCGGCGCCGCCGGCCGCAAGCGCGAGCACGCACATCACCGTGAATCGCCATAACGGCATCCGCATCTGCGCAGCGTACACGCTAGCGGGCACGTTCGGTCGGATGGCGCAGCGGCCGCCGGGCCGCGCCTGCGGTTGACGTTTGTCTCCCACTGCAGCGGCCGCGCCGTTTCAGAGACTGTCGACGAACGCTTCCATCCGCTGGCGCTGTTCCGGGTCGGGAAGGCGGCCGTGCATGGCGGCGAGATTGTCCGCCATGTGTGCCGGGCTGGAGGTGCCGGGGATCACCGCCGTCACGCGTTCGTCGCTCAGCAGATATTTGAGGAAGAACTGCGCCCAGCTGCCTGCGAACCCGCCCACCCAGTCCGGAACAGCCCGGCCGCGCACGGCGCGGAACAGCCGGCCGCGGCCGAACGGCAGCGCGGTCAGCACGCCGGCCTTGACTTCGGCCGCCAGCGGCAGGATGTGCTGCGCGGCCCGGCGATCGTCCAGAGAATAATCGACTTGCACGAAATCCGGCCGCTCGCGCCCGAGCACCGCCGCGAGGGCGGGGAAATCGCCATGGTAGGTCGAGGTGATGCCGACGTAACGGCACAATCCCTGTGCCTTCCACGTTCGAAATGGCGCCAGCGACTGCCGCGTGTCGCGCACGTTGTGTAGCTGCAGCAGATCGAGCCGGTGCGTGCGCAGCCGCGCCAGCGAGCGCTTGAGTTCGGCCGCGCTCGACGTCTCCAGCTTGGTGGCGATGAAGGTGCGGCCGTACAGGTTGGCCGGCGCGATCACGTCGCCGAGCACGCGCTCGGCATCGCCGTAAGCCGACGCCGTGTCGATCAGGCGGCCGCCGCCTTCGATCAGCGTGCGCACCACCTGCGTCGCCGCGCGCCGGGTGGACGCCGCGTCGGTGTCGAAAACATGCGCGGTGCCGAGGCCGACGGCCGGCAGGCGCTCGCCGGTGCCGGGAATGGCGCGGGTGATCGGCGCGCCGGCGTCGGCTTGCGCACGGCCTGGGCCCAGCATCAACGCGCCGGCGGCCAGCGTCACGAATTCCCTGCGGGTCATGCGCGTCATCCTCGCTCCTCCTATCGCGTCGCCGCGTCCGGTCCGGCGACGCGGCGTTCCTGCGCGCGCCCCAGCCGCACCGACAACGCCAGCCAGCCAGCCGCCACCGGCAGCGTGCATAGCGCGATCGCGCCGAGCTTCAACCCCAGCGTCTGCAAGCTGTCGAACACCCAGCCATACAGCGCGTCCGAACCCCGATAGACCACGGTGTCGATCAGGTTCTTGGCCTTGTATTTTTCCTCTCGCCCGACCACGGTGTAAAACACCTGCCGCGCCGGGTTGGCGATGGCGAAGTTCATCCAACGCTGCACCACCTGGAATACGACCACGACGGCGAGCCTCGGTGCCAACGCCAGCGCGGCGAACCCGGCGACGTAGATCGCCGGCAACGCGCCGGCGGCCACGCCGGTGCCGCAACGCCTGAGCAGCGGGCCGGTGGCGAAGACCTGCGTCGCCAGCGTCAACAGGTTGACCGCCAGGTCCATGCCGGCGAACACGCGCGTCTGGGCTCCGGCGCCGTGGATGGCTTTGGCCACCAGATGCGCCTGCTCCAGATACAGCATGGTGGCGCCGAACGACAGCAGACTGACCCAACCGGCGACGCCGAGCAGATACGGCGAGCGGATCAGCTCCGGCAGTGCGCCGAAAGCGCCGCCGCCGATGCCTGCCGGCTCCGCGGCGGGATGCCGCCGCCGCGGTGCGGCAGCGCGTTCGAGACGGCGGACGCAGAATATCGCCAGCTCGAGCAGCAGCGCGGCGACGAGCAACAGATTGACCGGGCCAAGCGGCGCCGACAGGCCCAGGGTGATCGCCGGACCCAGCAGCGCGCCAACAGTGCCGCCGGCACCGATGAAGCCGAACAGGCGCTTGCCCTGGTCGCTGCTGAACACGTCGGCCAGCAGCGACCAGAACACCGTGACGGCGAACAGGTTGAACACGCTGACCCAGACGAAAAACACCCGCGCCGTCGCCACCGGCGCGGCGCCGAACCTCAGCGCCAGCCAGAACAGCACCAGGTTGACGGCGAAGAAACGATAGACGATGGAAATGAAGCGCGTGCGTGAAAGCCGCGCCACCAGCGCGCCGTACAGCGGCTGCGCCGCCAGCAACGTCACGAAGGTGGCGGTGAACAGCCACGGCAGGGCGGCCACGCCGCCGGCGATACCCAGTTGATCGCGCAGCGGCCGCAGCACGTAGTAACTGGCGAGCAGGCTGAAAAAATACGCACAGGCCCACAGCGCCGCGCCGCGCTCGCGCGCATCCGCCCACTGTCCGCGGACGCCGATCACGGTCGCCGCGCGTGGAGGCGCCGTGCATCGGCGGCAGGCGCGCGGCCGGCGACGCCGCCGGCCACGCCGTGTCGGCCACGCCGCCACCGGGCGCGGTGGCCAACCGGATCTGCGTACACGTCGGCCGGCATGGTGACAGCCTATCGATGCGGCGTGCAAACAGTATTTACCCGTGGTGCCGACGGCAACCAGGCGATGGTGAGCATACCCGGTGCGGCCGCATCAATAGCCCGGATCGATCCGGGTGCAGTAAATTTAGTTGCGGGTCGGTTCGACGCGGCGAAGTCGAGCCGCATATAGTGCGGAAGATTCGACGAACGGAGTACGACCCGTGCGCACCGCCCTGACGCTTGTCGCCGCCGCAATCCTCGCCGGGTCCGGTTTCGTCTTCAGCGCGAACGCCCGCGGGGTTTCCCCGATCGCCATCGTGATTCACGGCGGCGCCGGCACCATCACCAAGGCCGACATGACCCCGGCCGAAGACAGGGCCTATCGGGCAGAACTGGCCGAAGCGCTGCAGACCGGCTACGCGGTGCTGCGGCAAGGCGGGCGCGCCGTCGACGCGGTGCAGGCGGCGATCGAGGTGATGGAGCTCTCGCCGCTGTTCAACGCCGGTCGCGGTGCGGTGTTCACGCGCGGCGGGCTCAACCAGCTCGACGCTGCGATCATGGACGGCGCCACGCTCAACGCCGGCGCGGTGGGCGCGGTGCAGCATGTGGCCCATCCGATCCGGCTCGCCTACGCAGTGATGACGCAGTCTGCGCACGTGATGCTGGTCGGCCAGGGCGCGGAGACCTTCGCCTGGGCGCACGGCTTCAAGTTCACGCCTTCGGCCTGGTTCTACACGCAGCGGCGCTGGCAGGCGCACATCGACGGGCTCAAGAAACTGGCAGCCGGCTCCGCCGGCACGCCCGAGCGCCTGGTTTCGGGACGCGGCTGGGCCTTCGGCACCGTCGGCGCGGTGGCGCTGGACCGCGAAGGTCACATCGCCGCCGGCACCTCGACCGGCGGGCTGACCAACAAGCTCGACGGCCGCGTCGGCGATTCGCCGATCATCGGCGCCGGCACCTATGCCGACGACGCCACCTGCGGCGCTTCCGGCACCGGCACCGGCGAGTACTTCATGCGGCTGGACCTGACCAAGTCGATCTCCGACCTGATGGCGTTGAAGGGCTGGTCGCTGCAGAAGGCCGCCGACTACATGATCCACGACCGCCTGGTGAAGCTGGGCGGTGAGGACACCGGCGGCGTGATCGCGCTGGATGCCAAAGGCGATATCGTCACGCCGTTCAACACGCAGGGCATGTACCGCGGCTGGATCGGCGCCGACGGCAGGCTGACGGTGAAAATCTACAAAGACGACTGACGGGACGACCGACGGCGAACGGCCGCACACACCGGCGTGTGCGGCAGGCCTTACACTCGATGGATGAAAGCCGCCAAGCCGTTCAGACTGCTGTCCTACAACATCCAGCTTGGGCTGCGCACCGAGCATTACGGTCATTACGTCACCGGCGCCTGGCGGCACGCGTTGCCGGCGCGGACCCGGCGCGCCAACCTGCTGCGGATGGCCGCGGTAATGCGCGGCTACGACTTCGTCGCCATTCAGGAGGCCGACGCCGGCTCGCTGCGCACCGGGCAGCTTAACCTGGTCGAGTTCCTGGCCGAACACGCCGGCTTCAAGTACTGCGGGCTGACGGTGACTCGCGACTTCGCGCCGTTCGCTCGCTTCTGTCTCGGCTACCTGTCGCGCACGGCACCGGTTCACGTCGTCGCGCACAGCCTGCCCGGACGCGTCCCCGGCCGCGGCGCGCTGGAAGTGGATCTCGACAGCGAGGCGCTGGGCGGGCTGACGATGCTGGTGACCCATCTCTCGCTCGGCCGCGACTCGCGCGCGCGGCAGCTCGGCTATCTGGCGGCGGCCGCGCGCGGACGCCGCGCGGTGCTGGTCGGCGATATGAACGCCGGCGCCGAGCGGCTGGCACGCCACCCGGCGCTGCACGTCGCCGGCCTGCGCCCATTGTCGCCGGCGCCGCCGACGTTTCCGAGCTGGCGTCCGCGGCGGGCGCTGGATCAGGTGTTGCTGAGCCCGGATCTGCGGGCGCTGTCGGCGCAGACGCTGCCGGCGCTGCTGTCCGACCATCTGCCGCTGGCGGTGGAAGTGGCGCGCGCGGCGTGAGTACGGTCAACGCCGCGCAGCTCTGGCACGCGGCGACCGGCTTCGCCTATTTCTTTCTGGCCGCGTGGGCCAGCGGCCACGCATTGCTGCGCAAGCGCGATCCGCGCTCGGCGCTGGGCTGGATCGGGGTGTGCTGGCTGCTGCCGTTCGCGGGCGCGGCACTGTACGCGATGTTCGGCATCAATCGCGTGGAGACGCGCGGACGGCGGCTGCAGGGCCTGTCGCCGCGCCGCGGCGAGCTGCCACCGCACGATGCGGGGCAGCCGCTGACGCAGTTGCAGCGCATCGGCGGTGCGGTGTCCGGTCTGCCGCTGCTGGACGGCAACCGGGTCGAGCCGCTGGAAAACGGCGAACAGGCGTATCCGGCGATGCTGCAGGCGATCGAGGCGGCGCGGACCCGTGTCTGGCTGGGTAGTTACATTTTCGACACCGGTGGCTACTGCCGGCGTTTCATCGACGCACTCGGGCGCGCGGCGGCGCGCGGGGTGCAGACGCGGGTGCTGGTCGACGGCTTCGGCGAGCTGTATAGCCTGCCGCACGCGGTGTCGCGGCTGCGCCGGGCGGGCGTCGCCGCGGAACGTTTCCTGCCGCCGCATCTGTTGCCGCCGACGCTGTATCTGAATCTGCGCAATCACCGCAAGCTGCTGATCGTCGATGGCGAGATCGGCTTCGCCGGCGGCATGAACATCGCCAACCGCCACCTGGCCGCTGGACGGCGGCGTACCACCCGCGATCTGCATTTCAGCCTGCGCGGGCCGGTGGTCGCACAACTCGCCGCCGCGTTCGCGCGCGACTGGGCATTCACCGCCGGTGAGTCGCTGCAACCGCCGCCGACGCCGGCGGCGGCCGGCAATGCACGCTGCCGGGTGATCATCGACGGCCCGGACGAGGATCTCGACAAGCTGGTGCTGGTCATGCTCGGCGCCATCGCCGCCGCACACCGTCGAATCTGCATTATGACCCCGTATTTTCTGCCGCCGCGGGAACTGGTGGCGGCGCTGGTGGCGGCGGCGCTGCGCGGCGTGACGGTGGAAATCGTGGTGCCGCAGCGCAGCAACCTGCGTTTCGTCGACTGGGCCGGACGTCACGCGGTCGGCGAGCTGCTGGGGCACGGCGTGCGGCTGAACGCCGGCGGTGTGCCGTTTGCGCATCACAAGCTGCTGCTGATCGACGGCATCTACGCGCTGATCGGCTCGGCCAATCTCGACCCGCGCAGTCTGCGGCTGAATTTCGAGATCGGCGTCGAGGTATTCGATCTCGAACTGTGCCGGCGCCTGGAGGCGCTGTTCGATCGCGAGCGCGCCGCTGCACAGCCGCTCGACGCAATCCGGCTGGCGCGGCGCAGTCTGCCGGTACGCTTGCGCGACGGGATTTTCTGGCTATTCTCGCCGTATCTGTAGCGGCGCAGGGGAGACTACGGTGAAAACTCATCGGCTGCTGGTGGTGGCGGCGGTGCTGCTGGGTGCCGGCGCGGCGGCGGCGGCGCCATCGGTCGAGGATTTTGTCCGCTTGCCCGCGTTTACCGAGGTGAAGATCTCGCCGGACGGCCGGCGCATGGCGGTGGGGGTTTACCGCGACGACACCCGCGGTGTGGCGGTGCTGGATTTAGGTACGCTCAAGGTGACGGCGACCAGCAGCTTCGGCCGCGGCAACGCGATCGCCGACTTCTGGTGGGCCGGATCCAGGCGCCTGGTGTTGGCCAGCGCCGAGGACGACGGGCCGCTGCTGGCGCCGCTGCCGACCGGCGAGCTGTGGGCGCTGGACGCCGACGGCGGCTTGCCGGTCTACCTGGTCGGCTGGCGCGGCGCCACCCAGACCGGCACCCTGATCCAGCAGCACAGCCGGTACAAGGGCTTCGCCACGCTGGTCGCGCCGCTGCCTCAAGATCCGCAGCACGTGCTGATCGCCGGCAGCCCATACCGCGAAGTCCCAACCGCCGACGGCACGGAGCTGGATTACGACGTCAACGCCGTCAGCGAACTGCTGCGCCTGAATACCTACAATGGCAGCCGCAATGGCGTCGCCAGCGCCCCGATCCCGGGGCCGGTGACCTTCCTGACCGACGACGCGGGCCAGCCGCGTTACGCCAGCGGCGTCGACAATCAGGTGCAACGGGTCAGTTTTCGTTATCGCGACGGCCGCTGGGTTCCCCTGGATCTGCCGAACGGGAAGAGCACGGGGGTGTTGCCGCTGGCGCTGGACCGCCGCGCCAACGCAGTGGACCTGAGTGTGCCGGAGCAGGGCGGTCGGCGCTGCCTGGAACAACAGTCTCTGATCGACGGCAAAGTGCAGACGCTGGCTTGCGACCCGCAGGCCGATCTGGACCGGGTGCTGATGGATTTCTCCGGGGCCAGTCCGCTGGCGGCGCTGTTTCTGCCGGGCGGCGTGCGCATCCAGATGCTGCAAAACGACGATCCCGACCGCCTGCTCTACGCCGCGATCGCACAGCGCTTTCCCGATGAACTTGCGGTTCCGGTGTCGCACAGCAGCGACGGCCGGCGCGTGATTTTCAAGGTCGAAAGCGACCGCGATCCGGGGCGCTGGTTCCTCTACGACCGCGATCGCAACAGCCTACGGCTGCTGATCGAGGCGCGGCCCTGGCTGCACCCAGAGGCGATGCCGACCCGGCGGCCGATCGAATTTTCCACGAACGATAAAGCCACCATCCACGGGTTTCTCACGCTCCCGGTCGACGCCGGGAAAAAGCCGCCGCTGGTGGTGATGCCTCACGGCGGCCCATTTTGGATTCAGGATACCTGGTTCTGGAACGACGATGCGGCGCTGTTGGCCACGCACGGCTATGCCGTGCTGCAGGTCAACTTCCGCGGCTCCGGCGGCTATGGCGAGGATTTCATCGACGCCGGCCGCTACGGCTGGGGCACGGTGATGATCGACGACATCGTTGCTGGTACCCGCTGGGCGGTGGCTCAGGGTGGCGCCGATCCCGATCGCATCTGCATCTACGGCGCCAGCTACGGCGGTTACGCCGCGCTGATGAGCGTGATCCGCTATCCGAAGCTGTTCCGCTGCGCGGTGGGTTATGCCGGCGTCTACGACCTGCGTACGCTGTTGACCGAAAGCGACATCCGGCAGTGGCAGCAGGGCCCGACTTATGTGCATGACGACGTCGGCAAGGACGCCGCCGCGCTCTACGAACAGTCGCCGATCGCCCACGTCGGTCAGATCCACGTGCCGTTGCTGCTGGTCCACGGCGAGGAGGATCAGCGTGCGCCGTTCGCGCAGGCCAAGGCGATGGCCACGGCGCTGCGCCAGGCGGGCGTGCCGGTGATTTGGGATGCGGTGCCGCAGGAAGCGCACGGCTTCTACGGGCTGGAGCATCGCGTGGCGTTCTACGACGGGTTACTGAGTTTTCTGCACCAGAACCTGGCGCCGGTGTCGACGCCCGCGTCCGCCGCCCGCTGACCAGCGGCTGTGACCGCCGGCGTGGCGGCGATCGCGAAACCCACCGCGGCGCCGTCGCGTCGACGTTGCCGCGCTCGCTGCGCGGGTTCGCAACGGCGCCTCACCCCGGCGATCAGCGCGGTTTTACGAACTTCAACGTCATCCGGTCGGACTCGCCGATCGCCAGGTACTTGGCTCGGTCCTGGTCGCCCAGCGCCAGCGTCGGCGGCAGCGTCCAGACGCCTTTCGGATAGTGATGGCCGTCTTTCGGGTTGGCGTTGATTTCGGCCTCGGCGACGAAGCGGAAGCCGGCCTTGGCCGCGAGTTGCTTGACATAATCCACCGGCACGTAGCCGGACTCGGCCATCTCCGCGACGGTCTCGCCCGGCCAGCCACGGTGCTCGACCAGGCCCAGCACGCCGCCGGGTTTGAGCGCACCGTAAAAGGCGTCGAACATCTTCTGCTGATCGTCGGCGGCGATCCAGTTGTGGACGTTGCGGAAGCTCAGCACCAGGTCGGCGCTGCCCGCTGCGGCAGGCTGCCAGTGGCCGGCAGGCCCCAGTTCGGTGATCTCGATGCGGCCGTAGCGGCTTTGATCGGCGAAGCGCGCGGCGAAGGCCCGCATCGCCCGGTTTCTCGATGGCGAGACAAACAGCCCGGTGACGAAACCGGCAGCGATGTAGTGGCCGTGATCTTTCAGATACGGGGCCAGGATTTCGGCGTAGTAGCCCGGTGCCGGCCAGATCTCGACCACGGTATCGGTCGGTTTGACGCCGAAAAAGCGCAGCGTTTCCACCGGGTGGCGATAGCGGTCGCGCGCCGTTTCGCTCGCCGGTCGCGCCGGCGACATGGCCGCCGCCGCCAGTGCGTCGGCCGGCGTGGTGCCCGCCGCCGTGGCCTGCAGCGGCGTCAGGACCAAGGCCGCGGCAGCGGCGGCGGCCAGCAACGCGCGCCGCGGCTCAGTGCGCGTGTTCGCCGTCGTGAACATGACCATGCAACACCTCCTCGGTTGTGGCTTCGCGCACGTCGGTGACTTCGACGGTGAAGTGCAGGCGCTGACCCGCCAGCGGGTGATTGCCGTCGACGGTGACGGTGTCGCCGGCGACGGCCGTGATCACCACGGTCAGCGGGCCGCGGCTGGATTCGGCGGAAAAGCGCATGCCCGGCGCCAGCTCCATTTCCGGGAACTGACCGCGCGGCACCTGCTGCACCAGGTTCGGAATGTGCGGTCCATAACCGTCTTCGGCGGCGATGTCGACCTCGAAGCTGTCGCCGGGTTCGCGGCCTTCCATGGCCCGCTCCAGCCCCGGCACGATGTTGCCGCCGCCGTGCAGATAGGCCAGCGGTTCGCCGTCGGCGGAGGCGTCAAGCTCGTGTCCGGATTCGTCGGTAAGCCGGTAGCGGAAATAGGCGACGCAGCGGGGTGCGATCTGCATAAAACGTTCTCGACCGAAGGTGGTTCCATGCTAGCCCATTGCGGCGCATAAGTCGTCCGCGGCACACTGGCAATGGCGTACCGCGCGCGGCGATGACGGGAGCAGGCGGTGAGCGGCAGCGGTTCTGACGGCAGCGTTGCGGCCGGCTTTCTGTGGATGCTGTTGATCTCGGTGCTGTTGTTTTGGCTGCCGGGGCTCGGCGCCCTGATCGCCGGCGTCGTCGGCGGGCGCGCCGCCGGCGGGGTCGGCAACGCGATTCTGGCGGCGCTGCTGCCGGCGCTGCTGTTGGCGCTGGCATTCTTCGTTTTCGGTGCGGCGCTGACCGGGCTGATGGTGATCGGCTTCATCGCCGGCGCCGGCGTCGGCGCCATGGTCCTGACCCACGTCGGTTTTCTGTTGCTCGGGGCCATCGTCGGCGGGCTGCTGGCCTAGCGCGCCGGTGGTGGCGCGGAGGGTTGAGGCATGCGCATTTACTTCGGCACCAATCGCGATCCGGACGATCCGCAGCGGCCGAGCGGTTTCGGCACCCGTTTTTCGCGTCAGGGGCTGACCGATCTGCGCTTCGGCTGGGCCGATTTCGCCGCCGGACAGACCCGCGATTACGCGCTGTACGTCGCTGCCGAGAAGCTGGCGGTTGAGCCGCAACGGGCGGCGGTCGGCGATCTGTCCGCGCAGGTGCTGGGTAGCCGCGAAGTGTTCGAGCAGACGCGCCGGGAGCTGGTCGAGCGCGGCTGCGACTGCGTGATCTACATTCATGGTTTCGATGTCACCTTCGCCGACGCATTGCGTCGCACCGCTGAGCTGCAAGCCTTCTACGCCGGCCGGCCGATGGTCTGGTGCGTGTTTTCCTGGCCTTCGGACGGCAGCCTGCTGCCGTTCAAGGCTTACGCTTCCGACCGCGACGACGCCCGCGCTTCCGGCGTGGCGCTGGGTCGCGGCTTGCTGAAGCTGGCGGACTTCCTGCGGGCGACGTCGCCCGCCGATTACTGCAGCGGCGGCCTGCACGTCCTTGCCCACAGCATGGGTGTTTACGCGCTGCGCTGGGCGCTGCAGGCGATCCGAACGCAGACGCCGTCACTGCGGCGGCTGTTCGATCAGATCCTGCTGTTCGGCGCCGACGAGGACGACGATGCTTTCGAATGCGATCACAAGCTGGCGCTGCTGCCGGATCTGGCGCGGCGCGTGAGCGTATACGTCAACCCCGGCGACCTGGCGCTGGTGACCTCCGAGCTGACCAAGGGCAATCCGGACCGGCTCGGCGCCGGCGGTCCGCGCAACGCCCGCGCGCTGCCGGACAAGGTGTCGGTGATCGACGTCGAGCGGATCGAGGATTTCGCTCAGGATCCGACCGGGCACCAGTACTATCGCTTGCTGCAGCCGGTGCGCGGCGACGCGCTGGCGGTGTTCGCCGGCGCGCCGGCCGGCGACATCCCCGGCCGCGAGTACCTGCCGGAGCGCCGGGCCTTCGGCTTGCTGCCGGCGGCACCGCCAAAGCGCCGGCGGGTGAAGGCTTAGCGTCAGCGAAAACCGTGCCCTGTGCTATTGAAACGGCCATTGCGCCGTGCGATTCATACGCCGTGCCGGCGGCAAGGCCCGCACGGCGCTCAAACATTTGATGGCCGCTGCAATAACAGGCCCTGGGCATTACGCGTTATCCTGCGCGCCCCGGATATTCCATCGACAGCCGATCCAGCGTGGCCCGTACCGCCGTCGTCGCCCGCGAAACCCGCGAGACGCAGATCCGCCTCGAGCTCGATCTCGACGGCAGCGGTCGCGCACAGCTTGCCACCGGGCTGCCGTTTCTCGATCACATGCTCGAGCAGGTGGCGCGGCACGGCCTGTTCGATTTGACGATCCAGGCGCGCGGCGACCTGCACGTCGACGCCCACCATACCGTCGAGGACGTCGGTATCAGCTTCGGCCAGGCGCTGCAGCACGCGCTCGGCGACAAGGCCGGCATCAACCGCTACGGCCACGCCTACGTGCCGCTGGACGAAGCGCTGTCGCGCGTGGTGATCGACTGCTCCGGGCGGCCCGGACTGAAATGGTTCGTTGAATTCCCGCGCGCATACATCGGCGAGTTCGACGTCGATCTGTTGCGCGAGTTCTTCCAGGGTCTGGTCAACCACGCCAAGCTGACCGTGCACATCGACAACCTGCGCGGCCGCAACGCGCATCACATCGCCGAGACCGTGTTCAAGGCTTTCGGTCGCGCACTGCGGCAGGCGGTTGCGCACGACTCCCGCGCCGGCGGCACCACGCCGTCGACCAAGGGCGTTCTGTAACCGCGCTCGCACCGAGGCGCTGCGATGTCGTCCATCGGCGTGATCGATTACGGCATGGGCAACCTGCACTCGCTGGCCAAGGCGCTGGAGCGGGTGGCCGGCAACCTGCGCGTGGAAGTCAGCCCGGATCCGGTCAAGCTGGCCAAGTGCAACCGCCTGGTGCTGCCCGGCGTCGGCGGTGTCCGCGCCTGCATGAACGAGCTCAGGCGGCTGGAGCTGGCGCAGTTCGTGGTCGAGGCCGCGCGCAAGGTGCCGCTGCTCGGCGTCTGTCTGGGGATGCAGGTGCTGTTCGAACGCAGCCAGGAGAACGAAGGTGTCGACGCCCTGGGTCTGCTGCCCGGCAGCGTGGTGCGTTTCCCCGATCCGCCGCCCGCCGCGCCGCCGCCGCGGCTGAAGGTGCCGCACGTGGGCTGGAATCGGGTGGTGCAGACGCAGCCGCATCCGCTGTGGGAAGCGGTGGCCGACGGCAGCTGGTTTTACTTTGTGCACAGCTACTACGCGGCGCCGCGGCTGCCGCGCCACACGCTCGGCGAGGCCGAATACGGCCGCCGTTTCGCCGCCGTAATCGGCCGCGACAACGTCGTCGGCGTGCAATTCCACCCGGAAAAAAGCCAGGCGGCAGGGCTGCAGCTGTTGGCCAACTTTGTCGCCTGGCAACCCTGAGTGCGGGCTTGCCAGCGCCGCCGCTTTCCGGCAGATTGCACAGGGTAGACAATCCGTTGACACAAAATCCGGCATCGAAAGCCGATAAATCCAGTCGCCCGTCCCAAGCCGACCGCACCGGTTCAAATGCTGCTGATCCCCGCCATTGATCTGAAGAACGGCGTCTGTGTGCGTCTGCGCCAGGGCCGCATGGACGACGTCACCGTGTTTTCCAAGGATCCGGTCGCCACCGCCAAGCGCTGGGTCGATGAAGGCGCACAGCGCCTGCATCTGGTCGATCTGGACGGGGCGGTCCGCGGCAGCCCGGTCAACCTGAAGGTGATCGAGGCGATCGCCGCCGCCGTCGGCGAGGTGCCGGTGCAGGCCGGCGGCGGCGTGCGCGACGAGGAAACCGTGCAGCGTTTCCTCGACGCCGGCGTCAGTTTCGTGATCATCGGCACCAAGGCGATCAACGCGCCGCACTTCCTGCGCGACCTGTGCCTGGAATATCCGCGCCGGATCGTGGTGGCGATCGACACCCGCGATGGCCGGGTGGCGGTGGACGGCTGGGCCAAGCTGTCGGCGCACGATGCGCTGGAGATGGCCCGGCACTGCGAGCGCGACGGCGTCGAGGCGATCATCCACACCGACATCGGCCGCGACGGCATGATGGCGGGCTTCAACGCCGAGGCCACCCGCGAACTGGCGCGCAGCGTCAACACGCCGGTGATCGCCTCCGGCGGCGTTTCGCGGGTGGAAGATCTGTCCACGCTGCGGCAGCTGGAGGCCGACGGCGTGATCGGCTGTGTGATCGGCCGTGCGCTGTACGAAGGCAAATTGAAGTTCGGCGAATGCCTGAAGGCGGTGGCATAACCGGCGGCATGTGCGCCTGTCGGAAGTGGCAGCGAGCCGCGTCCGTGCCTTTGCTCCCGCCGCGCTGCCGCCAAACCCCGACCGCCCGCTTCCGATCGCCGACCGTCAACAGCCCATGCTCGCCAAACGCATCATCCCCTGCCTCGACATCGACGCCGGCCGCGTGGTCAAAGGCGTGCGCTTCGAAGCTCTGACCGACGCCGGGGATCCGGTGGAGGTGGCGCGGCGCTACGACGCCCAGGGCGCAGACGAGCTGGTATTTCTGGACATCACCGCCAGCGCCGAGGATCGGCCGACGCTGTTCAAGGTGGTCGAGGCGGTGGCCACCGCGATCTACATCCCGCTGACGGTCGGCGGCGGCGTGCGTTCTTGTGCCGACGTACGCGCGTTGCTGTCGGCCGGCGCCGACAAGGTGTCGATCAACACCGCCGCAGTGTTGGATCCGGATTTCGTCACCGAGGCCGGCGAGCGCTACGGCGTGCAGTGCATCGTGGTGGCGATCGACGCCAGGCGCGCCAGGCCGCGCAAGAAAGGCGTACCGGAGTCGCCGCACTGGGAGGTGTATACCCACGGCGGCCGCAAGGCGACCGGCATCGACGCCGTCGAATGGGCCGCGACGATGGCGGCCAAGGGCGCCGGCGAGCTGCTGGTGACCAGCATGGATCGCGACGGCACCAAGGCCGGCTACGACGTCGAGCTGCTAAGTGCAATCTGCAGCGAGGTGCCGGTGCCGGTCATCGCCTCCGGCGGCGTCGGCAGCCTCGAACACCTTTATGAGGGCTTGACGCAGGGTGGCGCCGATGCGGTACTGGCGGCCAGTATTTTTCATCATTGCACCTATACCGTCGGCCAGGCCAAGGCGTTTCTGGCGGAGCGCGGCGTGGAGGTGCGGCGGTGAGCCGCGAGCAGGAGTCGCTGGCAGTGCTGGTGCGGCTGCAGCGGCGCATCGAAAACCGGCTCGGGGGCGATCCGAACCAATCCTATGTCGCCGCACTCTATAGGGGTGGCCTCGATCGGATTTTGCAGAAACTCGGCGAAGAAGCCGTCGAGGTGTTGATCGCCGGCAAAAACGCCGACGATGACGCGCTGGTGCGGGAAATGGCCGATCTGTGGTTTCATAGCCTGCTTTTGCTGTCCGCACGCGGACTCGAGGTGCAGGCGGTGGCTGCCGAGTTGGCGCAGCGGGAAGGCCGCTCGGGGCTGGCCGAAAAAGCCGCGCGCGATCTCACCGGCCGTAAATGAACGGCCATCAAGCGCCGCCCGTCGGGCGGCAGGAAGGAGATTCATGGGTACCTGGAGCATCTGGCACTGGCTGATCCTGCTGTTGATCGTGCTCGCCGTATTCGGCACCAAGAAGCTGGTCAATGCCGGTTCGGACCTGGGTGCGGCGGTGCGCAATTTCAAGAAAGCCATGCACGAAGGCGAACAGGAGGCCAAGGCTGCCGGCGAAAAGCCGGCGATCGAAGGCCAGGCCACCGTGGTGCCGGAAGCCGAAAAACCGCAGCAGAAGGTTTAGCGTCGGCTCTACATTAGGTTTTTACGTTGGTCGCTGCGTCGGGGGCGCGGTTGTGCGGCGTGGCAGGAGTGGCGATGGTGATAGCGTCAGCGCGGCGGCAATGCGCGGGAGTGGGCCGTGCGCAGCGGGCTTGTGGTCCCCGGTCCGCGGCCGGTGCCGTACTCTGCGGCGTTGCCGGACCCGCACGGCAATGATCCAAGCCAGGCCCTAGATGTTCGACATAAGCTTCTCGGAGTTGCTGGTGGTGCTGATGGTGGCGCTGGTGGTGCTCGGCCCGGAGAAGCTGCACGGCATCGTGCGCACGGTCGGCCGCTGGAGCGGGAAAGCGCGCGTTTACCTGAACAATCTGACCGCCGAACTCGAGCGCGAGACGCAGGCCGCCGAACTCAAGAAACAGTTCACCGATGCCCACCGCATTCTGCGCGAGGGCGCCGACTCCACCCGTGCGGCGGCGCAGGAGGCGGCCGCTGCGGTGAAGCCGGATCAGCCGCCGGCCGATACGCCGGCCGCCAGCGGCGAGGCGGAGTCCGGGCAAGACCGTGCCGGACACTAAGCCGGGCGAGGATCGCGAACAGCCGCTGCTTGCGCACCTGGTCGAGCTGCGCGCCAGGCTGCTGCGCGCGGCGATCGGCTTCCTGCTGGTGCTGCTGCCGCTGGCGCTGCTGGCGCGGCAGCTCTACCAGTTCCTCGCCGAACCGCTGCTGCGGCTGCTGCCCAAGGGCGGCACGATGATCGCAACGCAGGTGGCCAGCCCGTTCTTCACCCCGCTGAAACTGGCCGCGGTGCTGTCGCTGTTCGTGGCGTTGCCGTGGGTGCTCTACCAGATCTGGGCGTTCGTCGCGCCGGGGTTGTACCGCCATGAGCGCAAGCTGGTGGCGCCGCTGCTGTTCACCAGCACGCTGCTGTTCTACCTCGGCGTGGCCTTCGCTTACCTGCTGGTGCTGCCGCGGATGTTCGAGTTCTTCCTGGCGGTGACGCCGTCCGGAGTGTCGATGATGACCGACATCAACGCCTACCTGGATTTCGTGCTCAAGCTGTTCGTGGCCTTCGGGTTTGCGTTCGAAACCCCGGTGGCGATCGTGCTGTTGTGCTGGATGGGGTTCGTGACGCCGGCGCAGCTGGCCAAGCGGCGCGATTACGTCATTGTCGGCTGCTTCGCACTGGCGGCGGTGATCACGCCGCCGGACGTGCTGTCGCAGGTGATTCTGGCGTTGGCCACTTACGCGTTGTTCGAACTGGGCATCGTCTGGGCGCGCTGGAGCCTGCGCTTCAAGTCGCAGACGCCGCCGCCGGAACCGCGTTAGCGTCACTGGGATCTGCACATGGAGATTCTGCTGGTCGAAGATCACGCGGATCTGGCGGCCAACGTCGCCGAATACCTGCGGGTCTGCGGTCACCGCGTCGAGTGTGCCGACCACGGCCAACGCGGGCTTGAGCGGGCGCAGTGCCGGCATTTCGACGTGGTGGTGCTCGACCGCATGCTGCCGGGCCTGGACGGCGCCAGCCTGTGCCGGCAGCTGCGCCGGCGATCGAGTCCATCGACGCCGGTGCTGATGCTGACCGCGCTCGACACCACCCGCGACAAGCTCGAGGGCTTCGCCGCCGGCGCCGACGATTATCTGGTCAAACCGTTCGCGCTGGCCGAGCTGGAAGCGCGGCTGACTGCGCTGCACCGCCTGGCACAGGCGGCGCCGTTGACTCGGGTGCTGCAGGTCGGCGACCTGCGTTACGACATCGATGTGCAGAAAATCACCCGCGGCGGCGAGCCGGTCGAGCTGACCCCGGCCTGCCGCCGGCTGCTGCAAACCCTGATGCGCGCCAGCCCCAGGGTGGTGTCGCACGCGGAGTTGCGGCGCACGCTGTGGGGCGGCGAGCCGCCGGTGTCCGACGCGCTGCGCACTCACCTGCATGCACTGCGCCTGACGATCGATCGCGGCCGTGCCAGGCGCTTGCTGCAGACCGTGCACGGGTTCGGCTATCGCATCGTCGACGACAGTTGATGTGTGCCGAAAAGCGTTCCCGGCGCTTTGCCGAGCCGCTGCTGCGCCGGCGATTGGCGGTGGCGCTGATCGGCCTGGCGCTGGTCGCCGCCGCGCTGCTCGGTGCGGCGTTCTGGACCGCCGAATCGCGGGTGGAAAGCCAATCCCTGGCGGAGCAGTCAGTGCGACCCGGCGATGCCGAAGCCGCACAGCAGTGGGCGCGCCGCCGCGCCGCCCGCGCCCAGCGCGAGCGCCAGTTGATGCCGCTGCTGCTGGCGGCGATCGCCGCCACCGCGCTGCTGGCCTGGTGGGCTTCGGGGTATCTGGCCCGGCGCACGCTGGCGCCGATGGAACGCCTGCTCGAACGTATCCATGCGCTGGATCCGGAGCGTCGCGGCGAGCGGCTGCCGGTTGCGGATTATGGCGAGCTGTCGGTCGTCGCCGGCGCGCTCAACGGCCATATGGCGCGGCTGGACGCGCTGGTCGAACGCGAGCGCGCTTTCGGCGCCGCCGCCAGCCATGAACTGCGCACGCCGCTGGCGGTGATCGCCGGCGCGGCCGAGCTGCTGCACGCCGGTGCGGCGGCCGGCGATCCGGCGCTGGCGCGCATCGAGCGCGCGGTGGTGCAGGCCCGCGAGATGCTCGAGGCGCTGCTGGAGCTGTCGCGCGGCGAGGCCGGCGCCGAGAGCGCACGGCCGTTGTCGCTGGCCGCGTTGCTGCCGGCCTGGTCGGAAGCGTGGCGGCGCGATGGCGTCGAGTTGAAGCTGGCGGTCGGCGAACGGCCGCTGCTGGCGCCGCCCGGCGTGCTGGCGATCGTCTACACGAATCTCCTGCGCAACGCGCTGCGGGTGTCGCGCGCAAGGGTGGCGGTGCGTTACGACGGCGCCGAGCTGGCGGTGGAAGACGACGGCCCCGGCATCGCCGCCCAACAACTGCCGCGCGTTCTCGAACCGCGGTTTTCCGGCCGCGACGGCGGCAGCGGACTGGGTCTGTTCATCGCCGACCGGCTGTGCCGCGATCGCGGCTGGCGTCTGTGGCTGGAAAACGTTCCGCAGGGCGGCGTGCGCGCCACGGTGCGCTTCGCCGAGTGCGGCCATCACGGTGCCGCTGCAAGTCGGCCGCGGCCGCATCAATAAACTTGGAAGACGCACCGGGCTCGCGCTATAACCGCGGCATGAGCGCCGTCGCCACCAACCGATCTGCCGCGCTGCTGCGCCAATTGGCCGCGGTGCTGCCGGCCGACGGCTTGATCGCTGCGTCCGAGGCGCTGGCGCCGTACGAGTGCGATGGCCTGTCGGCCTACCGCGCGCGGCCGCTGGCCGTGGCGTTGCCGCACAGCGCCGGGCAGGTTGCGGCGGTGTTGCGGCTGTGTCACGCCGCCGGTGTGCCGGTGGTGGCGCGCGGCGCCGGCACCGGCCTGTCCGGCGGCGCGCTGCCGCGCACGGACGGCGTGCTGCTGTCGCTGGCGCGGCTGAACTCGATTCTGGGCATCGATCCGGCCAATCGCAGCGCCCGCGTTCAGCCCGGCGTGCGCAACCTCGCGATCTCGCAGGCGGTGGCGCCGCACGGCTTGTTCTATGCGCCGGATCCTTCGAGTCAGATCGCCTGTTCGATCGGCGGCAACGTCGCCGAAAATGCCGGCGGCGTGCACTGCCTGAAATACGGTCTGACCACGCACAACCTGCTCAAACTGCAGTTGCTGCTGGCCGACGGTACACCGCTGAGCGTTGGCGCCGACGCGCTGGATGCGCCCGGCTACGACCTGCTGGCGCTGACCACCGGCTCGGAAGGCCTGCTGGCGGTGGTCACCGAGGTCGTCGTCAAACTGCTGCCACTGCCGCCGCGCGCGCGGGTGCTGCTGGCGGCGTTCGATTCGATCGAGGCCGCCGCCACCGCGGTGGCCGACGTGATCGCCGCCGGCATCGTTCCGGCCGGGCTGGAGATGATGGACCGGCTGGCGATCGAGGCCGCCGAAGCGTTCGCGCGCTGCGGCTATCCGCCGGACGCTGCGGCGATCCTGCTGTGCGAATGCGACGGTACCGGCGCCGAGGTCGACGAGGACATCGAGCGCGTGTCAGCGGTGATGCGCGCGCGCGGCGCCACCCAGCTGCGGGTCTCGCGCGACGAGCGTGAGCGCGCGGCATTCTGGGCCGGGCGCAAGGCGGCGTTCCCGGCGGTGGGGCGGCTGGCGCCGGACTACTACTGCATCGACGGCAGCATTCCGCGCCGCGTGCTGGCCGCGGTGCTGCGCCGGATCGGCGAGCTGTCCGACGAGTACGGCCTGCGTGTGGCCAACGTATTCCACGCCGGAGACGGCAACCTGCACCCGCTGATTCTCTACGACGCCAACCAGCCCGGCCAGCTCGAACGCACCGAAGCGCTCGGCGTCGAGATTCTGAAGCTGTGCGTGGACGCCGGCGGCAGCGTCACCGGCGAGCACGGCGTCGGCGTCGAGAAGCTGACGGCCATGTGCCACCAGTTCGCCGCGCCAGAACTCGAAACCTTCCACGCAATCAAGCGCGCGTTCGACCCGGCCGGGCTGCTGAACCCCGGCAAGGCGGTGCCGACGCTGGCCCGCTGCGCGGAGTTCGGCGCGCTGCATGTGCATGGCGGCCGTTTGCCGCATCCCGAGCTGCCGCGCTTCTGAAACCGACGATGGCCGACGCCGATCTGAGCCAGGCGCTGCGCACCCGCCTCCTGCACGCCGCTGCCGCGCGCCGTCCGCTGGTGATCCGCGGCTCCGGCAGCAAGGATTTTCTCGGCCAGCCGTCGGCAGGAGAGCCGCTTGAGGTCGGCGGCCATCGCGGCGTGATGCGCTACGCGCCCGAGGAGCTGGTGCTGACCGCCCGCGCCGGCACGCCGCTGACCGAGATCGAGGCGCTGCTCGCGCAGCACGGGCAGATGCTGGCCTTCGAGCCGCCGCATTTCGGCGCTGCGGCGACGCTCGGCGGCACCGTGGCTTGCGGTCTTTCCGGCCCGCGCCGTGCCGCCGCCGGCGCCTGCCGCGATTTCGTGCTCGGCGTGCAAATCATCGACGGCCGCGGACGGGTTCTGCGTTTCGGCGGCGAGGTGATCAAAAACGTCGCCGGCTATGATCTGTCGCGGCTGATGGCCGGTGCTTTCGGCACGCTGGGCGTGCTGCTGCAGATCAGCCTGAAGGTGCTGCCGGCGCCGCGCTGCGAGCGCACGCTGGCGTTCGAATCGGACCTGGCCGGGGCACTGGCGCGGCTGGCCGAATGGGCCCGGCGTCCGTTGCCGCTGTCGGCCAGCGCCTGGGTGAACGGTCGGCTCTGGCTGCGCCTGTCCGGTGCGCAGGCGGCGGTCGCCGCCGCCGCGCGCGAGCTGGGCGGCGAGACGGTTGACGGCGAACAGGAACCATGGTCTGCACTGCGCGAGCACCGGCATCCGTTCTTTGCCAGGTCGCGGCCGCTGTGGCGACTGAGCCTACCGCCGGCGCTGCCGTCGCCGAAGCTGGCCGGCGGTTGGCTGCTCGAATGGCACGGTGCGCAGCGTTGGCTGGACAGCGACGAGCCGGCGCCGGCGGTCCGCGCCGCCGCTGCGGCAGCCGGCGGTCATGCCACGCTGTTCCGCCGCAACGGCGCCGCCGCTGCGATCCCGGTCTTTGCGCCGCTGCCGCCGCCGCTGCTGGCGCTGCACCGGCGGCTCAAAACCGTGCTGGATCCGTGCGGCATCCTCAATCCCGGCCGCCTGTACGCGGAGTTTTAGGGCATGCAAACCGCACTGCAAAGCCCGTTCAAGGACAGTTCGGAGGGCCGCGAGGCCGACGCGATCCTGCGGTCCTGCGTGCACTGCGGCTTTTGCCTGGCCGCCTGCCCGACCTACCGGCTGCTGGGCGACGAACTGGATTCGCCGCGCGGGCGCATCTATCTGATCAAGCAACTGCTGGAAGGCCAAGCGGTGGGTGCGCCGACGCAGTTGCACCTGGATCGCTGCCTGACCTGCCGAGCCTGCGAGACCGCCTGCCCGTCCGGCGTGCGCTACGGCCGGTTGCTCGACATCGGCCGCGGCCTGGTCGAGCAGCGCGTGCCGCGCGGCGCGGACCAACGCCTCGAGCGTTGGCTGCTGCGCCGGCTCGTCGCGGAGCCGCGCCGCTTCGGTCTGGCCGTGGCGCTCGGGCGCGCGCTGGCGCCACTGCTGCCTCGACGCTTGACCGCCAGGCTGCCGCTGCGCCAAGCGGCGCCGCCCTGGCCGAAACCGCAAGCGGCCGGGCGGCGCATGCTGGCGCTGGCGGGCTGTGCCCAGTCGGTGGCGACCCCGGCCACCAACGCCGCCGCCGCCCGGGTGCTGGCGCGCTTTGGCATCGAGTTGATCGAGGCGCCGGCGGCCGGCTGCTGTGGCGCGCTCGACTACCATCTCGGCGCGCACGACGCGGGCCTTGCGCGCGCCCGCCGCAATATCGACGCTTGGTGGCCATATCTGCAGCAGGGTGCCGAGACGATTGTGATGACCGCTTCCGGCTGCGGGGCGATGGTGCGCGAGTATGGGCTGCTATTGGCGCAGGACCCGGCCTACGCCGACAAGGCCGAGCGGGTGGCCGGGGCGACGCGCGACCTGGGCGAAGTGCTGTTGGCCGAGGATCGCAGTCCCTTCGCCGGAATCGGTGCCGGCCGGCGCATCGCTTTCCACGCGCCGTGCACGCTCACCCATTGGCAAAAGGCGTCCGCCGCAGTCGAGACCGTCCTGCGCGAGGCCGATTTCGAGCTGACGCCGGTGGTCGACAGTCATCTGTGCTGCGGTTCGGCCGGCAGCTACTCGATCCTGCAGCCGGAACTGGCGCAGCGGTTGCGAGACGACAAGCTCACGGCGCTGACGGCCGGCGAACCGGAAGTGATCGTCACGGCCAATATCGGTTGTCAACTGCACTTGCAGAGGGTCAGCGAGGTGCCGGTGCGGCACTGGATCGAATTGCTGGAGGCGTCGTCGTCGTCGCGGCGCCGAGATCAAAAAAGCCGTGGCGACTGCCGCAAGCCTGGAAGGCG
Source organism: Gammaproteobacteria bacterium (assembly GCA_028871525.1). GTDB lineage: Bacteria > Pseudomonadota > Gammaproteobacteria > Nevskiales > Nevskiaceae > SCRT01. The sequence goes on from JAGWMX010000005.1 coordinate 22,973, forward strand.
AGATGGCAATCCCGTCACGCACGGCAGTGCCCGTCGCTGAGACCGCGGGATCGTCACGAAATTGACGCGCCGCCGCGCAAGGCCGCGCAGCGATGCAGGCGCGCAGGGTGGCGGATGGCATGCTCGGCTTTACCCCCGCCCTACCCTGCGCGCAGACTCGCTAGCACCGCCGCCGTCTGCGGCCGCACGCCGCGCCAGCGCAGAAACGCCTCGGCCGCCTGCTCCACCAGCAGGCCGAGACCGTCGGCGGTGCGCGCGGCACCGTGCGTGCGCGCCCACTCCAGGAACGGCCGGGCGGCTTTGCCGTAGCCGAGATCGTAGGCGACGGCCCCGGCGGCGAACAGTCCCGGCGGCAGTTGCGGCACCTGGCCGGCGTGGCCGGCGGACGTGGCGTTGATCACCAGATCGAACGAGTCACCCTTGAGCGCCAGGTGGGTGCATGGCCGGATCGGGCCGAGTGCGGCGAACGCCTTGGCCAGCTCCTCGGGCTGCCACGGCGTGCGGCCGGACAGCACCAGTTCGGCGACGCCCTGCGCCAGCAGCGGCGCCAAGATGCCGCGGGCCGCGCCGCCGGCGCCGAGTATCAGCGTCCGCAGGCCGGCCAGTTTCAGGCCCAGGTTGCCGCTCAGGTCGCAGACCAGGCCGAGGCCGTCGGTGTTGTCGCCGTGCCAGCCGGCATCGGTGCGGATCAGGGTGTTGACGGCGCCGGCGCGGTGCGCCCGCTGGCTGAGCGCAGCGCACAACGCCGCGGCGTCGATCTTGTGCGGCAGCGTCAGGTTCAGGCCGGCGTAGCCTGCGGCGTGCAGCCGGTGCAGGGTTTCGGCCAGCGCCGCGGGCGCGACTTCAATCGCCGTGTAGTCCAGGCGAGCGCCGGTCGCCTGCGCGAACAGCGCGTGGATGCGCGGCGACAGGCTGTGTGCGATCGGCTGGCCGAGGACGGCGTAGCGGTCCATCGTTACGGGACTCGGGACGGCGGACGTGGTCAGTCGTCGCCTTCGCTCAACCACTGCGCCGCCTGGCCGGCGAAGTAGGTCAGAATCGCGTCGGCGCCGGCGCGGCGCAGGCACAGCAGCGATTCCATCGCCACCCGGCGCTCGTCCAGCCAGCCGTTGGCGGCGGCGGCCTTGAGCATCGCGTATTCACCGCTGACCTGATAGGCCAGCGTCGGCACGCCGAAGCGCTGCTTGACCCGGCGGATGATGTCCAGATACGGCAGCCCGGGTTTGACCATCAACCAGTCGGCGCCTTCGGCGAGGTCGAGCGCGACCTCCCGCAGCGCCTCGTCGCCGTTGGCCGGGTCCATCTGGTAGGTGCGCTTGTCGCCGATCAGCGTTTGCGCCGAGCCGACCGCGTCGCGGAACGGGCCGTAGAAACCGCTGGCGTACTTGGCCGCGTAGGACAGGATCAGCGTGCTCTTGAGTCCATCGCGCTCCAGCTGTCGGCGGATCGCGCCGACGCGGCCGTCCATCATGTCCGACGGCGCCACCACGTCGGCGCCGGCGCGGGCGACGACCAGCGCCTGGCGCACCAGCAGCTCGACGGTGACGTCGTTGTCGACGTAGCCGCCGGCATCCAGCACGCCGTCGTGGCCGTGGCTGGTGTACGGATCCAGCGCCACATCGACGATGACGCCGAGATCCGGCGCAGCGGCCTTGATCGCCTTGATCGCGCGCGGAATCAGGCCGTCGGGGTTCAGCGCCTCGCTGCCCTGCTCGTTCTTGAGCGCCGGGTCGGTCGCCGGGAACAGCGCCACCGCGACGATGCCGAGCGCGGCCAGTCGCCGGCACTCGACGATCAGGCCGTCGAGATCGTGGCGCACCACGCCGGGCATCGAAGCCACCGGGCCGCAGCACGGTCCCTCGGCGACGAACAGCGGCGCGATCAACTGCGCCGGGTGCAGGCGCGTTTCGCGGGCGAGCTGACGCGCGAACGGCTGCGCGCGCGAACGGCGCATGCGCAGGCCGGGGAACGAGGCGCCGGTCACGGTTGGCTCCAGCAGAATTGGCGGCCACCAGTATAGAGCGCGGTGCGGCGCCGAGCGCGCCGCTTGGCATGGCGGCGCGTTGGACTGCGGGCGGTTGATGGTTTTAAGGTTGCAGCGGGTATCGGCAAACCGGAGGGGCGATGCAGGCGCTGCTGGCGATCGATCAGGGCACCACCAGTACCCGCGCGATCGTCTTCGATCACGCCGGGCGCAAACTCGGCACCGCGCAGCGAGAGCTGCCGCAGCACTATCCGCAACCGGCGCCGGGCGCCGGCGAGGCCGGTCACGCGGTGATGGTCGAGCACGATGCCGGACGTATCTGGAGCGATGCGCTGGCCTGCTGTCGCGAAGTGCTGCGGCAGACCGGCGTGCAGGCGCGCCAGCTCGCCGGCATCGGCATCGCCAATCAGCGCGAAACCACGGTGGTCTGGGATCGCGCCAGCGGCGAACCGATCGCTCCGGCGATCGTCTGGCAGGATCGCCGCACCGCGTCCACCTGCGAGCGCCTGCACTCGGCGCCCAACGAAGCGCTGATCGCGGACCGCAGCGGCCTGTTGCTGGACCCGTACTTCTCCGCCACCAAGATCGCCTGGCTGCTGGATCACGTCGACGGCGCGCGCCGCCGCGCCGAGGCCGGCGAACTGGCGTTCGGCACCGTCGACAGCTGGCTGATCTGGAAACTGACCGGCGGGCGCGCACACGTCACCGACGCCACCAACGCCTGCCGCACCGCGCTGTTCGACATCCACCGCCAGTGCTGGGACGCAGACCTGTGCCGCCTGTTCCGGGTGCCGACGTCGCTGCTGCCCGAGGTGCGCGACTCCGCGGCCGAGTTCGGGCAGGCGCGCAAGGACTGGCTGGGCGCGGCAGTGCCGATCCGCGCCGTGCTCGGCGACCAGCAGGCGGCCACCGTCGGCCAGGCCTGCTTCGCGCCGGGGATGATCAAGTCCACCTACGGCACCGGCTGCTTCGTCGTTCTCAATACCGGGGATCAGCCGATGCGTTCGCGCCACCGGCTGCTGACCACCGTCGCCTGGCGCCTGGACGGCGCGGTTACTTATGCGCTGGAAGGCGGCATCTTCGTCGCCGGCGCCGCAGTGCAGTGGCTGCGCGACGCCCTACGGCTGATCCATCTGGCCGGCGAAACCGAGGTGCTGGCGCGCTCGATCTCCGACACCGGCGGGGTGTATCTGGTGCCGGCGTTCACCGGCCTCGGCGCGCCGTACTGGGATCCGCTGGCGCGCGGCGCGATCCTCGGCCTGACCCGCGACGCCGGCGTCGCGCACGTCGCGCGCGCGGCGCTGGAGTCGGTTTGTTACCAGACCCGCGACCTGATCGAGGCGATGGCCAGGGACGCGCCACGCGCCACCGAACTGCGCGTGGACGGCGGCATGGCGGTCAACGACTGGGTGATGCAGTACCTGGCCGACGTTCTGCGGATTACGGTGGTGCGGCCGGCGACGATCGAGACCACGGCGCTCGGCGCGGCCTATTTCGCCGGCCTGCAGGCCGGGGTGTACCGCGATCTCGATCAGATCGGCGCGCTGTGGCAGCAGCAGCGGCGTTTTGCGCCGGTAATGGACCGGGCCCGCGCGCAGGCGCTGTACGCCGGCTGGCTGGCGGCGGTGGCGCGGGTGCGCTCGACCTGAGGGCGGGCGGCGCGTGGCACGGTCCAGCGGCGGCGGCTATGCTGCCGCCGCCGCGCCGCGCGGATTGACTTGGGAGAGCAGGCGATGAACAGCACTGGGGGTTCCGGGCCCCGCAAACCCGGTTTCCGGCTCGGAATCTACGTGTTCAAGGACGTCGAGGTCGTCGATTTCGCCGCGCCCTACGGCGTCTTCTCGGTGGCACGGCGCTTCGACCCGGAGCTGGACGTGTTCCTGATCGGCGAGACCTTGCGCCCGGTGCAGGCGCAGGCCGGTTTCACGGTGCTGCCAAACTACGGTTTCGTCGACCGTCCGGCGCTGGACGCGTTCCTGATTCCCGGCGGTTTCGGCACACGGCAGGAGATGCACAACCTGCGGCTGTTCGAGTTCGTCGACGCGTTGCCGCCCGGTTGCCTGTTGACCAGCGTGTGCACCGGGTCGTGGATCTACGCCCGCATGGGCCTGCTCGACCGGCTGCCGGCGACCAACCGCAAGGAGCCGGACCGGCAGGAGGCCGCCGCCGGCGGCCTGGTGCCGATCGACCGCCTGGCCAGGATCGCCCCGACGTGCCGGATCAGCCGGGCACGCGTGGTCGACGCCGGCCGCATCATCACCGCCGGCGGCATCTCGTCGGGCATGGAGATGGGCTTTCATCTGCTGCGCCGGGCCGGCTACGACGCCGCCTTCGTCGACGAGGTGGCACGGGTGATGGAATACCAGCGCGCCTGGGCGCTGTATCGCGACGACATCGAACACGCCGGCAGCCATGGCTGAAGCGGCGCCGGCGCCGGTGAAGATCGACCGATGAAGATCGTGATTCTCGGCGCCGGCCAGGTCGGCTCGACGCTGGCCGAGCACCTGGCGGCGGAACATCACGACATTACCGTCGTCGACCGCCGCGAGGCCGCGATCGGCGGCCTGCGCGAGCGGCTCGACGTGCGCTGCGTGATCGGCCACGCTTCGCATCCGGCGACGCTGCGCCGCGCCGGCGGCGAGGACGCCGACCTGATCGTCGCGGTGACCGACAGCGACGAGACCAACATGCTGGCCTGCCGCATCGCGCAGACCCTGTTCCACACTCCGGCCAAGGTCGCACGGGTGCGCGCCGAGCAGTATTTGAGCGAGGGGGCGACGCTGTTCGCCGCCGATGCGCTGGCGGTCGATCTGCGCATCAGCCCGGAGCAGCTGGTGACCGATTCGATCCGCCGGCTGATCGAATATCCCGGCTCGCTGCAGGTGCTGGATTTCGCCGACGGCCGCGTCGGCCTGGTCGACGTGCGCGCGTATTACGGCGGACCGCTGGTCGGCCGTCAGCTCAAGGAGCTGCCGGAGCGCCTGCCGCCGGGTGTGGAGGCGCGGGTGGCGGCGATCTACCGCCGCGGCAAGCCGATCATTCCCGAGGGCGATACCGTCATCGAGGCCGAGGACGACGTGTTCTTCATCGCCGATTCGCGCCACATCGGCGACATCATGGGCGAGCTGCGGCGGCTGCAGCGGCCGGCGCGGCGCACGCTGATCGCCGGCGGCGGCAACATCGGCCTGCGGCTGGCGCAAGCGCTGTCCGGACACGTGCAGGTCAAGCTGATCGAGCGCGATCGCGTGCGCGCCGAGTGGCTGTCGGCGCAGCTCGACCACGTCGTGGTGCTGGCCGGCGACGCCGCCAACGAAGAGCTGCTCGAAGAGGAAAACATCGCCGACTGCGACGTGTTCTGTGCGGTCACCAACGACGACGAGGCCAACATTCTGTCGGCGATGCTGGCCAAACGGCTGGGCGCGCATCAGACGCTGTCGTTGATCAACCGCATGGCCTACGTCGATCTGGTGGAGGGCGGCGCGGTGGACGTGGCGATCAGCCCGCAGCAGGCCACCGTCAGCGCCTTGCTGGCGCACGTGCGCCGCGGCGACCTGGTCAAGGTGCACACGCTGCGGCGCGGCGCCGCCGAAGCGATCGAGGCGGTGGTGCACGGCGATCGCTCCAGCTCCAGGATCGTCGGCCGCCGGCTCGATGAAATCAAGCTGCCGCCCGGCACCACGATCGGCGCCATCGTCCGTGGCGAAGAGGTGCTGATCGCTCATCACGACACCGTGGTCGAATCGGAAGATCATCTGATTCTGTTCGTGATCGATAAAAAACGCGCGCGCGACGTCGAAAAACTGTTCCAGGTCGGGATCGGTTTCGTTTGAGGGACGTCATCGCAAGGAATGTCATTGCGAGAAGCGGAGCGACGAAGCAATGACGTTTCCTCACTCTCTCCAGAACGCCGGCGTCAGCGGCACGATCAGCACGAAGATTTCGAGACGGCCGACCAGCATCGAGGCCGCGCAGACCCAGGTCTGGAAATCGGTCAGGCCGGCATAGTTGGCCGCTGGGCCGACCAAGTGCAGGCCGGGACCGGCGTTGTTGATGGTGGCGATGACCGCCGAGAACGCCGACAGGAAGTCCAGCCCGGAGACGATCAGCAGGAAGGTCAGCACCACCACGCAGATGATGTACAAATGGATGAACGTGAGCACCGCCGAAACCAGGCGCTCGGAAATTACCTGACCGCCGATCTTCAGCGTCGAGACGGCGCTCGGGTGCACCAGACTCTTGATTTCACGTCCCGCCTGGCGGAACAGGGTCATGGTGCGGATCATCTTGATGCCGCCGCCGGTCGAGCCGGCCGAGGCGGACAGGCACGACAGCAGCAGCATCCACAGCGATGCTGCCAGCGGCCAGCGATCGTAATTGACGCTGACGAAACCGCAGTCGGTGGCGATCGAGATCAGGTTGAACGCCGTGTGACGCAACGCGGTGAAAAAATCGGGATACACGCCGCTGGCGAAAATATAGGCCCCCACCGCCAGCGCGCTGCCGAGCACCAGCGCCAGAAATGCCATGGCCTCGCGATCACGTCGGTAGGCGGACAGGCTCTTGCCGCGCCAGGCCATGAAGTGGGTGGCGAAGTTGATGCCGGCGGCCAGCATGAAGAATTCCAGCACGCCTTCGATCGCCGGCGAGTTGAAATAGCCGATGCTGGCGTCGTGCGGCGAAAAACCTCCCAACGACAAGACGGAGAAGGCATGACAGACTGCGTCGAACCAGCCCATGCCGGCGGCGCGCAGCGACAGGATACAGGCCACGGTCAGGCCGCTGTAGATAAGCCACAGCGAGCGCGCGGTCTGCGCCAGCCGCGGCGTCAGCCGGGTGTCCTTGATCGGGCCGGTGGCCTCGGCGCGGTACACCTGCATGCCGCCGACGCCCAGCAGCGGTAGCACCGCCATCGCCAGACCGATGATGCCCAGGCCGCCGAGCCAGTTCAGTTCGGCGCGCCACAGGTTGATCGGCTCAGGCAGTTGATCCAGGCCGGACAGCACCGTGGCGCCGGTGGTGGTGAAGCCGGAGGTGGTCTCGAAGTAGGCGTCGGTGAAGCTCAGTCCGGGAACCGTCAGCAGCAACGGCACCGCCGCAGTGGCTGCCAGCACGATCCATACCAGCGCCACCAGCACATAGCCGTCGCGCGGCTTCAGTTCGCGCCGGAAGCGACGGCTGCCGGCCCACAATGCGGCACCGACGACGAAATTCAGAAACAACGAGAGGGCGAAGGCCCATAACGTGCTGTCGCCCTGCGTCAGCGCCAGTCCGATCGGCATCGCGAAAGCCACCGAGAAGGCCATCACGATCAGCCCCAGCGGATGCCCCAGGCAAAGCAGATTTCTCAGCACGGGGCCGCGCGTTTCCGGGTCATGGCGCCGCAGTTTACAACTGCGGCACCGCGCTCAAGACCGCCGCCGCCGGGCGGCGAACGCTTGACAGCCGGCGTGGCTTGCCGCTTTGCTGGCGCGCCGCCCTTCATTCGCTCCCGTTCCATCGCTCCCGTTCCATGTCGGTTTTCACCAAGGTCAGTCACAGCGAGCTCGAAGCTCATCTGCGCCTATACCCGGTCGGCGCGCTGCTCGGTTGTCAGGGCATCGGCGAAGGCGTGGAGAACACGAATTATTTCGTCGATACCGCCGACGGCCGCTGGGTGCTGACGCTGTTCGAGCGCACCGAAGCCTCCGGCCTGCCGTTTTTTCTCGGCCTGATGGAACATCTCGGCACCCGCGGCTACCCGGCGGCGCTGCCGCTGCGCAGCCGCGACGGCCGGTTGTGCACCGAACTCAAGAGCCGCCCGGCGGCGCTGGTGCGCCGGTTGACCGGCAACAACGTGCTGAGGCCGACGCTCGATCAATGCGCGGCGATCGGCATGGCGCTGGCCGAACTGCACCTGGAGGCGGCGAGTTTTCCGCTGACCCGGGCCAACGACCGCGGTGCGGCCTGGCGGGCCGCCGCCGGCGCACGGGTGTTGCCGCGACTGCCGCCGGCCGAGGCGCAGCTGGTGGCCGATGAGCTGGCGGTCCAGGCCGGGCTCGAAGCGGCGGCATTGCCGCAGGGCGTGATTCACGCCGACCTGTTCCGCGACAACGCGCTGTTCGTGGATCAGCGATTGACCGGCGTCATCGATTTCTACTACGCCTGCGTCGACGCGCTGGCGTACGACCTGGCGGTGGCGGTCAACGACTGGTGTGCCGAAGCCGACGGCCGCCTCAACCGCACCCGCGCCCAGGCGCTGCTGGACACTTACCGTGCCCGCCGGCAACCCGCCGCGGCCGAGATCGCCGCTTGGCCGCTGATGCTGCGCGCCGCCGCGCTGCGCTTCTACCTGTCGCGCGCCTGCGACTGGTATTTCCCGCGCACAGGCGATCTGGTACACGTCAAGGATCCGGCGCCTTTCCGCCGTATCCTGGAAGCGCACCGCGCGCAGCCGCCGCCGCGGCTGTGAGTAGGGGGCGCGCTTCGCGACCGCGGGTCGCGGCGGCCCCGACGAATTTGCAGGAGCAAATTCGCGCGAGCGCAGCGAGTCCGAAGGACGCGCCCTAGGGATGGGGCGCGCAACACCGGCCAAGGATGGCCGGGCCGGGGCTGGACAAGCCGCCGGTATCGCACCAGGGATGGCGAGCACAGAACATATAAAACAGCAAGGCGACGGCGCCCGCGGCTGCTGCATTCGGACGCCACGCGCAGCCGCAGGGGACATTCGAACAGGGGGATTGTTACCGCAGCACCAGAGCCAGATGGATCGAGAAGTCCGGCGACGAGTTGGTGACCGGATCTTCCTGGAAACCGGCCTCGAAGGCGGCGTGCGCGGAAAAGGTGTAACGGCCGCCGACGGCCAGCTGCAGCCCGGAGCGGTGCAGCGCGTCGAGCCGGCTGTGGCGGTACAGCGGGCTGTGGTAGTAGAGCTGGGCCTGCAGCGCCAGGCCGGCGACGACGTGATAGCCGAGCCCGGCGCCCGCCAGTGCGGCCCAGCGCCGCGCCTGATCGCCCAGCGGCTGGTCGCCGCCGCTGTAGCTGCCGCCGGCCGACAGGAAGCTGTACCAGCGGCTGCGCGGGTTCAGCATCGGCTCGTAGTCCAGCCACAGCGCGCCGCCGGCGTTGCCGCCGGTCAGGTGCGAAGTCTGCCCGGTCGGCAGCTTGACCAGCGCACGCAGCGCCAGTTGCGGTGCTGCCTGCCAGCCGCCGGTCAGGCGTACATCGCCGATGCCGGCGTGGCTGCTGTCGACGTTCAGCCGGGTCCGGCCAGCGGCCTGGTAGCGATAGAGGATGCGGTTGTCCGGTGCGAACTGCCGGCCGCCATTCGGCAGGCCGAAAAAGTCGTGCCAGGATTGGATCGGGCCGTCGAGCACGCCGCCGCCGGTCAAATACACCGGCAGCTCCAGCCCCAGCTCGAAACCGCCGGCCAGGCCGCGGCGCAAGCCGAGCCCGTAGCGCTGGGTCTCGCCGTCCTCGATCAGGGTTTCGCCGTCGGCAGCCGATTCGGTCACGAATTCGTTGGTCCAGTCCAACGCCAGGCGCTGCTGCCATTGACCCGGCGCCAACACCCGCGCGCTGCCGATCTCCGGCAGTGCGAAACCCTGGGTCAGCGCCGCCTCGTTGAACACGGCGAAACCGGCGTCGAAGTCATCCCGCGGCGGCGAGGCGATGGCGAGCAGCGGCACGGCCAGCGTGGCGACGGCGAGCAGGCGCAGTGTACGGCTCATGGTGCGGACGATCCTTCGACGACCGTCGCCGAGGATAGCCGAATCCGCCTGACGGCTCCGGGCTGGGCCGATTTGGTAGCATTTGCCCCCCGATCGCGGCTGCCAGGACATGAAGCCGGCCACCGAAAACCTGAGAATCGCCTCGGTGCGGCCGGTAGCCACGCCGGCGCAGGTGCAGTCCGAACTGCCGCTGTCGCAAGCGGCGGCGCGCTGCGTGCTCGATACGCGGCGGCGCATCGCCGACATCCTGCACGGTCGCGACGATCGCCTGCTGGTGGTGATCGGGCCGTGTTCGATCCACGATCCGGCGGCGGCGCTGGAATACGCGGCGCGGCTGGCGGCAGTGCGCGAGCCGTTGGCGCACGAGCTGCTGATCGTGATGCGGGTGTATTTCGAAAAGCCACGCACCACGGTCGGCTGGAAGGGGCTGATCAACGACCCCGGCCTCGACGGCAGCTTCGATATCGACCACGGTCTGCGGCTGGCACGGCGGTTGCTGCTGGATCTCAACCAGCGCGGCGTGGCGGCCGGCGTTGAATTCCTCGACATCCTGACGCCGCAATACCTGGCCGACCTGGTCAGCTGGGGTGCCATCGGCGCGCGCACCACCGAGAGCCAACTGCACCGCGAGATGGCCTCCGGCCTGTCCTGTCCGGTCGGTTTCAAGAACGGCACCGACGGTAGCGTCAAGGTGGCGGTGGACGCCGTGCTGGCCGCGCGCGCGCCGCACCACTTCCTGACGCTGACCAAGGACGGACAGGTCGCGATCTTCGCAACCCGCGGCAACGACGACACCCACGTGATCCTGCGCGGCGGGGCTTCCGGCACCAACTATGACGCAGGCTCGATCGAGGCCGGTTGCGCGGCGCTGCTCCGGGCCGGGCTGCGGCCGCAGGTGATGATCGATTTTTCGCACGCCAACAGCCGCAAGCAGTACCGTAACCAGCTCGCGGTCGGTGCAGACGTCGCCGCTCAGCTCGCCGCCGGCGATCGGCGCATCGTCGGCGTGATGATCGAATCGCATCTGCTCGAGGGACGCCAGGATCTTCGGCCGGCCGACGAAATGGTCTTCGGCCAGAGCGTGACCGACGCCTGCCTGGGCTGGGACGACAGCGCCGGGCTGCTGCACGCGCTGGCCCGGGCGGTTTGCCGCCGCCGCGCACGGCAGGCAGCCAGCGCGTAGCCAGCGCGGCTGCAATCGAAAAGACGCGCGGGTTGGCGTCTTTACCAGTGTTCCCCCTTGAACACGTTGGCGAAGACGACCTGCTCGAGGGTGGGTTTGGGCGCCGCTTCTTTCCTGCCGCGCGTCGGCCCGGAGGACGGAAACAGCCGGAAGCCCTTGGACAGGATGTAATCGTTGACCTTGGGCCAGATCGCGTAGCTGACCGCTGCCGCGGTGCCGAGCGGGGTGGCGATGCTCTTGGGTTTTTCCACGATCGCCCGGATCACGGTGTCGGCGGCGTTGTCGGGGCTCCAGGTCGGCACGTACTGGTAGATTTTGGTCGGCGCGATCATCGGCGTGCGCACCAGCGGCATGTAGATCGCGGTGAAGTGGATGTTCTTGTGTTTGATCTCGGCCGACAGGCAGCGGGAAAAGGCATCCAGCGCCGCCTTGGAGGCGACGTAGGCGGCAAAGCGCGGCGCGTTGGCCAGGACCCCGATCGACGAGATGTTGATGATGTGACCGCTCTTGCGCTGAACCATCGACGGCAGCAGCGCCAGGATCAGTCGCACCGCGCCGAAATAGTTGAGCTGCATGGTGCGTTCGAAGTCGTGGAAGCGCGTCAGCGATTCCAGCACGCCGCGGCGGATCGAGCGGCCGGCGTTGTTGACCAGCACGTCGATGTGACCGAACTCGCGCAGCACTTCGGCGGCACAGCGGTCGATGTCGGCCAGATTGGTGAGGTCGCAGGGATGGACGTGGGCCTCGCCGCCGGCCGTGGCGATGATTTTCTGCGCTTCTTCGAGTTTTTCCCGGGTGCGGGCGACCAGGACTATTTTGGCGCCGGCTGCCGCCAGTTTTTTTGCGGTGGTGAAACCGATGCCGGAGGAAGCTCCGGTGACCACGACCACCTTGCCGGCGACCGCACGCACCAGCCGCGCGGGTACCCTGGTACCGACGTCCAGGTGCAGCTCCCAGTACCGCCACAGCCTGTCGGCATAGTCGCGGACATCCGGGCAGGCGATGCCGGTGCCTTTCAATGCCGTGCGCGCCTGGCGATCGTCGAACACCGCGCGGTTGGAGACGTAACCGAGCACTGACAGCGGCACCCCGATCGCCCGCGACAGGCGGCGCTGTGCCGCGGCCGGCACCCGGCCACCGAGTGCGCCGGCCAGTTTCTTCGGCGCCGACGGCAGCGACGACAGTTGCAGTTTTCTGGCGAAGCCGGGGCCGTGTGCGACTTCGAGGAAAGTTTCCAGCAGCTCGCCGACCGTCGGCGAATGGCTCTGCATCAGGTGGAAACACTGGCCGTCGAGCCCCGGTTTGTGCGCCAGTGCGTCGATCGCGGCGGCGACGTAATCCACCGGCGCGATCGGCACGCGTCCGCCTTCGATGCCGAACAGCGGCATCCATTTCGGCATGCGGTCGCTGATTTTCTGGATCGTTTTGAAAAAATAGTAAGGGCCGTCGATCTTGTCGATCTCGCCGGTTTGCGAGCTGCCGACCACGGCACCCGGACGATAAATGCGGAACGGCACCCTGGATTCTTCGCGGACGATCTTCTCGGCCTCGAACTTGGTGCGGTAGTACGGATGGCTCAGGCGCTGGTTTTCGTCGAACATGTCTTCGGTGAAGCGGCCGACGAAATCGCCGCCGGCCACCGCCACGCTGCTGATGTGGTGCAGTCGAATCGTTTTTTGTCGGGCGCCGCCTAGCGCGTTGACCAGCCCGACGACGTTGCGGGTGCCGGCGGCGTTGACGCGGTCGGCAGTGGCGTCGCTCATGTTCATATCGTAGGCGGCGGCCAGGTGGAAGACGTGCTCGATCTTGCCCTTGAGCCGGCGCAGGTCGGCGGCCGCGATCACGGCCGGTTCGGTGATATCGCCGTACAGCGGGATCAGTTTTTCGCCGGCCTCGCCGAGCCGTGCCTGCAGCGCTTCGAATTTGTCGGCCGAGGTTTCGCGCACCAGGACGTGGATCTTCGCAGCCGCCCGCTGCGCCAGACGTTCGACCAGAAAACGGCCGATGAAACCGGTGGCGCCGGTCACCAGATAATGGGTGCCGTCGCTGCGCCCGGCGTCGCCGCCGGGCGTCGCCGTGGCGGATGTGCGTGCCGTCTTCTTACGCGGTTTTTCGGCCATCTGCGTGCTCCTTCGTCGGTGATTCCCGGTGCCGTGCCGGGCAGGTTGCCGCTGCAAGACCTGGTCCGGCGCAAGCCGTTACGGCCGGCGCCGGCGCAGGCCAAACGAAGCCCGGGCTGGTCCGATCGGCGTTCAAAGTTTACGGCGCTTTGCGGTGACTGACAGCCGCCGCATCGGTCAGTTGCCGCCACAGCCGCCGGCACAGCGCCGTTGCCGTGGCCGCAGCGTAGGGTATCGCCTGGCCGGTGCCCCATACCGGGGCCGGCCAGGCCGTGTCGCCGACCCGGCGCCAGAGATGATGGAGATGCAACTGCGGCACCTGATTGCCGAGTGCCGCGAGATTGAACTTGTCGCCGGTCCGGACCGCACGCATCGCCAGCGTCAGCCGGTGCGATTCGTCCCACAGCTGCCGGCGGTCGGACTCCGGCAATTCGTGGATTTCGCGCACGCCGGCGCGGCGCGGCACCAGCAGGCACCACAGGAAGCGGGCGTCGTCCATCAGCAGCACCCGGCACAGCGGCAACTCGCCGATCGGGTGGGTGTCGGCGGCCAGCTGCGGATGCAGCGCGAAGCCGGCGCCGGTCGCACTACCTGGATTCAACGGCGCCGCCGATGTTTCTGCCGTGCGTCATCACCGCCACCGTCAGCCGGGACACGCAGACCAGCTTGCCGCTGTCGTCCTCGATGCGGATCTCCCATACCTGCGTGCTGCGGCCGAGGTGCAGCGGCCGCGCGGTGCCGTGGACATGGCCGCCGGTGACGGCACGCAGATGGTTGGCGTTGATCTCCAGGCCGACGCTGAACGCTCGTGCGGGATCTAGGCAAAGATTGGCGGCCGTCGAGCCGAGTTCCTCGGCCAGCGCGCAGGAGGCGCCGCCGTGCAGGCGGCCGAACGGCTGCATGGTGCGGCCGTCAACCGGCAGGCTGCCGCGCAGGAAATCGGGGCCGATTTCGGTCAGGCGCAGGCCCAAGTGTGCGCCCAGCGTGTTCGGCTGCGGGGGTAAGGGCTGCGATCCCACCGGCCCCAGCGTGACCGGCTGCTTCCAGATCGGGGTGACAGACATGCGTGGCTCCGAACAGATGCAGCGGCGAGTCTAGCCGAAGGCCGCTGGCGCTCGGCTAGACTGGCGGCCTGATCGAGGAGTCATCGGCAGTGAGCGAACCCTCCACCGCGGCCGTCCACGGCAGCGAGCTGTTGCTGCAACTGTTCGTGATGCTGGCCGCCGCCAAGCTGCTGGCCGAGGGTTTCAGTCGTCTGCGCCAGCCGGCCGTGGTCGGCGAGATCCTCGCCGGCGTGCTGATCGGACCGTCGCTGCTGGGCTGGGTCCAGCCTTCGCCGGTCTCGCATCTGCTGGCGGAATTGGGGGTGATGTTCCTGCTGTTCTCGGTCGGGCTGGAGATCAAGCCCGCCGCGATCCTGCGGGTCGGCCGCGCCGCGCTGCTGGTGGCGATGCTCGGAGTGCTGGTGCCTTTCGGCAGCGGTTTTGTGCTGATGGAAGCTTTCGGCGGCAGCCGCATCGAATCGCTGTTTACCGGCACCGCGCTGGTGGCGACCAGCGTCGGCATTAGCGCACGGATACTGGCGGAGATGGGGCTGCTGGAGACGCGCTCGGCGCGGATCATCCTCGGCGCCGCGGTGATCGACGACATTCTCGGGCTGCTGGTGCTGGCAGTGGTTTCGGCGACGGCGCGCGGCGCTGTCAACGTCGCCGAGATCGCCGTCACCGCGGTGCTGGCGGTGGCTTTCGTCGCCGCCGTCGGTGTACTGGTGCCGCGCCTGCTGACTCGCGGCGGCGTGCACATCGGCAGGCTGGCCATCGCCAGCCCTTATTTCGTCGTTTCGCTGCTGTTGTGTTTCGGTCTGGCGTTGGCAGCGAGCTGGGTCGGCGTGGCGGCGATCATCGGCGCGTTTCTGGCCGGCATGGCGCTGGCCGAGGCGCTGGAAGTGCACCGCGACGTGCACCAGCAGGTGCGCGGCGTCACCGAATTGCTGGTGCCGTACTTTCTGGTCGAGATCGGCATGCAGTTGAAGCTCGAAGCATTGGAGCAGTCTTACACGCTGTGGTTGGCGGCGGCGATGACCGCGGTGGCGGTGGTCAGCAAATTGGCCGGCTGCGGGCTCGGCGCCGCCGCACTCGGCTGGCGCGGGGCGCTGCAGGTCGGTGCCGGCATGGTGCCGCGCGGCGAAGTCGGCATCGTCGTCGCGCAGATCGGCCTGGCCGCCGGCGTCGTCACCGATGACCTGTTCGCCGCGGTGCTGGCGATGGCGGTGGCGACGACCTTGATCGCTCCGCCGATGATCCGGCCGCTGTTCCGTCGCTGAACCTGACCGCCGAGCGGCAACTTTTTCCGCACCGAAATGATCACACGCGTGTCCTCGAAAAATCCTGGTTGCTGATGCCGCCGATCCCGCAAGCCGCGCGCGACGAGACGTTGACTTTCCTGCGAGCCTGGTTTGCCGCGCCGGGACGCATCGGCGCGCAATGGCCCAGCGGTTGCGCGCTGTCGCGGGCGATGGCTGCAGCGGTGGATCCGCGACGGCCTGGTCCGGTGGTCGAGTTGGGTCCCGGCACCGGCCCGGTGACACGGGCGCTGCTCGAGCGCGGCATCGTCGCGGAGCGGCTGGTGCTGGTGGAATCGAATGCGGCGTTCTGCCGCAGCTTGCGCCGGCGTTATCCGCGCATGACGGTCATCTGCGGCGATGCGTTCGAACTGCCACGCGCCTGGCGCGACGGCCATCGCCCGCCGCCCGCGGCGGTGGTCTCCAGCCTGCCTTTGCTGATGCTCAAGCCCGCGCAGCGCCTGCGCTTGCTGCGCCAGTGGCTGACGGCGATGACCCCCGACGGCCGCTTCGTACAATTCACTTACGGCTTCTTGCCGCCGGTGCCGCTGCGCGCCGGCATGGCGGCCAGCGCCGCGCCGCGAGTCTGGCGCAACCTGTGGCCGGCGCGGGTCTGGTGCTACTCGCCCGTCGCCGGGTAGCCGACGCCGTGCTCAGTGCGGGCCGGGCAAAACGTAAAGCAGCACGGCGAAGAAATGACACAGGCTGCCGGCGAGCACGAAGCCGTGCCAGATCGCGTGGTGGTAAGGCAGTCGCTCCCAGACGTAGAACACGACGCCGAAGCTGTAGGCCAGCCCGCCGGCCAGAATCAGCCACAAGCCGCCGGCCGCCAGACTCGCCAGCAGCGGTTGCAGCGCGGCCAGTCCGCACCAGCCCATCAGCAGATAGACCGCCAGCGACAGCGCTTCCAGCCGGCCGGTGAAAAACACTTTGAACACGATCCCGGCCGCGGCCAGACCCCAGACGACGCCGAACAGGCTCCAGCCCCACACCGGGAAGCGGCCCCCGGCCAGCGTCACCAGCGTGAACGGCGTATAGGTGCCGGCGATCAGCACGTAGATCAGGCAGTGATCGACCACCCGCAGCACCTGCTTGGTGCGCGGCAACGGGATGCTGTGAAACAGCGCGCTGGCGGTATACATCGCCACCAGACTGGCGCCGAAGATCGCCGCTGCGGTGATCTCGCGTGCGCCGCCGTCCAGCGCCGCCTTGGCCACCAGCACCGCCAGCCCGGCGATCGACAGCAGCGCGCCGATGCCGTGCGAGACGCTGTGCGCCAGTTCCTCGCCGAAGCTGTACAGGCTCTCCGGCAGGTGCAGCACGATCCGTCGTGCCGGTCGCCGCGCCGCCAGTGGTGCGTTCACGATGTGGCAGCGGCGCCGGCGGCGTCGCGGGCGATCGAGCGGATGCGTTCGACCATCGAGTAAAAGCCGTTGCGGCGGTTGACGGTGATGTGACTGGACAGGCCCAGACGGTCGAAGGCGTCGCTCAGGTCCAGCGCCAGCACCTGATCGGGGGATCTGCCGTTGACCAGCGCGAACAGCAGCGCGATCAGGCCCTTGACGATGTGCGCGTCGGAATCGCCGGAAAAGCACAGCCGCGGCGGTGGGCCGGATTCCAGCCGATGCGTCAGCCATACCTGGCTCATGCAGCCGCGCACCTTGTTGCTCTGGCTGCGGGCGGACTCCGGCAGCGGCGGCAGCTTGCGACCCAGTTCGATGAGATAACGATAGCGTTCTTCCCAGTCGCCGAGCAGCTCGAAAGTGTCGATCAGATCCTGTAGTGCGGTTTCCACGCGTTAAGCCGGAAGCGGTAAAGCGGAAAAGCCCATTTTAACGCCGAACCGCTATGCTCACCGGGCGGTCTGACAGTCAGCCTGCCCGGAGAGAGTCGATGTTGATCCGCATTCCGCCGCCGCACCCGGTGCGCGAAAACGACGTTGCGCCGGCCCCGGATCCAGCAGTCGCGCAATCGCTGGGGGCACCCGCAGAACGAGGAGAGGGCGAGCCTACAAACGGATGCGTTCGTCACCGCATACGGCACGGCCGCCGGCGTTTCGTCGGCCAATCGCTGGCCGGGCTCGCCGGACTGGCGTTGGCCGGCTGTTCGCGCGCTGCGCCGGCCGCGGCGGTCAATCCGCTGGATTCCACTGATCCGACGGTGCTGAAGCGGTTGGCGCCGACGCAAGAACGCGGCATGGCCGGCGGCGAGACGGTGACGCCGATCGACGACGTCGCCCGCTACAACAATTACTACGAGTTTGGCGTCGATAAAGGCGACCCGGCCGTCAACGCCGGCACGCTGCGCACGCGGCCTTGGAGCGTGGACGTCGGCGGCGAATGCGACCAGCCGGGCGTGATCGATATCGACCAGCTGATTCCTTACAACCGGCTCGAGGAGCGCATTTACCGCCATCGCTGCGTCGAGGCGTGGAGCATTGTCGTGCCGTGGGTGGGGGTTCCGCTGGCGCATCTGCTCGCCCGCTTTGCGCCGACGTCGAAAGCCAAGTACGTGGCTTTCTACACGCTCTACGATCCGCAGCAGATGCCGCGGGCCGGGCGCGTCCTGCCGTGGCCCTACCGCGAAGGGCTGCGCATCGACGAGGCGATGCATCCGCTGACCTTCGTCAGCGTCGGCATGTACGGGCGCGTGCTGCCGAACCAGAACGGCGCCCCGATCCGGCTGACCCTGCCCTGGAAGTACGGCTTCAAGAGCATCAAAAGCATCGTCAAGATCCGTTTCGTCGAACGGATGCCGGAGACCACCTGGAACCTGGTCGGGCCGGACGAATACGGTTTCTATGCCAACGTCAATCCGAACGTGCCGCATCCGCGCTGGAGCCAGGCCAGCGAACGCCGGCTCGGCGAGCTGTTCCGGCGCAAGACGCTGATGTTCAATGGCTACCCGGAGGTGGCCCCGCTGTACGCCGGCATGGATCTGCGACGCTGGTTCTAAAACGCGTGCGCGGCTGGCTGCCGTGGCTGAAGGCCGCCGTCTGGCTCGGCGGTCTTGCGCCGCTGGCCTGGCTCGGCTGGCGCGTCGCCGATGCCGATCTCGGCCCCAATCCGGTGCAGACGCTGGAATACTTCACCGGCCGCTGGGCGCTGCGGCTGCTGCTGGTCACCCTGGCGATGACGCCGCTGCGGCTGGCCGTCGGCCGCCCGCAGCCGATCCAGTTGCGTCGCCTGCTGGGACTGTGGGCGTACGCCTACATGTGCGTGCACTTTTCGATCTATCTGACGTTCGATCTCGAGTTCTCGCCGGCGAAGCTGGCCGACGATCTGGTCAAGCGCGCGTTCATCACCGCCGGGTTCACCTGCTGGCTGCTGCTGTTGCCGTTGGCGATCACCTCGACCCAGGGTTGGCAACGGCGGCTCAAGCGACGCTGGAGGGTTTTGCACCGGCTGATCTACTTCGCCGCAGGCGCGGCCGTGCTGCATTACGGTTGGGGCGTCAAAAAAGACCGGAGCTGGCCATTGCTCTACGCGACGGTGCTGGCGGCGCTGCTGCTGCTGCGGCTGCCGTGGAAACGCTGGTCGCGGGCTATACTCCGCGCCCAGACCATCACCTGACCGGAACGGCGCCGCCCAGACCGCCTGCATCCGGGCCGCTTTGACTATGTCCACCCGTCCCTCCGGCCGCGCAGCCGACCAATTGCGTCCGGTTTCCATTCAGCGGAATTACACGCGCCACGCGGAAGGCTCGGTGCTGGTGGCCTTCGGCGACACCCGCGTGCTGTGCACCGCCAGCGTCGAGCGACGCATGCCGGGCTGGAAGAAAGACCAGGGCGTGGCCGGCGGCTGGGTCACCGCCGAATACGGCATGTTGCCGCGCGCCACGCATACCCGCGGCCGCCGCGAGGCGGCTGCCGGCAAACAGAGCGGCCGAACCCAGGAGATCCAGCGCCTGATCGGCCGTGCGCTGCGCAGTGTCGTCGATCTGGAGGCTATCGCCGGTTACACCGTCACGCTGGATTGCGACGTGCTGCAGGCCGACGGCGGCACCCGCACCGCCGCGATCACCGGCGGCTACGTGGCGCTGGCCGATGCGGTGGCCGCGATGCGGCGCAGAAAACTGATCCAGCGGGACCCGCTGCACGGTCAGGTGGCGGCGGTGTCGGTCGGCGTCTGGCGCGGCGTGCCGGTGCTGGATCTCGATTATGCCGAAGACTCCGAGGCCGAGACCGACATGAACGTGGTGACCAACGAAGCCGGCGCCTTCATCGAGCTGCAGGGGACCGCCGAAGGCCACGCGTTCCGGCGCGACGAGCTGGAGACGATGCTGGATCTGGCTCAGGCCGGTATCGCGCGCCTGATCGAACTCCAGCGCCAGGCGCTGGCGCAGGCTTGACCGGCCATGGGCGCGGCCGCGCAGACAGTGGTGCTGGCCAGCCGCAACGCCGGCAAGCTCGCCGAACTGCAGCCGCTGCTGGCGCCGCTCGGCTGGCAGTTGAAGCCGTTGTCCGAATTCACCGATCGGCTGGCCGATGAAAACGCGCCGAGCTTCGTTGAAAACGCACTGGTCAAGGCGCGCTTCGCCGCCGCCGCCAGCGGCCTGGCGGCGATCGCCGACGATTCGGGCTTGCTGGTGGATGCGCTGGGCGGCGCGCCGGGTGTTGTTTCGGCCCGCTACGCCGGACCCGACGCCAGCGACGCCGACAACAATCAGAAGCTGCTGGGCGCGCTCAAGCGAGTGCCGGATGCGCGGCGCGGCGCACGCTACGTCTGCGTGATGGTGTATTTGAGCGGCGCCGACGACAGGCTGCCGGTGATCGCGCAGGGCAGTTGGCGCGGCACGATCCTGCACAACCCGAGCGGCGCCGGCGGTTTCGGCTACGACCCGCTGTTTTTCGTGCCGGAACTCAAGCGCAGCGCCGCCGAGCTGGCGCCTGAGATCAAGCATCGCGTCAGCCACCGCGGCAAGGCCGCACGCCACCTGCTGTCGCTGCTGCAGCAAAGTCATGGTTGAGGCACCACCGCTGCCGCCGTTGTCGCTGTATGTGCACCTGCCGTGGTGCGTGCGCAAATGCCCGTATTGCGATTTCAACTCGCACCCGCTGGGCCGCGGCGCCAGTCTGCCCGAGGACCGCTACGTCGAGGCGCTGCTGCGCGATCTTGATTTCGAATTGGCGTTGCGGGCGGAGACGCGGCCGTTGCTGGCGATCTTCTTCGGCGGCGGCACGCCGAGCCTGTTTTCGCCGGCGGCCATCGGCCGTATCCTCGATGGCGTTGCGGCGCGGCTGCGGCTGGCCGCGGACGTCGAGATCACGCTCGAGGCCAACCCCGGCACCGCCGATGCAGGCCATTTCCGCGGTTATCGCGCCGCCGGCGTCAACCGCCTGTCTGTCGGCGTGCAGAGTTTCGATAACGCACAACTGTCCCGGCTCGGCCGCATCCACGGCGCGGACCAGGCGCGGCGTGCGTTGCCGCTGGCGCGCGCCGCGGGTTTCGACAACGTCAACCTCGATCTGATGTACGCGCTGCCGCGGCAGACATGCGCTCAGGCCCTGGACGATCTGCGCGCCGCCATCCAGCTGGGTGCGGAGCACCTGTCCTGGTACCAGCTGAGCGTCGAGCCGAACACGCCGTTTGCCGCCGCGCCGCCGACGTTGCCGGACGAGGATGCCGCCTGGGAAATGCTACGCCAGGGCGAGGCGCTGTTGGCCGCCAACGGCTATACGCGCTACGAGGTTTCGGCTTTCGCGCAGGATGGCCGCGCCGCGCGCCACAACCTCAACTACTGGCGTTTCGGCGACTATCTCGGTATCGGCGCCGGCGCGCATTCGAAGCGCAGCCAGCCGGTGCCCGGCCGCGCTGCGCGCATCGAGCGCTGCAGCCGGCGCCGCGAGCCGCGCGTTTATATCGATGGCGCCGGCACTCCGGCGGCGGTGCTGGAACGGCGCCCAGTGCCGCCGGCCGAGTTGGCGTTCGAATACGCGCTGAATGCGCTGCGGCTGGTCGAGGGTTTTACGCTGGTCGACTTCGAGCGCGCCACCGGGCTTGCCTCCAGCGCGTTGCAGGCGCTGCTGCTGCGGGCGCAAGCGCGCGGGCTGGTGGAGATCGGCAACCAGCGGGTGCGGGCGAGCCGGCGCGGCTTCGATCTGCTCAACGAACTGCTGCAGATGTTTTTGCCGGATGCGCCGCCGGCCGCGGCCTGAAGGCGGACGCGACGCTCGAATCGACCTGACGGGTGGTGCCCAGAGCGCTGCCGGGCGAAGTTGCGGCGCAAGCGTGGCCGAAACTTGCGGCGGCAACCGCTTTTGCCTATGCTTTGCGCCCTTTTTGCAAACCACGGTCGGCGGTGCCCGCGATGAAGCCGGACATTCATCCGCAATACGAGAAGATCACAGTGACCTGCAGTTGCGGCAACCGCTTCGAGACTCGCTCGACGGTCGGCCGCGACCTGCAGATCGAAGTCTGTGCGAAGTGCCATCCGTTCTTCACCGGCAAGCAGAAGATCATGGATACCGCCGGCCGCGTCGAGCGCTTCCGCAAGCGTTACGCCTCGTAGCACTTCGCCGCCGGGTATCGAAATAACGGTCGCTTGTGCGCGGCCGTTCGTTTTTGTGCGCTGCGTCTGGCAGGAGGGTGTGGCGAGCCGCTATGCTTGCTGCATCAGATTCCAACGATCCCCGCCGCGCCGGCTACGCCGTGCCGTCAGATCGGCCGCAGGCCGAATTTGCGGCAGCGCCGCAACAGGCGATGGTTACAACGGAGAGCCTCGATGAGCAACGCCACTTACAGTCTCGTCAACGACGCCACCGGCGAAAAAATCAGTCTGCCGCTGGTGCGCGGCGCCATGGGGCCGCCCGGCGCCGACGTCGGCAAGGTCTATAGCAAGCTCGGCATCTTCACCTACGACCCCGGCTTCACCTCGACCTGCTCGTGCGACAGCAGCATCACCTATATCGACGGTGACCAGGGCATCCTGCTGTACCGCGGCTACCCGGTGGACCAGCTTGCCCAGAACTCGACCTTCGTCGAAGTCGCCTACCTGATCCTGCACGGCGAGTTGCCGAGCAAGGCGGAGCTGGCTGAGTTCGACCACAATATCCGCCTGCACACGATGATCAACGAATCGCTGAAGCGTTTTTACGACGGCTTCCGCTACGACGCCCACCCGATGGCGATGCTGACCGGCATCGTCGGCTCGCTGTCGGCGTTCTATCACGACACCGCCAACAACAAAGATGCGCGTCACCGCGAGATTTTCGCGCACCGGATGATCGCCAAGATCCCGACCATCACCGCAGCCGCCTACAAGAAATATTTCGGCCAGCCGTTCATGTACCCGCAGAATGACCTGGATTACTGCTCCAACCTGCTGTACATGATGTTCGCGGTGCCGTCCGAGCCATACCGGGTCGACCCGGTGGCGGCCAAGGCACTGGACATCCTGTTCATCCTGCACGCCGACCACGAACAGAACGCCAGCACCTCGACCGTGCGCCTGGCCGCTTCCACCGGCTGCAATCCGTACGCCGCGATCGCCGCGGGCATCGCCGCGCTGTGGGGGCCGGCGCACGGCGGCGCCAACGAGGCGGTGCTGCGGATGCTCGATTCGATCGACAGCAAGAACAACATTCAGGCGTTTCTGACCAAGGTCAAGGACAAGACCTCCGGCGTGCGGCTGATGGGTTTCGGTCACCGCGTCTACAAGAATTTCGATCCGCGCGCCAAGATCATCCGCGAGCAGTGCCACAAGGTGTTGAAGCACCTCGGCAAGGAAAACGATCCGCAGATGGAGCTGGCGCTGGAACTGGAGCGCATCGCGCTGGCCGACGACTACTTCGTCGAGCGCAAGCTGTATCCGAACGTCGATTTCTATTCCGGCATCATCTACAAAGCGCTCGGCATCCCGGTCAACATGTTCACGCCGATGTTCGCGGTGGCGCGCACCGTCGGTTGGGTGGCGCACTGGATGGAGATGGTTTCCGACCCCGCGGGCCTCAAGATCGGCCGTCCGCGCCAGGTCTACACCGGCGCAGCGATGCGCGATTACGTGGCGCTGGATCAGCGATAAAGCGTCAACATTGAGCAATTAAGCAGTCCGCAAATGAACGCGAAGAACGCAAATGTAAAAAGCTGCTGTATTCGCGTTCATTCGGGTTCATTTGTGGACTGAAATTGCGCCGGGCCGGCCAAAGGGGCGTCGGCCGCCGGCTGACACGCCAGCGCTTCGACCTGGACGCGATCATGGCGGCGCACCGGCGCGCCGCCCGCCGGCGACAGCGGCGTGCGCTGCAGATCCTCGGCGGAGAACAGCGCCGCGTCGACGCCGACGCCACCGACGGCAAAGCGCACCAGAGGGATCTGTTCGCGGTGGCCGCCGGCAAACCGATACAGCCGCTCGGCCTGCTGCACGCGGATGTCGCGGTCGTCCAAAAACACCTCAACCAGCTCCGGAGCGTCGCAGAACAGATGCAACTGCACGCGGTGGGCGCGGGTGATGGCGCCGCTGGCCACCGCGCCGACCAGCCGCGGCGAGAACTCCACCAGCAGACGCATCGCCTGTATCGCCGCGCGCCGCATCCGCAGGAGCTGTTCGGCGTAGCCGGCACCGCCGAACAGCCGCTGATAGTCGATGATCGCGCGCTCGAGGCGGGCGTTGTCGGGGAGCCGGACACGGCTGCCCAGACCCAATCTCTGCGCGGCCTTGAGCTTGGCGCTGTGGTAGTCCAGCATCGCTTCCTCGCAGACGATCCGCGCCGCCTCGGCAGCGATTTCCTCGCCGCAAGCCGGCATTCCGCGCCGGCCCATCAGTAGAGTACCTGCACCGCGTCTTTGGCCTGCACGTCGTCGGGCGGCGGAAGATGATCCTTCTGCACCACCTCGGCGATGGCGCCGGGAAAATCGGAGTTCACGCGTTTGCCGTTGCGGGGGTCGATTTCGATCGTGACCACGTCATCGGGCCGCGGCAGCTCACGCTCCGGCGCCCCGGCCAGCGCCTGTTGCATGAACGCTATCCAGATCGGCAGCGCCGCGCGCGCGCCGTATTCGCCGGCACCCAGCCCCTGCGGCTGGTCGAAACCGACCCACACCGAGGTCACCAGCCCGGGATTGAAGCCGTTGAACCAGGCGTCGGTCTGGTTGTTGGTGGTGCCGGTCTTGCCGGCCAGATCGCGGCGGCCGAGCGCGGCGGCGGCGGCGCCGGTGCCGCGCACCACCACGTCGTGCATCATGCTGGTGATCAGATAGTCGGTGACCGCATCGAGAGTGCGCGGCGCGTGCCCGTCGGACGCGGCGACGATCGGTGGCGCGGCGGCACTGCCGCCGCTCGCCGGTGCCGGATCGTCACAGCGCGGGCAGGCAGTCGGGGGATCGGCGCGGTAGACGACCTGACCGTGCGCGTCCTCGATCTGCCGGATGAAATACGGGGTGACCAGAAAACCACCGTTGGCGAACACCGCGTAGCCGCGCGCCGCCTCCAGCGGCGTCAAGGCCGCCGTGCCCAGGGCCATGGTCAGGTTGTCGGGGATGCGGCTTTCGGGGATGCCGAAGCGCGGTGCGATGTAGTCGCGCGCCGTCTGCACGCCGAGCGCGCGCGCGACGCGGATCGACACCAGGTTGACCGAGTGCACCAGTGCCTCGCGCAGGCGCATCGGGCCGCTGAACTTGTCGTCGTCGTTTTCCGGGCGCCAGGTGTCCAGCGAGCCTTCGGCCGGCGACAGCACGATCGGCGCATCGAGAAACACCGAAGCCGGCGTGTAGCCGGCGGCCAGGGCCGCCGAGTACAGGAACGGTTTGAAGCCGGAGCCCATCTGCCGCTGCGCCTGCACCGCGCGGTTGTAGCTGTTGGCATAGAAATCGAAGCCGCCGACCAGCGCGCGGATGGCGCCGTCGTCGGGATCCAGCGCCACCAGCGCGCCCTGCACCCGCGGCACTGCCGCCAATTTGTAGTCGCCGCCGGTAGGTTCCAGCCGCACGATGTCGCCGGCCTGCAGCCGATTGCGCGCGCTCAGGTGCGCCCAGGCGAACGCTGCAGCCGGCAATTCGACCGCGCCGTGCAGCGTCTCGAGTTTCAGACGCGTTGACGAGAACTCCACCAACACCGCCGGGATCAGCCCGCCGATCACGTCCCGCTGGTCGAGAAAATCCATCACCTCGGCATCGCGCGGATCGTGCCGCAGCCGCTGCAGCAGCTTCGGTGGCAGGTGGTCTTCCGCACCGGAATAGCCGTGGCGCTGCGCATAGGCCAGCAGGCCCGCGCGCAGCGCCGCCTGGGCGGCGGCCTGATCCTTGGAGTCGAGCGTGGTGGTCACGCGGTAGCCGGCGGAATAGGCGGCCTCGCCGTAGCGTGCCACCATTTGCGCGCGCACCATTTCGGCGGCGTAGGGCGCCGGCACATCCACCGGCGGGCCGTGCAGACGGGCTTCGACCGGCTCGTCACGCGCATCCTGGTATTGCCGGGACGTGATCCACCCCAGTTCGCGCATCCGCGTCAGCACGTAGTCGCGCCGGCTCTCGGCGTGCGCGGGGCTGGCGATCGGATTGTCGCGCGACGGCGCTTTCGGCAGGCCCGCCAGCGTCGCCATCTGTGCCAGCGACAGCTGTGCCAGATTTTTGCCGTAATAGACCTGCGCCGCCGCCGCGGCGCCGTAGGCACGGTTACCGAGGAACACGCGGTTGAGATAGAGCGTCAGGATCTGCTTCTTGTCGAGCCGTCGCTCGATCTCGCGTGCCAGCAGGATTTCCTTGATCTTGCGGCCGTAGGTTTTTTCCGGCGTCAGGAACAGGTCGCGCGCCAGTTGCATGGTGATGGTCGAGCCGCCCTGCTTCTTCTGGCCGGTGGTCAGCAGAACCCAGCCGGCGCGCATCAATCCAGGCCAGTCGATGGCGGCGTGATGAAAGAAATCCGCATCCTCGGCGGCCAGAAACGCTTTGACCAGCTGCGGCGGGAACTGTTGGTAGCTCAGGATCTCGCGCCGCTCGATGCCGAACTGGCCGATCAACTTGCCGTCCGCCGAATACACCCGCAGCGGCGCGCCGAGTTGCGCCGCGCTCAGATTGCCGATCTTCGGCAGTTGCGCGCCGTAATACCAGCCGGCTGCAGTCAGTCCGCTCCAGACGGCCAGAACCGCGAGCGCAGCCAGGGCGAGCAGCCCGATCAGCGCGCGAAGCAGTAGCCGGTTCATCGGGGGTCCGCTGCGCCAAACGGCATGCAGCCGAGGTCATCGGTGGACAATGGCATTATCGAATTAAAGCCGCTCTCAGACACTTGCCGGCACAACTTACAGTTGCGGCGTAGAAAGATTTCGTTATATTAGGGCCTGTTTGGGGAGCCGTCATCAAGTTTTCAGGATGGCGCCATACCAAGGGAGTGGTCAGCAGATGTCCTTATTGGAGTCGCTGTTCGGCGGGGGTGCGCGGGGTCTCATCGGTCTGGACATCAGTTCCAGTTCGGTCAAGCTGCTTGAACTTGCACGCCGCGGCAGCCAGTACGCGGTGGAGTCGTTCGCGCTGGAACCGCTGCCGCCCGGTGTGGTCGCCGACAAGCAGATCATCGATCCGGCGGTGGTCGGCCAGGCGGTGACGCGTGCAGTCGAGCGCGCCGGCACGCGCACGCGGCAGGCGGCGGTTGCGGTCGCCGGCTCCGCGGTCATCACCAAACCGATCGCGATGCCCGCGGGCCTGGACGACAACGCCCTGGAAGAACAGATCAAGGCCGAGGCCGATCAGTATCTGCCCTATCCGATCGACGAGGTGGCGCTGGATTTCCAGGTTGCCGGTGCGGGCCGCTCAGCGGGCGACAACGCCACCGTGGAGGTGCTGCTGGCCGCCTGCCGCAAGGAGCAGGTGGAAAACCGTCTCGCCGCATTGGAGATTGCCGGGCTGACGCCGGCGGTGGTCGATGTCGAGGCCTGCGCGCTGGAAAACGCCTGCCAGTTCCTGCGTCACCAGATGCCCGACGGCGGCCGCGAACGCACCATCGCAGTGGTCGACATGGGCGCTTCGACCACCTCGGTGCTGGTGCTGCTGGACGGCAAGCCGGTTTACACCCGCGACCAGGCGTTCGGCGGCAAGCAGCTGACCGAAGACATCATGCGTTACTACGATCTCAGCCTGCCGGAGGCCGGCAAAGCCAAACGCAGCGGTACCCTGCCCGAGACCTACTTCAGCGAGCTGCTGCCGCACTTTTTCGACGACATGTCGCAGCAGATCGACCGCTCGTTCCAGTACTACTTCGCCTCGGCCGCCGGCGGACGGCAGATCGACCAGGTGATCCTGGCCGGCGGCTGTGCGCAGATCGAGGGCGTCGAAGCGCAGTTGCAGCAGCGTCTGCAGCGGCCAACCGTGGTCGCGCGGCCGCTGGCGCAGATGGCCGTGGCCAGCCGCGCGCGGCCGCAGCATCTGGCCAAGGAAGAGCCCAGCCTGCTGATCGCACTGGGATTGGCGTTCCGGGCGTTTGACGAGGAAAGCTGATGGCCACCCGCATCAATCTGCTGGATTGGCGCGCGGCGCGGCGCGAGCGCCGCAAGAAGCGATTCTTCGCGCTGCTCGGCGCCAGCGCCGGCGCGGCGCTGCTGCTGGTGGGTCTGGGTATCGCCGAGGCCAACCAGGCGGTCGACAATCAGCAGGCGCGCAACCGCTACCTGCAGCAGCAGATCGCTGACCTCGACCAGCAGATCAAGGAAATCCAGGCGCTGGAGAAGGTCAGGCGCGACCTGCTGTCGCGGATGAAGGTTATCGAGGAACTGCAGGCTTCGCGCAGCGCCACGGTCCATTTCTTCGATGAGATCGTCAACACGCTGCCGGATGGCGTCTACCTGACTGCGCTCAAACAGAACGGCGACAACGTCACCATCGACGGCGTCGCCGAATCCAACGGGCGCGTGTCCACCTACATGAAGAACCTCGATGCCAGCCCGTGGTTCTCCGACCCGCGGCTGGTAGTGATCAAGACCAGCGAGAAGGAGCATCAGCGGCGCTCGGATTTCACGCTGCAGGTCAAGAATCTCACCACCGCCACTACCGACAAACGCAAGCAACCGGAGCCGGCGCAGTGAATCTGCGGCAGGCTTTCGAAGAGCTGCAGAACCTGGATCCGAAGAATCCGGGTGCCTGGGGCGACTGGATCTACTGGTTCTTCTGTGCGCTGGCCGCGCTGGTGATCCTGGTGGCCGGATGGTATTTCGTGATCTCGTCGACGCTCGACGACTTGCACCGTGAACAGCGCAAGGAAGGCAGCCTGAAGAGCGAATTCGAGTCCAAGCAGAAGAAAGTTGCGGCGCTGGACGCCTACAAAACGCAGTTGTCGCAGATGCAGCACGATTTCGGTGACATGCTCAAGCAGCTGCCGAGCCGGAGCGAGGTCGCCAATCTGCTCAACGACATCTCGCAGGCACGGGTTGCCGCCGGTCTCGACGAGGAGCTGTTCCAGCCGCTGTCGGAGCAGCCGAAGGATTTCTACGCGATCATCCCCAACCGCATCGTCGTCACCGGTTCCTATAGCCAGATGGGGCGGTTCGTCAGCACCGTCGCGGCGCTGCCGCGCATCGTCACCGTCGACGATGTCGAGATCAAACCGGCCGGACCGGGCGGTGGGCTGCGAATGAGCGCGCTGGCCAAGACGTACCGCTATCTCGACGCCTCCGAACAGGCGCCGCCGAAAAAACCGGGAGGCCGGCGGTGAGGCGCGCGAGGTGGTGGCCGGGCTGCGCGGCGGCGCTTTGCCGCGGGCCCTTGGCCCTCGCAATGACGTTGCTGCTGCTGTCCGGCTGCGGCGACAACATGGGCGACCTGAAGCGCTATGTCGCCCAGGTCAAAGCGCACAAGGTCACACAGATTCCGCCGGTGCCGCAGATCACGCCGTATCAGCCGTTCACCTACACCGCCGAGGGCCGCCGCGATCCGTTCCAGCCGCAGGCCGGCGCGCCGCCGCCGTCGAGCAGTTCCAGCAAGCTGCGGCCGGATATCAACCGACCCAGGGAACCGCTGGAGGAGTTTCCGCTGGATTCGCTGTCGATGGTCGGCGTGATCACCTTCAAAGGCGCCACCTACGCGATGATCAAAGCCCCGGACGGCGTGATTCACCGCGTCACCATCGGCGACCACATGGGTCAGAACTACGGCAAGGTGATCAAGATCACCGACCACGAAATCGATCTGGTGGAGGTCGTGCCCAACGGCTTCGGCGGCTGGGAGGAGCGTCCGGCCACTGTCAGCCTTGCCGAATGATTCGCAGGAGCGCAACGCCATGTTCCGAAATACGCCTTTCAGTTCCAAGCGGCCGCGCATGACGCGCCGGCTCGCCGGCGTGCTGCTGCTCGCCGTTCCGCTGCTGGTTCACGCACAGCCCACGCGCACCCTGCAGGCGGTGGCCGCGGTCGCCGACGGCGGCCGGGTGCGGATTACGCTGACGTTGTCGGCGCCGGTGCTGCAGCCGAAAAGCTTCGCCACCGAATCGCCGCCGCGGCTGGCGGTGGATCTGCCGGACACCCAGCTGGCATTGGACAAGCCGTACCAGAACCTGAACCTCGGCGCCGCACGGTCGCTGGCGGCAGTGGCGGCCGGCGGCCGCACCCGGGTGGTGATTGACCTGGCCCAATCGGTGCCGTACACCGTCACCAGCAATGGCGACACCGTGGTCATCGAGTTAGCCAGCGCCGGTGCCGCAGCGGCCACGCCCAGTGTCCCGGCATCCACGACGACGTTGACGTCGGTCGATTTCCGCCGCGGCGAAAATGGCGGAGGTCGTGTCATCGTCGGTCTGTCGGATCCGCACACGATGGTCGACGTCCACGAGCAAGGCGGGCAGGTGGTGGCGATATTCCACGACACCGCAGTGCCGCCCGATCTGGCCAAGCGGCTGGACGTGATCGACTTCGCCACGCCGGTCAAATACGTCGACGTGGAAGCGCGGGGCGGCGACGCGCGGGTGGCGCTGACGCCGATCAACGGTAATTTCGAGCAGGTCGCCTACCAGACCGGCGGCCAGTTCGTCGTCGAGCTGCAGCCGCTGACTCAGGCCGCAGAAGAACAGCGCCGCGCCGAGCATCCGCAGTTCACCGGCCAGCGCATCAGCCTCAACTTTCAGAACGTCGACGTGCGCTCGCTGCTGCAGATCATCGCCGACGTCGCCGGTACCAACATGGTGGTTTCGGATTCGGTCAACGGACAGATCGCGATCCGCCTGCAGAACGTGCCCTGGGATCAGGCGCTCGACATCATCCTGCGCACCAAGGGCCTGGGTGTGCGCCAGCAGGGCAACGTGATGTTCGTCGCGCCGCTGCAGGAGCTGGCCGAGCGTGAGAAGGTGGAACTGCAGGCGGCTGCGCAGAAGACGCAGCTGGCGCCGCTGCACTCCGAACTGATCCAGGTCAATTACGCCAAGGCCAGCGACATCGCCGCGATCCTCAAATCCGGCGACAACTCGATCCTGTCCTCGCGCGGGCGCGTGACGGTGGACGAACGCACCAACACGCTGCTGGTGCTGGAGACGCTGGACAAGATGGCCGAGATCCGCAACCTGGTGCAGCGCCTGGACGTGCCGGTGCGCCAAGTGTTGATCGACTCGCGCATCGTCATCGCCAGCGACATGTTCGACCGCCAGCTCGGTTCGCGCTTCGGCGTTTCCGAATTCACCCGCTTCGGCACCAACAATCTGGTCACCACCTCCGGCACCGGCACCGCCACCGACACCACCCTGCAAGGGTTTCTGTCCAATGGCAATCCGCTGCAGCCCGGCGCGCTGGCCAACCGCTACAACGTCAATCTGCCGGTGGGCAAGCCCGATGGCAGCATCGCGTTGACCGTACTATCCGGTAATTTTCTGGTGGACATGGAACTCTCGGCGCTGCAGAACGAGGGCAAGGGCGAGGTGATCTCGAGCCCGCGCGTGATCACCGCCAACGCCAAGCAGGCTTCGATCGAGCAGGGTACGGAGATCCCGTTCCAGCAGTCGACCTCCAGCGGCGCCACCTCGGTCAGCTTCAAGAAGGCGGTGCTGAGCCTCTCCGTCACGCCGCAGATCACGCCGGACAACCGCATCATCATGGATTTGGCGATCACCAAGGACAGCGTCGGCCAGAACGTACCCACCGGGACCGGCGGCAGCGAACCGTCGATCGATACG
>JAGWMX010000006.1 GCA_028871525.1 Gammaproteobacteria bacterium
CCGCCAGCATCGAGCGGTGCGCATCGGTCAACGTCAATGGCGCGCGCTTGGTTTTTCCGGTCATGTCCGACTCCCGAGAGGATTCGGGAGGACATCATCGCACCAACGCGCATATGTGTAAATATATTATGGTGACGATGTACTAGCCGATGCGCGAGTAATGCAGCAGTCGTTTAAGGTCGAGATAAATCGGCCGCGGTGGTTCGTCCGGCGTATAGCTGAGCACCCAGTTGCCGAGCGGATCGACGATCGACACCGCCCCTGGGGCGCGCGCCGGATCGGCAAAAAAAGCCGTGTACGCCGCCTGGCTGTCCGCGCTCGGGGCTACTGCGGTGACTCCCCGGTTGAGCGGCGCCAGCAATGGGGACACCGCAGCCAGCGTCGCGACGTCAGGCGCCACATAAACCACGCTCACACGCTGTGCGTCGCCGCGCAGCACGCGCCGCAGGTTGTGGATCAGCGTCACCCGCTGCAGACAGACTGCGTCGCAGCGCCGGCCGCCGAACACCAGCAGCGTCCAGTGCCGGCCGATCACCGATCCTGCCGGCGCGCCGATCCAGTGCAGCTGCGGCAGCGGCCGCGCTGGGTTCAACAGGGTGCCGTGGTTGACGCGTTCCCGCGGAATCCACTGCGGCACCCAGAAATACAGCGCAACGGCCAATACCGGCGGAGCCAGGAACAACGCCGCCAGCAGCAGGAGGCGGCGGCGGGAACGCTTGACCAGGGGATCGGCTGACACGGGCGAATTCTTCAGCGCGGAACGCGCTTCAAATTAAGTTTAACCAACAGCGCGATCCATGCCAGCAGGAACAAAAACCACTGCGCTGCGTAGCCGTAGTGGCGCGCCGGCGGAAAGCCCGGGCTGATCTGCCAGTCGCGCACGAAGCCGCCGGGTTGATCGGCGTCGAGCAGCAGCTCACCGGACAGCAGATCCGATCCGTAAAGACAGCGCAGCTGCGCAGGGCTTGGATAGCTGAACAACCGCGGCCAGCGTCCCGCCGCCGGTTCGGTCCTGCGCGCATCGATCCGCCGCGCCGGCGCATGGCCTTCGAGCGTCTTGCCGACCGGTTCATCCCGCGTACAGGCGTCCGCGCCGCCCAATCGCAGCGCCGGTTGCGGCAACGCCCGCCACAGGCCGACGACGCTGCGCGGCCCGGCCGGCGCAGCCGGCGCGACCGCCCGGCTGCGCGGCCCGGCCGCGGCCGGCACGAAGCCGCGGTTGACCAGCAGCAGCGAACCGTCGTCCAGCCGTAGCGGAGTCAGCACATCGTAGCCCGGCACGTCGTCGTGCGCCTGGCCATCGACCAGCACCTGGCGCGCGCTGTCGTAAATGCCGTGCGCCGTTGCGCGCACGAACAGCTGCGGCGGCAACCCGGCGCCGCGCGCGAGCGGCGCTGGTGCCGCCCGGCGCTCGGCCTGCAACTGGGCGATCGCCAGACGCTCGGTGTCGCCACGGCGAATCTGCCACATGCCGAGAGCGGCAAACGCCGCGCTGCCGCCGGCGAGGGCCAGCCACCAGCCGGTTGCGGCCGCCAACCGCCGGCGCTTTTCCATTGGGCTTAGCCGCACGCGGCACGTATGATAAAAATCACCCGCATCGCTCCTCGACCATGGCCGCCAAGATCGTCGTCCTCGTACTGCTCGCCGGAATCGTCGCCGCGCTGCTGTCGGCCGGCGTGTTTCTGGTCAAGGATCCGAGTCGCAGCCGGAGGATGGTCTGGGCGCTGACGCTGCGCGTGGCGTTGTCGATCGCGCTGATCGCGTTCCTGGCGGTGGCCTATCTTGCCGGCTGGATTCACCCGCATGGGCTCGGCGGATGAGGCGAACGTCCAGTGGACGTTCGCCCCGCCGAGCGCCGCGCCAGGGATGGTGCGGCAGGGGCCCATTGCGGCACCCGGGCCGCGCCACGGACGGCAACGCGTACGCCAGCTGGTCCTCCGCATCCCGAACGTCCAGTGGACGTTCGCCCCGCCGAGCGCCGCGCCAGGGATGGCGCGGCCTGATTGAAACCGTCGCACGTTGCCGGCTTTGACCGCCGCCGATGCCGTGGATTGGCAGCCGGAGTTCGTAAAGTGGATAGCGGATTCCGTCAAAGCACGTAGACGAAGGTGAACAGCAGAATCCACACCACGTCGACGAAATGCCAGTACCAGGCCACACCTTCGAAGCCGAAGTGGCGATCCGGCTTGAAGTGACCCAGGAACAGTCGCAGCGTGATGATGATCAGCATCAACGTGCCGAGCGTCACGTGCAGGCCGTGGAAGCCGGTCAGCATGAAGAAAGTCGAGCCGTAGACGCCGGAATGCAGCGTCAAGTGCTGCTCGGTGTAGGCGTGGATGTACTCGTGCGCTTGCAGGCCGAGGAAGGTCGCGCCGAGCGCGATCGTCAGCAGCATGAAGGCGATGCAGCGCCCGCGGCGGTCGGCCTTCAGCGCATGGTGGGCGATGGTGACGGTGAAACTGCTGGCGATCAGCAGCACGGTGTTGATCGCAGGCAGTCCCCACGGATACATGGCCTCGAAGCTGCCGCCGACGTGCGCCGGGCCGTTGCTCGGCCAGCCGGCGGTGAAGTGCGGCCACAACACCGCACCGGTGAAGAAGCGGTAGCCTTCGCCGGACAGCCACGGCACCGACAGCACGCGGGTGTAGAACAGTGCGCCGAAGAAACCGCCGAAGAACATCACTTCGGAAAAGATGAACCAGCTCATCGCCCAACGATAGGTACGATCGACCTGGGCGTTGTAAAGCCCGGCCTCGCTTTCGCGCACCACGCCGCGGAACCAGATGAAGATCAGGGCAAATGCGATTGCCACGCCGGCGTAAATCGGCAGATGGTGCAGCGTGTCCCGATTTTCCAGCCAGGCGCCGACGCCGACAATGGTCAGGAATAATCCCAGCGTCAGTACGAACGGCCACGCCCGCGGCTGCGGCACGAAGTAGCGGCTGTGTTGTGGCGCGGTGCTGGCGTGATTCATCTTTGCGTCCTCACTGGTTTCGATGGCCTCCGCGTCGCAGCGGCCGGCTCCCATTAAGAGCTTATCCTTGAATAAATCGCTGGCGTGATTTATTCAAGGATAAGCTCTAAGTCTTTATCCGTGTCGGATCATCACCAACGTGGCGAT
This sequence comes from Gammaproteobacteria bacterium, assembly GCA_028871525.1. Classification (GTDB taxonomy): domain Bacteria; phylum Pseudomonadota; class Gammaproteobacteria; order Nevskiales; family Nevskiaceae; genus SCRT01. The sequence goes on from JAGWMX010000006.1 coordinate 3,122, forward strand.
GAAAAACCCCAGCGCCACCGCACCGAGCAGCAAAGCGAGGCGGACGCTGCGCTTCGCACGCCGCGTCGCCTTGGCTTCCGGTGCCGGTTCGCGTTCCACGGTCTTCGATGATCCGCTGATCGCTGCTTCAATGGCGTGCGGGTCAGGTGGCCGAATGCTCCAGCCACGGGACTTCGTGATCATCGACCTCGGGCGGATCCTCGAAGGTGTGGTAAGGCGCCGGCGAAGGCACCGTCCACTCCAGGCCGCGCGCCCCGTCCCAGACCCGCGCCGACGCCTTGGCCATGCCCTTGCGGAACAGCGCGCAGCGCAGGATGTTGTAGATGAAGATGAACTGCGAGGCGAAGAACACGAACGCGCCGATGGTCGAGATCTTGTTCAGATCGGTGAACTGGATCGCGTAGTCGGGGATGCGTCGCGGCATCCCGGCCAGGCCGAGGAAATGCTGCGGGAAGAAGACGACGTTGATGAAGATCGCCGACAGCCAGAAATGAATCTTGCCCAGCGTCTCGTTGTACATCGTGCCGGTCCACTTCGGGATCCAGTAGTAGATGGCGGCGATGATCGCGAACAGCGCGCCCGGCACCAGCACGTAGTGGAAGTGGGCGACGATGAAGTAGGTGTTGTGATACTGAAAATCCACCGGCGCCAACGCCATCATCAGCCCCGAGAAGCCGCCGATCGAGAACAGAAACACGAAGGCGACGGCGAACAGCATCGGCGTCTCGAACGTCAGCGAGCCGCGCCACATCGTGGCTATCCAGTTGAAAATCTTCACGCCCGTCGGTACCGCGATCAGCATGGTCGAGAACATGAAGAACATCTCCGCCGGCAGCGGCAGGCCGTCGGCGAACATGTGGTGCGCCCAGACGATGAAGCTCAAAAACGCGATCGCGGCGATGGCATAGACCATCGACGAATAGCCGAACAGCGGTTTGCGCGAAAACGTCGGGATGATGGCGCTGATGATCCCGAACGCCGGCAGGATCATGATGTAGACCTCGGGGTGGCCGAAGAACCAGAACACGTGTTCGAACAGCACCGGGTCGCCGCCGCCGGCCGGGTTGAAGAAGCTGGTGCCGAAGTACTTGTCGGTCAGCAGCATCGTCACCGCACCGGCCAGCGCCGGCATCACTGCGATCAGCAGGTAGCCGGTGACCAGCCAGGACCAAACGAACATCGGCATCTTCATCAGCGTCATGCCGGGCGCGCGCAGGTTCAGGATCGTCACCACGACGTTGATGGCGCCGGTGATCGAGCTGATGCCCATCAGGTGGATGGCGAAGATCACGAACGGCAGCGACGGGCCGGTTTGCAGCACCACCGGCGGATACAGTGTCCAGCCGGACTGCGGCGCGCCGCCGGGCAGGAACAGCGAACTCAGCATCAACGTGAAGGCGAACGGCAGGATCCAGAACCCCCAGTTGTTGACGCGCGGCAAGGCCATGTCCGGGGCGCCGACCATCATCGGCACCATCCAGTTCGCCAGCCCGGTGAAAGCCGGCATGATGCCGCCGAAGATCATCACCAGCGCGTGCAGCGTCACCATTTCGTTGTAGAAGCCGGGCGTGACGAACTGCAGCCCCGGCTCGTACAGCTCGGCGCGGATCACCAGCGAGAACAGCCCGCCGATGAAGAACATGATCATCGAAAACCACAGATACAGCGTGCCGAGATCCTTATGGTTGGTGGTGGTGATCCAGCGCATGATGCCCGTGGCCGGGCCGTGCCCGCCGTGGGCGTGATCGTGGGTGTCTGCGTAGACCATGACTCGTCTGACTCCTTGAAACCGCCAATCGAAATCGTCGCCGCGGGGGATCAATCGCCAGCCGCGGAAGTCGCCGGCGCCGGGGTCGAGGCCGGCGCGACCGGGGCGCGGGTGCGCGCGCCGGCGTCGCTATCGCTGGTCACGGCCGCCAGTTCCGAAGCGCTCGGCGTGTAGCCGAAGCCGTCGTGTTTCATCTGCGCCGCCCAACCCTTGAAGTCCTGCTGGGAAACCACCTTGACCACGATCGGCATGTAACCGTGGCCGTAGCCGCACAGCACCGTACACTGGCCGCGGTAGGTGCCGATCCGGTCGGCTTTGAACCAGGCTTCGTTGATAAATCCCGGGTAGGCGTTCTTCTTGACGCCGAGATCCTCGACCCACCAGCCGTGATCGACGTCGGCGCTGGTGATCAGCAGCCGGATTTTTTCGCCCACCGGCACCACCATCGGATGGTCGACGCCGCGCAGGTAGTCCGGCACCGAGCTCGGATCGACGCCCGAATCCAGCGGCGCCGCCCGGGTCGAGGCCGCGTCGAGGCCGCTGACGAACTGCAGCCCCTGCTCGGGATAGGCGTATTCCCATTTCCACTGCACGCCGGTGACTTTGATCGTCAGGTCGGCGTTGCGCGTGTCGTAGGCGTGGATCAGCGTTGCCGCCGCCGGGATCGCCATGCCGACCAGGATCAGGAACGGGATGATGGTCCAGATCACCTCGACGGTGGTGTTCTCGTGAAAATTGGACGGCGTCGGATGCCGCGAGCGGCGGTGCGCGAACAGCGAGTAGAACATCGTGCCGAACACCAGCACGCCGATCACCACCACCACCCAGAACGCCATCATGTGCAAGCCGTATTCCTCGCGGCTCAGCGAAGTGACGCCGGACGGAAGATTCCAGAAGGCGTCTTTTTGCAGGCTGGCGTGCGCGGTGCCGGCGATGCCGGCGGCGGTGGCCACGGCCCTGCCGGCCGCGCGCTTGAGCGTCAACATCCACACGTCTCCAAAGTAGTCATCCTCTCACCGGCGGCGAACCGCCGGTCTTGCCCCTGCTACCCGCTCCAGAACACCGCCGGCGGCCCCGCGGCTGTCGTCATGCTCCCCCAGCCGGGATGAATCAGTTCGCGCATCCGCGCGGCCAGCTGCCGGCGTTGATCGTCGGTCAAACAGCGCCCCAGTTCGACGCTGTGGCCGAAACAGCACAGCAGCAGCCGCGTCGGACTGTTGCGGAACGGGCCGCGCTCGAGCAGCACCCGCGTCGGCGAACGCGGCAGTTGCAAGCTGGCCTGCGCGCCGTGGCCGATCTCGCCGAACTCGACCCGGATTGAACCCGGTTCGAAGTGTACGACTTCACGATACCTGCCGCTGCGCAGACTGGCGTACAGCGCCGCGGCCAGCGCGGCGATCTCGAGCGTCGCGAATACCAGCACCGGCCAGAAGCCGCGGATGGCGAAAAACGACCCGATCGCGAAGCTGACCAGCGCCGTCCAACCGACGAACGCGGCCGCCTGCACCGGCTTCAGCGAAGCGTTGGGCCCAATCACCAGTTGGGTCGTCGGTGCGGCATTCATCTCGACTCGAGGACAAGGAAGAACCGGCATATCCGGCCGCCGGTATTCTAGGTCCGCGGTGGTGGCGGCGCAAAGCCGAATGCCGCCAGTTGCTCCCGATCCAGCCGCCGTGCTGCCGTCGCCGGCGACTCACCGCAGTCCAGCGCGAACCACTGCGGCGCCGGCAGCACGCGCCGGAGGGTGGCGAGGTTGCCCGTCAACCGCGGCAGCGGCGGCGGCAACAGATTGGCGACCCAACCGGAAAGCGGCGCACCGATCGCTTCCGCGCTGAGCATCGCGTGGTTCAAACAGCCCAGCCGCAATCCGACCACCAGCAGCACCGGCCAGCCGCGACGCAGCACCCAGTCGGACAGGCGCTCGCGGCCGTCGAGCGGCACGTGCCAGCCGCCGGCGCCTTCGACCACCACCACCGCGTGACGCCGCGCCAGCCAGTCATGCGCGCGGTCGAGCTGGGCGGCGGACAGCCGCCGCCGTGCCTCCCTGGCAGCGAGGTGCGGGGCGATGGGCGGCGCGAAGCAGCACGGATTGACCCGCCGATAGGCCAACGGCTGCGGCCCGGCGCGCCACAGCGCCATCGCGTCGGCGTTGCGCAAGCCGGCCGGCGTGCGGCGCGCGCCGCTGGCGACCGGCTTGAAGCCCACCGCATCGATGCCGGCGGTGCGCAGCGCGCGCAGCAGCGCCAGCGCCACCCGGGTCTTGCCGACGCCGGTGTCGGTGCCGGTGACAAACAGCGTCTGCGCCGCCACCAGCGTCAGGCCGCCGGCGCCGCCAGCCCGCCGGCGTTCACGCCGCAACGCCGACAACCTTCGGCCAGCGCTTCCAGCAGCGCGTCGATCTGTGCCGGCGCGTGCGCCGCCGACAGCGTGATCCGCAAGCGGGCGGTGTTCGGCGGCACCGTCGGCGGGCGAATCGCGGCGACCCAGAAGCCAGCTTCGAAGAGGTGCCGCGCAAGCGCAAGCGTACGCGCCGCGCCGCCGATCACCAGCGGTTGGATCGGCGTGATCGCCTCCCATCCGACTGCGGCGCCGCGGGTCGCGTGAGGCGATCCTATGGCGATGCCGAGTTGCTCGGCGCCGGCGCGAAAGCGTGCGATATTGGCGAATAACCGCCGGCGCCGTTCCGGTTCGTTGTTGACGATTCCCAGCGCCGCGCGCGCCGCCGCCGCCAGCGCCGGCGGCATGGCGGTGGAAAACACCCAGGTCCGCGCGCGCTGCACCAGGTAGTCGATCAGCTCCTGCGAGCCGGCGACGAAAGCGCCGGCCACACCCAGCGACTTGCCCAGCGTGGCGATGTAGACATCGACGTCGTCCGCCGCGATCCCGCCTTCTCCGGAGAAATGCTCCGGCGCCCCGCGGCCGTTGGCGCCCAGCACGCCGAAGCCGTGCGCATCGTCGACCATCAGCGCCGCGCCGTACCTGCGGGCGAGCCGCGCCAGAGCCGGGAGGTCGGCCAGATCGCCGTCCATGCTGAACACGGTATCGGTGACGACGAAGGCCCGCGGCTGCCTTGCCGACGCCGGGAGTTTCCGCTCTCGCGCTGCGGCCAGCGCCCGCTGGAAAGCCGGCAGGTCGCAATGACCGACGCGCCGGTAACGCGCGCCGGACAGCCGGCCGCCGTCGATCAGCGAAGCGTGATTCAGCTCGTCGGCCACCAGATCGTCCGCGCGTGTCAGCAGCGCGCGCAGCACGCCGAGATTGGCGGCCCAGCCGGACGAGAAAAGCAGCGCGCGCGGCCGGCCGACGAACTCCGCCAGCGCCTGTTCCAGCCCGGCGTGCTCCTGGTTGTAGCCCGATACCAGCGCCGCGGCGCCGCTGCCTACGCCACAGCGCGACAAGGCCTCTGCGGCCGCCTGCGCCAGCCGTGGATCGGCCGCCAGGCCCAGATAATCGTTGCTGCAGAAGTTGACACAGGGCCGGCCGTCGACCGTCAGTAGCGTGCCGTGGCTGCCATCGACTGCGTGCCGCCGGCGATAGAGGCCGGCCGCCGCCAGCTGCGCCAATTCTTCGCGCAGCTGCGCCTGCAGTGCGTTCATCGGCTGCAGCTTGCGGCCGCGGCAGCCGCGGGCTCGGAGCCGGCTTCGGCGCGCAGTCCAAGGCGGGCGAACAGCGAGCGATCGCGCCGGTTCTGCGGGTTGGCGGTGGTTAACAGTTTGTCGCCGTAGAAAATCGAGTTGGCGCCGGCGAAAAAACACAGCGCCTGCAGTTCGTCGCTCATCTGCGTGCGCCCGGCCGACAGCCGCACGTAAGCGGCCGGCATCAGCAGCCGCGCCACGGCAACGGTGCGCACGAATTCGAGCGGATCCAGCGGCGATGCCCGTGCGAGCGGCGTCCCCGGCACGGCGACGAGTTCGTTGACCGGCACGCTTTCCGGATGCGGCTCGAGCCTGGCCAACTGCCACAGCAGGCCGACGCGATCGGCGCGCGTCTCGCCCATGCCGACGATGCCGCCGCAGCAGACCTTGATGCGGGCTGCGCGCACCGCGGCCAGCGTGTCCAGCCGATCCTGGTAGCGCCGGGTGTGGATGATCCGACCATAGAACTCCGGCGAGGTGTCGAGATTGTGGTTGTAGTAGTTCAGCCCCGCCTCCGCCAGGCGCCGGGCCTGCCGTGGCTTGAGCATTCCCAGCGTCACGCAGGTTTCCATCCCCAGCGCCTTGACCTCGCGCACCATCGCCGCAACCGTTTCCAGATCCCGATCCTTGGGGCTGCGCCAGGCCGCGCCCATGCAGAAACGGGTCGCGCCGCCTGCCTTGGCCTGCGCGGCGGCGCGCTTGACGTCGTCGAGCCGCATCAGCGGCTCGGCGGCGACCTCGGCCCCGTGACGCGCGCTCTGCGGGCAATAGGCGCAGTCCTCCGGGCAACCGCCGGTCTTGATCGACAGCAGCGTGGACAACTGCACCCGGTTCGGCGCATGGTGAGCCCGATGCACCCGCTGGGCCTCGAACAGCAGATCGTTGAACGGCAGCTCGAACAGCGCGGCGACCTGCTCGCGCGTCCAGTCATGTCGGATCACTTGGATATTCCCGCGCAGACGCAGCCGGCAGTCTTTCGCAGCGGCTGCGGAGCTGTCAACTTATGACAGTTCGATGGATTGACAATCTGGACGGCGCGCTGCGCGGCTTGTTGCTGGCGTCGCGCTGTGCGATCTGCGCGCAGCGCTGCGGAATCGGCTTTTCGGTGTGCGCCGAATGCCTGCATGAGCTGCCGTGGAATACGCCGGCCTGCCCGCACTGCGCGGCGCCGACGGTCGCGCCGGAACTGGCCTGTGGACGTTGCCAGCGGCAGCCACTATTCGAGCGGGCCTGGGCAGCCTGGCGTCTGCAGGGGCCGATTCATACCGCGATCCTGCGGCTCAAATACCGCGCCGGCTTCACTGAAGCGCGCTGGCTGGCGCAGGCGATGCTGCGCCGTGCGCCGGCCACCGATGCCGATCTGCTGCTGCCGGTACCGCTGCATCCGTGGCGACTGCGGCGGCGCGGCTATAACCAGGCGCTGGAACTGGCGCGGATCGTCGGCCGCGAACTTGGATTGGCCTGCGATTTCGGTGCCGCGCAGCGGCTGCGCGCGACCGCGGATCAGATCGGCAAAAGCGCGGTCGTGCGCCGGCGCAATGTCCGCGGCGCTTTCGCCGTCTCGCCGCGCGTCGCCGGCCACCGCGTGCTGCTGCTCGACGACGTGATGACCACCGGCAGCACGCTGGCGGAACTGGCCCGGACCTGTCGCCGGGCGGGTGCCATCGCGGTCGAGGTGTGGACCGCCGCGCGTGCGGCGTGAGGTCACGAGTCGCGCGGCGGGATCAGCGGATCAGTGCGCGAGGTGGAGTCCGCATTCGCGTCGGTCTTCGACTTGGGTGGGGGAGGAGTAGCGCCTGAGCGCCGCAGGCCGCGGAGCAGCCCGGCGCTCGAAGGCGCATTTTGACAGGCGGGATCAGCGGATCAGTGCGCGAGGTGGAGTCCGCATTCGCGTCGGTCTTCGACTTTGGTGGGGTCAAAATAGTCAAAATTATTCGGCAGTCCATTGACCGTCAGGTACTCCTGCATGTCCTTGCTCGACCAGCGCAGCAGCGGCGCGACTTTGATCAGTCCATCGGCATTCACCGACACCGGCTGCATCCGGGCGCGCAGCGGCGTCTGTTCGGCGCGCAGCGCGGTGAGCCATACATCCGGCGCCATCTCGCGCATCGCGCGCCCGAACGGCTCCAGCTTGACTTCGCGGGTGAACTCGGCGTGGCGCGGATCGTCGATCGGCGGTAGCGGTCCATCCACCGCCTCGCGGTGAGCGCGCGAGCGCAGCGGGTGATAGGTGTGCAGGTTCAGTTTCAGCAGGCTCGTGAGCTGGTCGGCGAAGCGGTAGGTCGCCGGCGTCGCATAACCGGAATCCATCCACACGATCGGGAGCTCCGGCGCCACCCGCGTGACCATATGCAGAATCACCGCCTCGAACGGGCCGAAATTGGTGGTGCAGATCGGCCGACCGGCCTGGGCGATGCTCCATTCCACCAGGCGCAGCGGGCTGTTGCCGAATTCGCGGTTGATGCGCTCAAAATCCATCGGTTTATTCGTATCCATGGCGCGCACAGTCTAGGGGCCGTAGCCGCGCCGGGGAATCCGTGTGTCAACATGTTCTATCGATAGAAGCGCCGCCGGTGCACCTCTGGACGCGCGGGGGCAAGCTGCGTATGCGACAGCGGCTGTCGGCGCCAGCCGCGAATCTCTAAAATCGCCGGGTCCAAGGCCTGGGAGTGTTGCGAGTGCATCGTCCACGATGGCTGTTGCTGGGGCTGATCATTGCGCTGCTGGTGGTTTTTTTCGCTTTCGGCGGTCAGCATTACTTGACCCTGTCCTATTTCCGCGAGCAGCGTGAGGCGATTGCGGCTGCACAGGCGGCACATCCGCTGGCGGCGGCGGTCCTGTTCTTCGGGCTGTATGCGGTGATTACGGCGCTGTCGGTGCCGGGCGCCCTGGCAATGACGCTGATCGGCGGCGCGTTGTTCGGCTTGATCGAAGGCACCGCGCTGGTGTCTTTCGCCTCTTCGATCGGCGCGACCCTGGCCTTCATCGCCGCGCGGTTTTTGTTTCGCGACGCGGTGCACCGGCGCTTCGGTGACCGCTTGCGTCGTTTCGAGGCCGCGTTCGAGCGCGAAGGGGCGTTCTACCTGTTCGCGCTGCGGCTGGTGCCAGTGTTTCCGTTTTTCGTCGTCAATCTGGTCATGGGGCTGACGCCGATCCGCGTGCGCGCTTTTTACTGGGTCAGCCAGCTCGGCATGCTGCCGGGGACGATCGTCTACGTTTATGCCGGCACGCAGCTCGGCGCGCTCGGGATCCACGGCCACCTGCTTTCGCCGGGACTGATCGGCGCCTTCGTGCTGCTGGGCGTATTTCCGTTGCTGGCGCGGCGGGCGCTGGAGGCGATCAAGACGCGGCGCGTGTACCGCGGCTTCCGGCGTCCGCGCCGTTTCGACCGCAACCTGATCGTGATCGGCGCCGGCAGCGGCGGACTGGTGTCGGCTTACATCGCCGCCGCGGTCAAGGCGCGCGTCACGCTGATCGAGCAGAACCTGATGGGCGGGGATTGCCTGAACACCGGCTGCGTACCGTCCAAGGCGCTGATCCGCACCGCGCGGCTGCTGGCCGAGGCTCGCCGCGCGCCGGATTTCGGGCTTACGCGGATGACCGCCGACTTCGACTTCGGGCAGGTCATGGAACGCGTGCAGAGAGTGATCGCGCAGGTCGCCCCGCACGACTCGGTCGAGCGCTACACCGGCCTCGGTGTCGAGGTGCTGATCGGGCGGGCACAACTGGTGGACCCGTGGACTGTGGAAGTCAAGCTGAACGATGGCGGGATCCGCCGCCTGAGCGCGCGGGATATCGTGCTGGCCACCGGCGCCCAGCCTTTCGTGCCGCCGATTCCGGGCCTGGCCGAGGCCGGCTATCTGACCTCGGATACGGTCTGGGATCTGCGCCGGCGGCCGCAGCGCCTGGTGGTGCTGGGCGGCGGCTCGATCGGCTGCGAGCTGGCGCAGTGCTTCGCACGGCTGGGCAGCGCAGTCACCCTGGTGGAGATGCTGCCGCGATTGATGATCCGCGAGGATCCGGAGTTCTCCGAGCGGGTGGAGCGGCGTTTCCGGGCCGAGGGCATTGACGTGCAGGTCGGCGCCAAGGCGGTGGCGGTCGAAACTCAGGCTGGACGCAAGCTCCTGGTGTGCGAACGCGGCGGGCAACGTCAGCGCATCGAATTCGACCAAATTCTCGTGGCCGTGGGCCGTGCCGCCCGGCTCGACGGCACCGGGTTGAAAGAACTCGGGGTGCGCACCGGCAAGACCATTGAGGTCGATGATTACAGCCGCACCAATTTCCCCAACATCTGGGCCTGCGGTGACGTCACCGGTCCGTACCAGTTCACGCACACCGCCGGTCACACCGCCTGGTACGCGGCGGTCAACGCCTTGTTCGGGTCGTTGCTATGGTTGCGCGGCGGACGCTTTGCGATCGACTATTCTGCGGTGCCGTGGGCCACGTTCACCGACCCGGAAGTGGCACGGGTCGGGCTGAACGAGACCGAGGCCAAAGAAAAGGGGATCGCCTACGAGGTCACCATCTACGATCTGGCGGAGCTGGACCGGGCGATCGCCGACGGCGATGCGGACGGGTTGGTCAAGGTGCTGACGGTGCCGGGCAAGGACCGCATTCTCGGCGTCACCATCGCCGGGCCGCACGCCGGCGACGTCATCCAGGAATACGTGCTGGCGATGCGCTACCGGATCGGCCTGAACAAAATCCTCGGCACCATTCACACCTATCCGACGCTGGCCGAGGCCAACAAGTATGCCGCCGGCGCCTGGAAGCAGGCGCACAAGCCGGAAAAGCTGCTGCAGTGGGTGCGGCGTTATCACGATTGGCGACGGGGTCGTTGACGGCGGAGCTGGCCGATACGCCGCGGCGGGTTCGGCCGGCCCGCGGTGCCGGCGTTCCGGGATTGCTTCGGCTCCTTCAGGTTGCCACGGCCTTCGGCCTCGCAATGACGGGTGAAAGACTGTCGTCGTAACGCAGCATCGCCGCGCTAGGTTGGCGCCATCATGGACCGGTTACTCAAGCCCGTGTCGCGCAAGCCGGCGCCGCGCGTCGGCGGCAAGCCTTCGCTGCGCACGCTGTGGATCTCCGACGTGCACCTGGGCACGCCGGGCTGCCAGGCCGCGCATCTGGTGGATTTTCTGAAGCACCACGACTGCCGGACGCTGTACCTGGTCGGCGACATCATCGACGGTTGGAAGCTGCGCAAGCAGTGGTACTGGCCGCAGGAGCACACCAACGTCATCCGCAAGGTGCTGACCAAGGCCAAGCGCGGCACCCGGGTCTACTACGTCACCGGCAACCACGACGAGTTTCTGCGCAAGTTCGTCCGCTTCGGACTCAGCCTCGGCAACATCGAAGTCGTCAACGAGCGGATCCACACCACCGCCGACGGTCGCCGGCTGCTGGTGACCCACGGCGACGCCTTCGACGTCATCACCCGCTACCACCGCTGGATCGCGGCTCTCGGGGACGCGGCCTACGAAGCGACGATGACCGCCAATTACTGGTTCAACCGTCTGCGCGCGCGCGCCGGGCTGCCGTACTGGTCGCTGTCGGCGTTCGCCAAGCAGCGGGTCAAATCCGCGGTCAACGTGATCTCGCGCTTCGAGGAAACGGTGGCCCACGAGTGTCACCGGCGGAGCCTGGACGGTGTGGTTTGCGGTCACATCCACCACGCCGAGATCCGCGAGATCTTCGGTGTGACCTACCACAACTGCGGCGACTGGGTGGAGGGCTGCACGGCACTGGCCGAGGACCATAACGGCCGCATTCGGATTCTGCGCTGGATCAAACGAGGCGATCTGCACCAGCGCGGTACGGTCCTGCCGCTGCGGCGCACCGGGGTGCCGTCGGCCGTCTGACGGGGGCTTCCGGCGGCAGCCGCGCTTGCAGGCGCGACCGGGCTGGGAAATCATTCGGGTACGCAGATTGTGGTATCCACTGAACGCGATGTCCGTATCCGACTCCGATGTCGATTCCCAACTGCCGCCGCTACGGCGGGACTGCGCGTTGTTCCTGGATTTCGACGGCACCCTGGCGGAGATCGCGCCGCGCCCGGATCAAGTCCGCGTCGACGCCGGGCTGCCCGGCCTGCTCGAACGTCTGAGCCGGGCGCTCGACGGCGCCGTGGCGGTCATCACCGGCCGGCCGCTGCAGCAGATCGACGCCCTGCTGGCGCCGCTGCGCCTGCCTGGCGCCGGCCTGCACGGCGCGCAGTTGCGGCCGCTGACGGACGCGGCGGTGCAACTCGACGACCATCCCGATATCGCCACCGCGCGCCGGCGCCTGAACGCCTGCAAGCCGGCGGACGATCACGTTTGGATCGAAGACAAGGGCGCGGTGCTGTCGCTGCATTTCCGGGACGCGCCGCAGGCCGCCGAGGCCAGCCGGCGCGCAGTAGAGGCCGCGGCCAGGGGCCTGGACGTCGACGTCATGGCCGGCAAGTCGGTCTACGAGGTGCGGCCGCACGGCGTCGACAAGGGCGCGGCGATCCGGCTGCTGATGAGCACGCCGGTATTCGGCGGCCGGCGGCCGGTATTCGCCGGCGACGACGTCACCGACGAGGACGGTTTCGCTGTGGTCCGCTCGCTCGGCGGCCTGACCGTAAAGGTCGGCCGCGGAGACACCGGGGCACAGTGGCGCTGCGTGAACCCGGCGGCCCTGGGCGCCTGGCTGGCACGGGAGGCGGCGCGCCTGGAATCGGCGGACGCAAACTACGCTGCGACGGGATGACGGCGCCGGCGACGTCGCTGGATCAGGGCGTGATCGGCAACTGCTCGATCGCCGCGCTGGTCGATGCGCAGGCGCGCGTCACCTGGTGCTGCCTGCCGCGCCCGGACGGCGACCCGGTGTTTCACGCGCTGCTGAACGGCGCGCCGCCGGAGGCGGACGGGCCGGGCGACGCCGCACGCGGTTTCTGGTCGATCGACGTCGGCGGACTGACCCGTGTCGAACAGAGCTACGCACCGAACACGGCGGTGCTGGTCACGCGTCTGCACGACCATGCCGGCCAGGTGCTGGAGGTCACCGATTTCATGCCGCGTTTCGCCAGCCGCGGGCGGATGTTCCGGCCGATGCAGCTGATGCGGCGCCTGCGGCCGGTGGTCGGCTGCCCGCGCGTGCGCGTCCGGCTGCGGCCGTGCTTCCGGTACGGGGCCGTCGAGTCGATCCGCACCCGCGGCAGCAATCACATCCGCTACGTCGGGCCCGACCTGACGCTGCGCCTGACCACCGACGCGCCGGTGACCTATGTCTGGGAAGAGACGACGTTTCTGCTTGAAGAGCCGATCAATTTCGTGCTCGGTCCCGACGAGACGCTGTCCGAGTCGATCGCCCATACCGTCCGCGCGTTCCAGGAGCACACTGAGGCCTACTGGCGCGAGTGGGTGCGCCGCCTGGCGCTGCCGCTGGAATGGCAAGACGCGGTGATCCGCGCCGCGATCACGCTCAAGCTGTGCACCTACGAGGAGACCGGCGCGATCGTCGCCGCGCTGACCACCAGCATCCCGGAGGCGGCCAGTTCGGGCCGCAACTGGGACTACCGCTACTGCTGGCTGCGCGACGCGTTCTTCGTCGTGCGCGCGCTGAATTCGCTGTCCGAGGTCGAGACGATGGAGCACTACCTGCGCTATATCGCCAACCTCGTCGGCACCGCCTGGGAAGACCGGCGCGACGGCGGATCGAAGAATGCTTCGGCGCCGCCGCGCCTGCAGCCGGTCTACGGCATCGGCCTGGAAGCGCGGCTGCCGGAGCGCATGCTCGACTCGCTGGCCGGCTATCGCGGCATGGGGCCGGTGCGGGTCGGCAACCAGGCCTACGAGCACTATCAGCACGACGTTTACGGCAACGTCGTTCTGGCCGCCTCGCAGGCGTTTTTCGACCGGCGCCTGCTGCGTCCGGCCGGTGCGGTGGAGTTCGAGCGCCTGGAGCGGCTCGGTGAACGCGCCTACGCAGTCTATGCCACACCGGACGCGGGCATGTGGGAGTTGCGCACCCGGGCCGCCGTACACACCTCGTCGGCGCTGATGTGCTGGGCGGCCTGCGACCGCCTGGCAAAAATCGCCCGGCAGTTGCAGCGGCCTGAACGCGAACGGGTCTGGCGCAGTCGCGCCGAGGAAATCCGCCAAGCCATCGAGGCCAGCGGCTGGAACGGAAAAGCCGGGCACTACAGCGACAGCTTCGGCGGCAGCGAGGTGGAGGCCGGCCTGCTGCTGATGGCGGAGATCGGTTTCCATCGCGCCGACGATCCGCGCTTTGTCGCCACGCTGGCCGCGATCGAGCGAACACTCAAGCATGGGCCGTACCTGTTCCGCTACGCCGCCGCCGATGATTTCGGCAAGCCCAAGAACGCTTTCAACATCTGTACCTTCTGGTACATCGACGCGCTGGTGCGCAGCGGTCGTGGCGCGCAGGCGCGCGAGCTGTTCGAACATATGTTGTCTTGCCGCAACCCGCTGGGCCTGTTGTCCGAGGACGTCGACCCCGCCTGCTGCGAAGCCTGGGGCAACTTTCCGCAGACCTACTCGATGGTCGGCATCATCAACGCCGCCACCCGCCTGTCCCGGCGGTGGGAGGAGGTCGTGTGACGAATGCGTCGGGAACGCATTCGGACGCACACAGTGCGCCCGCAGGGCGCGGACCATGGTCCGCGCCGCCAGGGACGGCGCGCATCAACCCGGCCGGCCGGCGCCTGGTGGTGATCTCCAACCGGGTCGGGTCAATGCGCGGCGCGGTGCGCGCCGGCGGACTGGCGGTCGCCATGGTCGACATGCTCAAGGCCTCCGGCGGCATCTGGTGCGGCTGGAGCGGCAAGCTGGCGCCGGTGTCGCCGGAACGGCCCGAAGTGACACAGGCCGACGGGATGACGGCGGCCACCATCGAACTGACGCAAGCCGAGCACGACGCCTACTACAACGGCTTCGCCAACAGCTGCCTGTGGCCGCTGTTTCACAACCGCATCGACCTGACCGCCTTCGACCGCAGCTACTACGACGGTTACCTCAAGGTCAACGCCAAATTCGCCCGCGTGTTCGCGCCATTGTTCAAGGCGCAGGACCTGATCTGGGTGCACGACTATCACCTGATCCCGTTCGCCCAGGAGCTGCGGGCGATGGGCTGCAGGCAGCCGATGGGGTTCTTCCTGCACATCCCGTTTCCGCCGCGCGACGTGCTGTTGACCCTGCCCAACGCCGGGCGCCTGCTGCAGGCGTTGTTCGCCTACGACGTGATCGGCTTCCAGACCGACCGCGACGTCGAGCGCTTCGTCGACTACGTGGTCAACGAGCAGGACGGCCGGGTGTCGGGCGACGTGGTCACGGTGTTCGAGCGCAGCGCGGTGGTGCGGTCGTTCCCGATCGGCATCGACGTCGACAACTTCGTGCAGCTCGCCGGCAGCGCCGAGGCCAAGCGGCAGGCCGAGCGCCTGGCCACGCGGCGTTTCGCCGGCCGGCAACTGATCGTCGGCGTCGACCGGCTCGACTACACCAAGGGCCTGCCGCTGCGGTTTTTGGCCTACGAGCTGCTGCTGGAGACCTATCCCGAGACCCACGGCCGGCTGGTTTACCTGCAGATCGCGCCGCCGACCCGCGGAGCGGTGCCGGAGTACGCCCAGATCCGGGCCGAGCTGGAGGGGCTGGAGGGCCACATCAACGGCCGCTTCGCCGAGGTCGACTGGACGCCCTTGGCCTACATCAACCGCGCCTACAGCCGGCGGGCGCTGGCCGGCATCTACCGCGCCGCCGACATCAGCCTGGTCACGCCGCTGCGCGACGGCATGAACCTGGTGGCCAAGGAATACGTCGCCGCGCAGGACCCGGCCGATCCCGGCGTGCTGGTGCTGTCGCGGTTCGCCGGCGCCGCGGTGCAGATGCGCGCGGCGCTGATCGTCAACCCTTACGACAAGGTGGCGGTGGCCGAGGCCCTGCAGACCGCGCGCCACATGCCGCTCGAGCAGCGGCGCAACCGGCACGCCGAGCTGATGCGGGGTCTGCGCGACTACGACATCGACCGCTGGCGTACCGATTTCCTGGAGGCATTGGCAGCCGCCGGCGCGCGTCACGTTGCCGCCGAAGCCTGAAACCCGCGATCCGTCGCCCAGGCGCAGCGCCGTCGGAGATCGGCCTGGATGGCCCGGGCGCGCGGACCGCGGCGGAGCCGATTTTTCAGGACGCCGGTGAAATCAGGCGCCGGCCGGCGACCGTCACCGCCAGCACCAATGCGGCGGTTGCCGCTTCGGCGGCCCACAGCCGCGGCGGCAGCACCCCCAGCCGGAACAGCTCGCGCAGCAGCGGCACCTGCATCACCAGCAGCAGCGCCGCCGGCACCGTCAGCAGTACTGCGCCGAGCGCACGGTGGTCGCTGCGCCACGGTGCGCGCAGCCCGGCCGGGTGATGACCGGCGATCAGCGCCAGGTTGCCGGCCACCAGGGCGACGAAGGCGGCTGCGCGCTGCACGTCGTCGCCGGCGCCGGCGACGCGTGCCGTCCACAGCAGCACCGCGGCCATCGCCAGCGCCGCCAGTCCCTGCAGCAGGCTCGCCGCCAGGGCCGGCCGGCCCAGCAGCGGCGCGTCGGGCCGGCGCGGCGGCCGTTGCATGGTCGCTGCGGTCGCCGGAGCGGCCTCGAAGACGATCGAGCAGGCCGGATCGATGATCAACTGCAGGAAGGCGATATGCGCCGGCAGCAGCAGCAGCGGCCAGCCGGGCAGCAGCGGCAGCAGGGCCAGCCCGGCCATCGGCAGGTGCACGGCGACGATGTAGGCGACCGCCCGCGCCAGGTTGTCGAAGATGCGGCGCCCCTGCCGGACGCCGTCGACGATCGAGCTGAAGTCGTCGTCGAGCACCACCAGCCCGGCGGCCTCGCGCGCCACGTCGGTGCCGCGGCCGCCCATCGCCACGCCGATGTCGGCCGCGCGCAATGCCGGTGCGTCGTTGACGCCGTCGCCGGTCATCGCCACGACTTCGCCGGCGGCCTGCAGCGCGCGGACGATGCGCAGCTTGTCGCCGGGCCGGGCCCGCGCCACGACGCCGACGGTGGCAAGCCGCCGCGCCAGCGCGGCTTCGCCCAGGTTCTCCAGTTCCCCGCCGAGCAGGCAGGCGTCGGCAGCGTTCAGCCCGGCGGCACGGGCGATGCTGCGCGCGGTGCCGGCGTGATCGCCGGTGATCATCAAAATCCGGATGCCGGCCCGGCGGCAGGCCGCGACGGCTGCCGGCACCGAGCGCCGCAGCGGGTCGGCCAGGGCCAGCAGACCGAGATACTCGAAGGCCAGGTCGTGCTGATCCGGCGGCAGGCGCTCGTCGGGCCGCGTCAGGTCGCGGGCGTCGTGAGTCAGTTGTGCGCGCGCCACCGCCAGCACGCGCCACCCGCGGTCGCTCAGGTCCCGCACCCGGTCCAGCACGGCGGCCCGCGCGGGGGCCGGCAGGTGGCACAGGTCGGCGATCGTCTCCGGTGCCCCCTTGGCCGCGATGCAGCGGGTTCCCGCCAGCCGGTCCTCCCAGACCTGCGACATCGCCAGCAGATCCGCCTGCAACGGATATTCGTGGACCAGATCCCAGCCGGCGTGCAGGTGGCTGGCGTCCACCAGTTCCCCGAGGCCGAGCTCGGCGATGGCCCGCTCCATCGGGTCGAACGAATCCTGCCGGGTGGCGAGGATCGCGAATTCGACCAGTTGGTGGGCGGCCTCCGGCAGCGGTCCGCCGGTCACCGGCACTTGGCCGCCGCCGGCCGGCAGCAGCGCCCGCACCGACATCCGGTTCTCGGTCAGCGTGCCGGTCTTGTCCACGCACAGCACGGTCGCCGCGCCCAGCGCCTCGACCGCCGCCATGCGGCGGGTCAGCACGCCGCGGCGCGACAGCCGCCAGGCGCCCAGCGCCAGAAACACCGTCAGGATGACCGGCACCTCTTCGGGCAGCAGCGCCATGGCCAGCGAGATGCCCGCCAGCGCGCTTTCCAGCCAGCGCCCGCGCATCAGGCCGTAAGCCAGGGCCACGGCGATGCACACCAGCACCGCCAGCAGCGCGATCCGCCACACCAGGCGCCGGGTCTGTTGCTGCAGCGGGCTGTCGCCCTGCTTGAGCGTGCCGACGGCCGCGCCGATGCGGCCCAGCTCGGTATCCGCGCCGGTCGCTGCGACTCGGGCGACCCCGCGCCCGCCGGTGACCAGCGTGCCGGCGTAGACGTGCCGGTCGGCGGGGCTGCCGGGCGCCGCCTGCCTGTGCGTGTCCACACGCAGACAGGCAGCCAGGCGCTTGGCCGCCGGCAGCGACTCGCCGGTCAACAGCGATTCGTCGACGCGCAGGTGGCTGGATTCGAGCAGTTCGCCGTCGGCCGGTACTCGATCGCCCTCGGACAGTACGATCCAGTCTCCGGCGACCACCTCGCGACCGGGAATTCTGCGACGGCGCCCGTCGCGGATGACCAGGGCTCGCGGGCTGCTGAGGTCGCGCAGGGTTTCGAGCACGCGCTCGGTGCGGTGCTCCTGATACAGCGTGATGCCGACGACCACGACGTCGAAGCCGAGCAGGACCAGCGCCTCGCGCAGATCGCCGAGCAGCAGGTAGACCGCCCCGCAGCCCAGCAGCAACAGCAGCATGGGTTCGGCCAGTACGCCGGCGGCAATGCGCCAGAAGCTGCGGGGCGCATTCTGCGGCAGTTCGTTGGGGCCGTGGCGCCGCAGTCGCGCGGCGGCCTCGGTTTCGGACAATCCTGATGCAATCGGTTCCGGCATGGGCCACCGCCGTGCGCGGGCCGTGGTCCGCACTGTGCCTGCGTATGGTATCGGGTCCGATTGTCCGGTTTGGCGCCGCCGTGCGCTTTGACTCAGATCACGGACGGTGGCGTCGGATCGCGTACCGCCGTCGCGGCGCTGGCGGCATGATCGATGCCACCAGCGTCGTCTCGAGCGCGCGCAGCGCGCGCGGCGAGCTCAACGTCGAAGCCACCGTCACGAGGTTGCTTCGGCTCGCTACGCGAGCCTGGCAATGACGTTCCTCGCGGCGTCAACGCGGCTTGTTTTGCACTAGCTTGCGCAATTCCTCGACCACTTCCGGGTTGGCCAGTGTCGACACGTCGCCGGCGTCGCGGCCCGCCGAGATCGAGGACAGGACCCGGCGCATGATCTTGCCGGAGCGCGTCTTGGGCATGTCCGGCACCAGCCATACTCGGCGCGGGCGGGCGATGGCGCCGATCTCATCGACGATCGCGTCGACGATTTTCTTGGCCATCTGATCGCTGGCCTTGACCCCCGGTTGCAGTGAAGCGTAGACCTCCGGCAGCGCGCCCTTGATCTCGTCGGCCACCGGTACCACGGCCGCCTCGGCGACCTCGGGCACCGTCAGGCACGCGGCTTCGATTTCCTTGGTGCCCAGGCGATGGCCGGCGACGTTGATGACGTCGTCGATGCGGCCGAGGATGCGGATGTAGCCGTCGGCGGCCTGCAGCGCACCGTCGCCGGCGAAATACGGCCAGTCGTGCCAGTCCTTGCTCTTGGGGTCGTTGTTGTAGCGGGCGTAATAGGTTTTGACGAAGCGTTCGTCATCGCCCCAGATGGTCAGCATCCGGCCCGGCCACGGGTTGCGGATGCAGATGTTGCCGGCCACGCCGCTGCCGGGTGCGATCTGTTCGCCGTTCTCGTTGACGATCATCGGATAGATGCCCGGCAGTCCAGGTCCGGCGGAGCCCGGCTTCATCGGGTGGATGCCCGGCACGGTCGAACACAGAAACCCGCCGTTTTCGGTCTGCCACCAGGTGTCGACGATCACCGCTTCGCGTTTGCCGACCACGTTCCAGTACCAGCGCCAGATCTCCGGCTCGATCGGTTCGCCGACGGTGGTCATGTGCTTGAAGCGATGCTTGTACTGGCTAGGCAGATCCACTCCGCCGCGGCGCAGCGCGCGAATCGCGGTCGGGGACGTATGAAAAATGTTGACGCCCAGCGTCTCGGCGATGCGCCACGGTCGTCCGGCGTCGGGCACATTAGGCGCGCCCTCGAAGATCACCGAGGTCGCGGCCAGCGCCAGCGGACCGTAGACGATGTAGGAATGCCCGGTGATCCAGCCGATGTCGGCCATGCACCAGTAGACGTCCTGCGGATGAATGTCCTGGATGTACTTGGAGGTGGCGGCGACATAGGCCAGATAGCCGCCGGTGCTGTGTTGCGCGCCCTTGGGTTTGCCGGTGGTGCCGGAGGTGTACATCAGAAACAGAGTGTCGTTGGCGTCCATCACCTCCGGGGCGATTTCCCGGTTGTGGTAATTCTTCAGCACTTCATCGACGAAGAAATCGCGGTCTTTGACCATCGGCGTGGTGCTGTGGTACTGGGCTGGATAGCGTCGCCAGACCAGTATTTTTTCGACGTCGACGCCCTGCTTGGCTGCTTCGGCAACGGCCAGATCGGCCTTATCCTTGTGGTCGTTGAGCTTGCCGCTGCGCTGATAAGCGTCGATGGTGATCAGCACGCGGCTGCGGGAATCCACGATGCGGTCGGCGCAGGCGCGGCCGGAAAAGCCGCTGAACACCTGCGAGTGGATCACGCCGAGCCGGGCGCAGGCGAACATCGTGATCGGCAGCTCCAGCGTCATCGGCAGGTGCAGCGTCACCCGATCGCCGCGTTTCAGTCCGCAGAAATCGCGCAGCAGTGCCGCCATTTCGTTGACCCGGCGGTAGAGCTGCTGGTAGGTCAGGGCGACGATCGGCTCGTCCTCGCGTTCCGGCACGAAATAGAACGCCGCCTTGTTGCGGTGCTTCGGCAGATGCCGGTCGATGCAGTTGTAGCAGACGTTGAGCTTGCCGCCGACGAACCATTTGAAGAACGGCGGCCTGGAAGCATCCAGCGTGGTGTGCCAGTACTGATCCCAGTGCAGCAACTCGGCGTATTCGCGGAAACAGTCGGGAAAGTTTTTCTCGGCGAAACGCTCGAAAATCGCCGGATCGCTGGCATAGGCCTGACCGATAAACCGCGATGGCGGGGATATGTACTCTTCTTCGCGCCAGTGGGCGGCGATGACCGCGGCGTCCGCTTCGATTTCCCTCGCACTCATCTTCGTCTCTCCTCCAGCTTGTCGATGGCCCGCCTGCCGATAAATCGTTCCGACAGCGCCGTCACCGGGCAGCGGCGATCGCCTGCCCTTCGGCGCCGGCGGTTCACCCGCCTGCTCGAGCCAGACCGGCGGCTGATGTGCCTGTGCACTCGGCTGCGCAGGACTCACCCGCTACTCTTACAGCGGCAAGACGGCACTATGCAAGGCCGGTGCCATTCCGGCTGTCGCGATACGCTAGGGATATTGGCGACCGCCGGCCGGGTCGATTGCGTTACCTCCGGTAACATCGGATTACCGCTTGTAACATCGTCCCGCCACCGGCCGGAGGTGGTGACCGCCCCCGCAGTCGATCACCCGCAGTCGATCACCCGCAGTCGACCAGTTGTCACGTTCACGGCACAGGCCGGCGCACGAACGATGACAGCACCGCCGCGTCACGGCTCGCCGCGCTGGCGCGGAATGCCCATGCGCTGGCGGCGCTCCCACAGCGATTTTCGGCTGATGCCGAGCCGCCGCGCCAGCTCGGATTCAGTCAAATGACGCTGGTGGCGCAGCACGAAGTCGCGGAAATAGTCGTCCAGGCTCAGTGCGTCCGACGAGGCCGCCGCCGTCTGCAAGCCCAGATGCGGGCTCTCCAGCGTATCGCCGTCGCACAGGATCGCCGCGCGCTCCAGGCAATTGGCCAGTTCGCGGACGTTGCCGGGCCACGGGTATTCGCGCAACCGCCGCCGTGCGCCGGCGGTGACCTGCAGGCGGTTGCGCCCGAGACGGGCGGCGATCTGCACCAGCAGGTGATCGATCAGCAGATCGATGTCGGCGTCGCGTTCGCGCAGCGGCGGCAGTCGGATTTCCATCACCCGCAGCCGGAAAAACAGGTCTTCACGGAACGTGCGCTGGGCTACCATCGCGGCGAGATCGCGGTGGGTGGCCGCCAGCACGCGCACGCTGACATGCCGCGGCTGCACCGCGCCGACCGCGCGGATCTCCCCATCCTGCAGCGCGCGCAGAAGGCGTGCCTGTGCCGCCAGCGCCAGCTCGCCGATCTCGTCCAGGAACAGGGTGCCGTGGTGTGCCGCATCGAACAGCCCGGCTTTGCGCTGGGCGGCGCCGGTGAACGCGCCACGTTCGTAGCCGAACAGCTCGGCTTCGATCAGGTTGTCCGGAATCGCCGCACAGTTGACCGCGACGAACGGCCCGCCGCTGCGGCCGCTGGCGGCGTGGATCGCGCGCGCCACCAGTTCCTTGCCGGTGCCGGACTCGCCGCAGATCAGCACCGTAGCGTCGGTGGCGGCGACCTTGCGGATGCGCTCGGCGACTTCGCGCATCGGCGGCGAGGTTCCGACCAGACCCTCGACCGGCCAGTTACGGGCGACGTCCTGCGTCAGCGCGCGATGGCTGCGCAGCAGCCGCGCCTGCTCGATCAGCCGGCGCACGATCAGCAGCAGCTCGTCGAATTCGAACGGCTTGGCGATATAGTCGGCGGCGCCTTGCCTGATGCACTCCACCGCCGACGAAATGCTGGCGTAGCTGGTCATGATCAGCACCGGCGCGCCGGCGGCCGCTTTCACCAACTCGACGCCAGGCGCTCCAGGCAGCCTGAGATCGGCCATCACCAGATCGAAAGCAGAAGGATCGAGCGCTTGCGCCTGTTCGACGCTGTCGGCCTCGGTGACCCGGCAGCCATCGCGCTGCAGCCGTTTGGCGATCTGGCCGCGGATCAGCGGCTCGTCCTCGACGATCAGAACCTGCGGCTTCATGGGGCGACCTCTGCAGCGGGTTGCGGCAGCCAGATTTCGACACGGGTTCCGGAGCCGGGTGCGCTTTCCAGGCGCACGCGGCCGCCGTGATCGCGCACGATGCTGTAAACCAGCGGCAGTCCGAGGCCGGTGCCGCTGCCGGGTGATTTGGTGGTAAAAAACGGCTCGAAAACGCGTTCGCGCAGGTGTTCGGGAATCCCGCAGCCGCGGTCTTCGACGATCAGTGTGACACCGTCGTCGGCCGCCTGCGCGCGCACGTCGATCGTCGCGCGCGCCGCAGAGGCGTCCGCGGCATTGGTGAGCAGGTTGACCAGAACTTGCAGAATGCGCGATCGCTCGGCAAAGACGTCGAGCGTATCCGGCATCTCGGCCACGAACTGCAAGCCGCTGCCGCTGGCGGCCAGCCGTGCCAGCCGGACCGCGTCGCGGACGCAGGCTGCCAGATCGAAACGCTGAACCTGCGCCTGCCGACCGCCGCCAGAATGGCTGAACGACAGCAATGCCGAGACGATTTCCTGGATGCGCCGGCTCTGGTTCAGAATCTCGTCCAGTGCCTGCCGCAACTCCTCGGTCTCGGCCTCCAGCTTGAGATTCTGCGCCAGGCTGCTGATGCCGGTCAGCGGATTGCCGATCTCGTGGGCGACGCCGGCCGCCAGCGTGCCGATCGAGGCCAGGCGCTCGGTGTGCGCCAGCTCGGCCTCCAGCAGTCGCTGCTCGGTCAGATCCTCGATCAGCACCACGTCGCCGCCGTCGCCGGGGTCGAAGCTCACCGCTTCCTTGTGCAGATTCAGCCAGCGCACGCCGTCCGGCAGCGCCAGCTCGATGCGGTACAAATGGGCGTCGCTCACGGCCAGAAAGCCATCGAGGAGATCCGCCCATGGCGCCGGCAGCTCGTCGATGCGGCGGCCCAGTGCCGCCTCCTCGCGTACGCCGGAGAGCAGCGCCAAGCGCTGGTTCCACAGGCGGACGCGGCCGCCGCCGGCGATCGAGCAGGCGCCGATCGGCAGCGTGCGCAGCATCTGTCGATGTAGCCGCCGCAGATGATCGAGTTCGCCGGCCAGGCCGGTCAGCCGTCGCGGCTCGCGTTCGAATTGGTCCTCGATCAGGCGGCCGGTGGCGGTGTGGATGCCGAGCAGCGAGCGCGCCAGATGCGGGCCGAGCAGGCCGGACAGGTTGCGCTCCAATCGCGCCTCCAGCCGCAGCAGCGCGTGCGGATGGGTTTCGCCGGGCGGCAGTCCGCAGTCGCGCAGCGCCTGGTCCAGTTCCCGCGCGCCGTTGGCCGGTCCCAGGGCGGCGGTCAGCCGCCGCGACAGTTGTGCCAGCGTCGGCGCCTGCGGCCGCTCGCGCAGCAACCGCGCGTGCAGGCGGATGACCTGGTCGGCGAGCAGCTCGCGCGGCTGCGGTCGCGTCGCCAGCGACACCGTCACCAGCAGCGCGACGTTGATCGCCAGCGACCAGAACGTCGGCAGCGGCCACGGCGAGGCGCCGGCCGGAACCAGTCGGTGCAGCAGGTCCGGATGACCGCCGAGCAACGGCAGCATCAAGGTGAAGAACCACACCGCCATGCCGCCGCTGGCGCCGGCGAGGAACCCGGCGCCGGTGGCGCGCGGCCAGGTCAGCAGCGCGATCACGCCGGGCAGGAACTGGGCCACGGCCACGAACGAAATCAGTCCCATCTGCACCAGCCCCTGGCTCTGCCCGCTGACCAGGTAGGTCAGATAGCCGACGCTGATCACCGCCAGCAGCAGCCACCGGCGCCAACGCCGCAGCTTGTGGTACAGATCGCCGTCGGACCGGCGCCGGCGGTGCAGCCACAGCGGCAGCAGCAGGTGGTTCAGGCACATGCCGGACAGCGCCAGCGACTCCACGATCAGCATCGCGCTGGCCGCCGAGATGCCGCCGATGAACACCAGCAGCGTCAGTGCGTCGCCGCCGTAGCGCTGCGCCAGCGCCAGCAGGAAGTAGTCCGGCGGCGTCGTCACGCCGGCCGAACGGCCGGCCCACAGAATCAGCGGGATCGGCAGGTTCAGCAGCAGCAGGAACAGCGGATACAGCCACGACGCCGTGCGCAGTCCGCCGCGGCTGACGTTTTCCACGAACAGCATATGGAAGCATCGGGGCAGCAGGAACGCCGCCGAGGCCGACAGCAGCAGCAAGGTGTTCCAGGCGCTGCCGCCGACCGGCGCGTACATCGCCGCCAGCGCCTGCGGATGCACGCTCAGCCAATGCTCAAGACCGCCGAAACCGCCGAAAACGCCGACCAGTGCGAAAGCGCTGGCGGTCAGCAGCGCCATCAGCTTGACGATGGACTCGAAGGCGATGGCCATTACCAGGCCATCGTGCTTGGCGCGCGGCTGCAGGTGCCGGGCGCCGAACAGCACCGCGAACAGCGTCACCTGCGCGCAGAACACCGCCGCCAGCAGCGGCGAGGTGGCGGGCGCGTGCTGCTGGGTCAGCACTTCCATGGAACTGGTCACGGCGCGGATCTGCAGCGCCATGTACGGCAGGATGCCCAGCAGCGTCAGCAGCGTCACCAGCGGGCCGGTGTAGCGGCTGACGTAGCGGAAGGCCAGCAGATCGGCCAGCGACTGCAGTTGATAGTCGCGCACCAGCCGCAGCAGCGGCGACAGCAGCAGCGGCGCGGCCAGGAAACTCAGCGTGACGCCCAGATAGATGGTCAGGAACAAAAAACCCTGGCGATCCGCGAAACCGACGCTGCCGTAATAGGTCCAGGTGGTGGCGTAGACGCCCAACGACAGCGCCAGCACCGCCGGATGGCGCGCCAGCCGCGCCGGCCAGCCGCCGCGCTCGGTAACATAGGCGACGACGAACAGCAGGCCCAGATAGGCCAGGGCGACGCCGAAAAGAACGCCGAGTTCAATCGTCACGACGCATCCGCGCCAGCCAGGCGGCACCGGCGATCAGAACAGCCCAAACCAGATAAAGCAGCCACCACGGACGAACGGGATCGTTCCATAACGCTGCGGCCGGGCTGGCCAGCAACGCCGCGGCCAATAGCGTCAGCGCCACCTCGTGATCGGCGCCGGGCGGCCGGTAAGGGCGCCGGCGTTGGGCAGGGCCCGGGTTTGGCTCGACGTCGCGCATCCCCTCCTCCTGTTACCTGGCGTAACGCCAGGTTACTCGCAGTAACACCTCAGCCCGTGGTGCTCCCGCAAAAATCCAGCTTATCTTACTGGTTTATATTGATAATTCCTAATCTTGCCCATTGGAATCGTACTGGCACCCGGTTTGCTTGATGGTTCGCCCTGAAGCCCTGGAACCACCACAGAAATAAAAATATAGGCATTGAGCCAGTCGACGAATTGGCGTTCTAGGGAACATTGAGTCGAAGTGTTGCTCGAGTTTAACGCACCGGAGGAGTTGCACTATGGGCACGAGTAGCTTCAGAAAAACTTTGATTTTCGGCGTCGGGATGGCGTCCGCGCTCCTCGCGTCCGCGACAGCCGCAGCCGCCGGACAACCGCGTGCCGGCTCCGCGCAAGTGACGCAGGCCGTCGAACAGGTCAAGTCGCGCTTGAATCAGTTAAATCAGGAAATCGATGTCCTCAAGGCCCAATTGGAAGCGACCCAAAAACAACTGGAAGCGACGCAAAAACAGGCGCAGGCCGCCTCCGATAAGGCCGCTTCTGCGCAGGCTCAAGCTAAAGTCGCTTCGGCGCGGGCTGCCACCCAGCAGACGGCCAACAAACCGGAAGTGGCAACCAATTATGTGGAGGTCGCACCGGGTATACACGCCGAGTTGCATGGATTCGTCAGCGCCAGCTACTTCTACCAGGATCAAAACTTTTTCTTCGGCAACGGCCAAAACGGCGAATTTCCGAATCCGCCGGCTTCTCCCGGACAGAATAACGGTCTGTCCGGCGGCGACGTCCGCAACAGCCGGGCCTGGCTGGAGATCGCGGGGCCGACCATGGGCAACGGCTGGCATGGCGGAGCCCACCTCGAGTTCGACTTCTTTGGCGGCAACAACGGTACCGGTGCGTTCAGCGGTCAGCAGCCAGTGCTGCGCCTGCGGCAGGCTTACGTCACGGTGGACAACGACCAGATCGACGGCAAGCTGGTGGTCGGCCAGCAGTGGACGCTGATCTTTCCGTACTCCAGTATCGAAAAAGGCGTCAATAATCTGCCGGAATCGCTGACGCACATCGCCTTCCCGCTCGGATACGGTACCGGTATGATCGGCTGGCGCTTCCCCGGCATCGTCTATTCCCAGGGGCTAGGCAAGCTGGCGTCGGCGCTCGCCGATTTCCGGTTCGACGCCGGTGTATTCGAAGGTAGCTACGATGGCCCCGGGTCCAACATCAATTTCGCGTCTGCCGGCAACGTCAATTTCCATCCGCAGATACAAAGCCGGCTGTCGTTCCACAAAGATGCCTGGTTTGCGTACCTGGCCAGCGATTACAGCAGCGAACAGCTTTCAGGCGTGGGCGGGACGGAGAAGCCGCCGCTCGGCATCAGCAAGATCACGACCTACGCCGTCGTGACCGGAGCGAGCTGGACCCGGGGTCCGTATGTGGTGGGCATCAATGGTTACGTCGGCAGAGCGCTCGGCGCGAATTTCGGCGCCCTCACCCAGTTCGGCGATATCCGCGAATTCGGCGGTTATCTGCGGGCGGGCTATAAGTTCAACCAGTGGGGCGTGCCGTTCCTGGACCACTGGGGTCTGTACGGTAACTTTGCCTACAACCGGCCCAACCAGAACGACGTGATCCGCTGGCTCAAAAACGGCTCCAGCGGTCGGCTGCGCAATAAGCAGGTTTCGGCGGATCTGATCTATACCAACGGGCCGTTTGGATTCGGCTTCGAGTGGCTGCATTCCATTCTCCACCGCACCGCGACCGGTGCGGATTTCGAAACGGTGGTGGGCAATCAGGCATCGTTCAGCGCCATCTACCATTTCTAAGAGTCGCGCGAACCGGAAGGGCGAAAGTCCGGCGCGAGGAGCCGCCGGGAGATAGTATTGATGTCACAAAGGCCGCAGTAAAGTATGACGGCCGATTTTAATATGGATTTTTTAATATAAATTAGGAGACTGGAACGATGAGTGCGACATCGGACGCGATGAGGGGTGGTATTGCCAGCGGCTGGCTGGCACGCGAGCGTACAGTGGCTGGTCCTGGGTTCAACCGCTGGCTGGTGCCGCCGGCGGCGCTGGCGATACACCTGTCGATCGGCATGGCCTACGGGTTTTCGGTGTTCTGGCTGCCGATGACCCGGCTGGTCGCCAATCCGGCCTCCGGTTGCACCCAAAGCGGCTGGCTGTCTGAATTGTTCACCGCGAGCTGCAACTGGACCGTGCCGCAGGTGAGCCTGACGTTCACGCTGTTCATCGCCATGCTCGGCATATCGGCGGCGATCTGGGGCGGTTGGCTGGAGCACGCCGGGCCGCGCAAGGCCGGATTCATCGCCGCGCTGTGCTGGGGCGGCGGCATGTTTCTCGGCGGTATCGGGGTGGCGATTCACCAACTCTGGCTGGTCTGGCTGGGCACCGGGATCCTCGGCGGCGTCGGCCAGGGACTGGGGTACATCACGCCGGTATCGTCGCTGATCAAGTGGTTCCCCGATCGCCGCGGCATGGCCACCGGTTTCGCCATCATGGGCTACGGCGGCGGCGCGATGATCGGCGCGCCGCTGGCGGTATGGCTGATGCATCATTTCCCGGGCGAGGGCGTGGCGCCGGCGATGATGGTGATGGGTGCGCTCTATTTTCTGGCGATGAGCGCCGGGGCATTCGGCTTCCGGGTGCCGCCGACCGGCTGGCAACCGGCCGGCTGGAGCCCGCCGGAAACCCACGGCAAGGCGATGATCACGCACCGCCACGTGCACCTGGAAAAGGCCTGGAAGACGCCGCAGTTCTGGCTGATCTGGGCGGTGCTATGCCTGAACGTCACTGCCGGCATCGCGGTGATTTCGATGGCCAGCCCGATGCTGCAGGACATCTTCGGGGCGCGGCTTCTGGGCGTGGACAGCGTAGCGGCCCTGTCGGCGGCACAGAAGGCAGCGATTGTCGCCGCCGCCGCCGGGCTGGTGGGCCTGATCAGCCTGTTCAACAGCCTGGGACGCATCGGCTGGGCGTCGCTGTCGGATTTCATCGGCCGCAAGAACACCTACTACACGTTCTTCGTGCTCGGCATCTTGGTGTACGTGCTGCTGCCGACCTGGGGGCACCTCGGCATCCCGGCGCTGTTTGTGGTCTCGATCTGCATCATCCTGACCATGTACGGCGGGGGATTTTCGACCGTGCCGGCCTATCTGGCCGACATCTTCGGCACGCAGATGGTCGGCGCCATTCACGGCCGGCTGATCACCGCCTGGTCGGCGGCCGGCATCATCGGGCCGGTGCTGATCGCCAACCTGCGCCAGTTCCAGCTCGCGCACGGCGTGGTGCGCAACGACGTCTACGACCTGACGCTGTACATCATGGCGGGCCTGCTGTTCGCCGGCCTGGTCTGCAACTATTTCGTGCGGCCGGTCAAAGACGCGCATTACATGACGGACGAAGAACTGGCCCGCGAGAGTTCGCTGCAGCACGAGGATCGCATCGCGGGCGATCCGGCCCATGCCGCGCGCGGAGCGTTCGGCGGCGGCGGCATGCTGGCCTGGCTGGCGGTCGGCGTGCCGTTCCTGATCGGTCTGTATATCGCGCTGGAGAAGGCGGCCGCGCTGTTCTGAAACTGCGTGTGCGCACGGATGCAGCGCAAAACCTGGGGTACGCGGCCCGTCCCGTGACGGGCCGCGACCGACGAGGAGGCGATCATGAAAAAAGTGCGATCGATGCGTCGTTGTCTGGTCTTTGCCTTGGCTTGCTTGATGGTTTCGGCCCCTGGGTTGGCCGCACCGCTCAAACCCGCTCCGCTGCGCTATCCGGCCCGATTCGGCGCGCTGAAGTTCCCGCAGCAGTTCCCGGCGGGCACACGGCTGACGATCACGCAGTGGAGCCACTTCGTGCCGCGCTACGACCAGTGGTTCGACCGCTACGCGCAGGACTGGGGCCAGGCCAATAACGTCAAGGTCACGGTCAACCACATCAACCTGGCCGACCTGTCCTCGTCGCTGTCGTCGGCGATCGCCGCCGGCAAGGGCTCGACCCTGTACGAGATGGTGGCGCCGCCGCCGGCGTTCATCCAGGGCCTGCAGCCGCTGGACGACGTCAACGCGGCGGCGCAGGCGGCGTTCGGCGAGACCAACCCGGTGTGCGCGCACTCCAGCTACCTGCCGATCAAGAAGATGTGGTACGGCTTCTGCCACGGCTGGGTGCCGGATCCGGGCGACTACCGCATCGCGATGTGGCGCAAGGCCGGTTATCCGCGCGGGCCGGCGACCTACGACGACCTCTACCGCGGCGGCGTCAAGGTCTACCAGGCCGCCGGGGTGCCGGTGGGCGTCGGCATGTCGCCGGAAATCGACTCCGAATTCTTCATCCGCTCGCTGATCTGGTCGTTCGGCGGCTCGATCCAGGACGCCCGCGACCACGTGGTGTTCGACTCGCCGCAGGTGATTGCGGCGGTGGAATACATGGCCAGGCTATACAAGGCTGCCGAAACGCCGG
This sequence comes from Gammaproteobacteria bacterium, assembly GCA_028871525.1. Classification (GTDB taxonomy): domain Bacteria; phylum Pseudomonadota; class Gammaproteobacteria; order Nevskiales; family Nevskiaceae; genus SCRT01. Next base: position 32,885 of record JAGWMX010000006.1, read on the forward strand.
AGGTGTTCACCTGGAATGCGGCGTCCAACAACCAGGGCTTCGTCGCCGGCTCGCTGTCCTACATCCAGAATTCGATCTCGTTCTACCGCACCGCGCAGGAGGTCAGCCCGGAGGTCGCCGCGGACACCGGCTTCCGGCCCGGCCTCAAAGGTCCCGGCGGCAAGGCGCTGCAGACCGCGCACGTCTACGCCATCTACGTCATGCCGAAATACGTGGCCGACGGCGACGAGAAACAGGCGGCCAAGAAGTTCATGCTCGACCTGGTGGCCAACTACAGCAACGCCACCTACAACAGTGCGCTGTACGACTTTCCAGCGTTTGCCAGGACGGTGCCGCAGTTGACCGCCAAGGGCGGCTGGCTCGACGATGATCCGTTCGGTTCCAAGCCGGCCGACAAACTCACGGTTCTGCGCGACGCCGAAGCCTGGACCGGCTGGCTGGGGTATCCCGGCTACGCCAATCCGGCGGTGAGCCAGGTCTACGAGCAACACCTGCTGTCGGCGATGATGGCCGAGGTGGCTCAGGGCAAACAGACGCCCCGGCAAGCGGTCAAGCAGACCGCCGCTCAGATCGAGAAGATCTTCGAGAAATGGCGCAAGGCCGGTTATCTCGGCGGCGGCTGATCCGCGGTTCGCGCCCGATGTAAGGCATTACGGGCCGGCGGCGATTACGCCGCCGGCCCGCGGTTACGATGGCTTGAACCCCGATTGCAGCGAGACGGTCACGGCATGGCGATTCTGGAAGTGCGCGGGATCAAAAAACACTTCGGCCGCATCCGCGCCGTCGATGGCGTCGATTTCCGCACCCGCGACGGCGAGTTGTTCGCGGTGCTGGGGCTGTCGGGGTCGGGTAAATCAACGCTGATGCGTCTGGTCGCCGGCCTCGAGCAGCCCACCGAGGGCGATATCCTGCTGGACGGAAAATCCGTGGTCGGCATCCCACCGCGCCATCGCAACGTGGCGATGGTGTTCCAGAGCTACGCGCTGTACCCGCACATGACGGTGCGCGACAACATCACGTTTCCGCTCAGGGCGCGCAAGGTGCCGCGCGAGAAGTGGGCGGAAAAGCTCGACTGGGTCACCGCCATGCTCGGTATCGGACCGTTGCTCGACCGGCGGCCGACGCGCCTGTCCGGCGGCGAGAAGCAGAAGGTGGCGCTGGCGCGGGCGCTGGTGCGCGATCCGGAACTGTTCATCTTCGACGAGCCGCTCTCCGCGCTCGATGCGCTGGTGCGCAACACCGCGCGCGCCGAGCTGCGGGAGCTGCAACGGCGCACCGGCATCACCACGCTGTACGTCACCCACGACCAGCTCGAGGCGCTGGGCCTGGGCGACCGCGTGGCGGTGATGCGCGGGGGTCGCGTCCACCAGATCGATACGCCCGCTGATCTGCACGCCCGCCCGGCCGACACCTTCGTCGCGCGCTTCATCGGCAACCCGCCGATGAACCTGATCGAGCGCGACGCGCAGGTGCTGGGCATTCGGCCCGAACACCTGCTGCCGGCCGCGGCGGCGCACGTCGCCGACCCCGGACTGCGGCTGCAACTGCGGATCAGCCACCTCGAGTTTCTCGGCGAGCACTGGGTGGCCTACGGCTTCGACGAAAGCGGGCAGAGCAAGGAACGCATCGTCGCGCGCCTGTCGCAGGAGCGCGGCGAGTTCGGCGCTCTGGTCGGTCAGGTCGCCGACTTCGTCGCCGAACGCCGCAACATCAAGATTTTCGACAAGCAAAGCGGCCGGTTGGTCGGTCAGGTGTGAGCGTGAACGAAGAAGCCGGAGCATCGGGTCCGCCGGCGCGGGCGGGTCTGGCCGACGACGAGCGCCGGCTCGGCTGGCTGATGCTCGGCCCGGCACTGCTCTACATCGGCGGTTTCGTCGGCGTGCCGTTCGTGCTGGCGGTGCTGCTGAGCTTTTCCGACGCGACCGTGGGCGACCCGCATATCCATCGGCTGGTCGGCCTGGTCAACTACCGGCGTGCGATCGCCCAGCCGCAGTTCTGGACCGCGCTGGGCAACAGCCTGTGGATCACGTTTCTGACGCTGCTGGCGCTGGCGGTGCTGGCCACCGCGCTGTCGGAGCTGTTGGCGCGGCCGTTCCGCCTCAAGCGGCTGGTGCAGACGCTGATCATCCTGCCGTGGGCGATGCCGGTGTCGCTGGCCGCCGTCGCCTGGTTGTGGCTGCTCGATTCCACCTTCAGTCCGCTGGACTGGCTGTTCCGCCGGATCCACCTGCTGGGGCCCGGCGGCTGGTTCGGCCCGGGGCTGCATTTTTACTACCTCGGCCGCACCGGTCTGGCGATCGCCTCGATCGTGACGGTCAACGTCTGGCGGATGCTGCCGCTGGCGACCCTGATCGTGCTGGCCGGCCGGATGTCGATCCCGCGCGAGCTGTTCGACCAGGCGCAGATCGACGGCGCCGGCTTCTTTCGCGTGCTGCTGCGGATTTCGATCCCGGCGCTGATGCCGGTGCTGACGGTGGCCCTGCTGTTCGCGGCGCTGATGGTGTTCGGCGACATGGCGACGGTGGCGCTGCTGACGCGGGGCGGGCCGGGCACCGCGACTCAGGTGCTGCCGTATTGGGCGTTCCTGCAGGGCATCAACGGCGGCGATCTCTCCGGCGGCGCCGCCGTGGCCCTGTTCATGCTGCCGGTGCTGGCGGGTGTGGCGATCGCGGCGCTGCGCCTGGCCTACCGGTCGCAGCAGAGCTGAGCCGATGCGCCGGGGCCTGCGAACCGTAGCCTTCTATTGCGGCCTGGCCGCGTTCACGCTGTTTTCGGTGTTCCCCGGTATCTGGATGGTGCTGACGGTGTTCAAGCGCAACACCGACCTCTACAGCATCGCCGCCAATCCGTTCTGGTTTCACCCGGGGCCGACCGTAAGGCACCTGCTGTTCCTGTTCACCGGCACGCACTTCCTGCGTTTTGCGCTGAACTCGCTGCTGATCGGCGCCTGCGTGGTGCCGATCACGCTGCTCTTGTCGGTGCCGGCGGCCTATGCGCTGGCGCGCCTGACCGGCCGCTGGGGCGAACGCTCGGGCATGGTGCTGTTCCTGGTCTACCTGATCCCGCCGACGCTGCTGTTTCTGCCGATGTATCAGGTGGTGACCTTTCTCGGCCTGGCCAACACCCTCTGGGCACTGGTGCTGGTTTACCCCACGATCACGGTGCCGTTCTGCACCTGGTTGCTGCTCGGCTTTTTCAAATCCATCCCGCGCGACCTGGACGAGGCGGCGATGATCGACGGCTGCAGCCGCTTCGAAGCGTTCCGCCGCGCGGTGCTGCCGCTGGCGTTGCCGGGGATCGGCGCGTGCGTGGTATTTGCGTTCTCGTTGCAGTTGTCCGACTACATCTACGCCGCGACCTTCGTCACCGCGACCGGCGCGATGCCGGTCAGCGTCGGCGTGCCGACCGAGCTGATCCGCGGCGACGTGTTCTTCTGGCAGGGATTGATGGCCGCCGACGCCATCGTCGCGATCCCGCTGATGCTGGCCTACGGGCTGTTGTTCGAGCGCCTGGTCTCCGGATTCCAGAGCGCCGAAACCGCGGCGGCCGGAAGCTGACGGGGGACGGCCGTCGGCATCGCCGGCGTGAGCCGCCACCCGTCGTCGGCAGCGAACTCCGTCCCGGCCGCGCGCCCTGCGTCGCCGTGCCCGCGCGAGCGTTACCGGGAGTAACACCGGGTTACCCGCCGTAGCGTGATTGCATCGGAAGTGACGGCGACCGGAAAGCGGGCAGATCGATTAAGTGATTGTATTCGACGGCGGATAAGCCATGGGCTCGGCGCCGGCGCCGGGACGGCACGACGCTTGCTTTCTTTCCATACAGCGCGGCATTTACCGGATGTCTGGGAGTCTGTCCGGGATCCGGCGCGCGTTCTCCGGGGACGCTGGGAGACAGCGTCCGCAAAGGGTTGAGCATCGACATTAGACGCGCGGAGGAACCTTATTCCGACAACGATCGACTGGAAACACGGCGCGCTGGGAACCCCCAGTTGCGATTGCAATGCGGCGACCGCTATTCGCGGTGCAGCCGCGGTCGGCATTGACTAGAAAACGCCGGAATCCGGCACTGGAGGAGATGTTATGGCCGATGAAGTTAAGTTGGGCAACCCGGCTCCGCTGGGGCTGATCGGGTTCGGTTTGACCACGGTGATACTGAGTCTGATCAACGCCGGTATGCTGCCGGCCGCGGGGATCGCGGTGGTGCTGCCGCTGGCGTTCGCCTTCGGCGGGCTGACCCAGATGATCGCCGGGGTGTTGGAATTCCGTACCGGCAACACCTTCGGCATGGTGGCGTTTCTCAGTTACGGGGCGTTCTGGTGGTGGTTCTGCTTCCTGGTCTGGCTGGGCGGCAATCATCTGCTCGACCTGTCGCAGGCGGGCACGACCATCGGCGCCACGCTGGTCGGCTGGGGTGTGTTCACGCTGTACATGTGGATCGGCACCTTCCGGCTGACCAACGCGCTGTGGTGGATCTTCCTGACGTTGTGGGTGACGTTCTTCCTGCTGGGCTTCGGCGACCTGTTCGGCGCCGCGGGGTTGAAGATCGCCGGCGGCTGGCTGGGCCTGGTCTGCGGTCTGCTGGCGATCTACACCAGTTTTGCCACCGTCACCAACGCAACCTTCGGTCAGACCGTGGTGCCGGTCGGTCCACGCGCCTAGCCGCGGGCGCTTAGCGAAGTTTCGCACCTTGCCCCGCCGGCGCGCGGCTCCTGGCCGGCGGGGTTCTTCTTTTCTGGCCGGACGAGGGCGACCGTACCGGCCGCGCAAAGCCGGCGGATAATCGACACCCGCTCCCGTTGCCGTGCCCGCGCTGAAATGCATTACCGCCACGCCTACCATGCCGGCAACTTCGCCGACGTCTTCAAGCATGTGCTGCTGGTCGCGCTGCTGCGCGCGCTCGGCGGCAAGGACAAGCCCTGGTGTTGCCTGGATACTCACGCCGGAGCCGGCCGGTACCGGCTCGATGACGGCGAAATCGAGCGCAACGGCGAGTGGCGTGAAGGGATCGCGCGCCTGTTGGGTGAGGGATCGTGCTTCGCGACCACTGGTCGCGGCGATCCCGAACGCCCGGCCAGGGATGGCCGGGCCGGGGTCGGATCGAAGCCGCCGGCGCCGCGCCAGGGAGGGCAGGCACGGGAACCCTACGAGGCGCGACGCTTCGCCACCATCGGCCGCGCTGACATGCCCCGGCTTGCCGGTGAAGCGGGGAGCGCGGCCGGGCCGGGCCGGGCAGGAGCCGGAGCGGGGTCCCAACACCGCGCCATGGAGAGCCGCGATGAGCTCGATATGGCGGCGCGGGACCCGCTGATCGGCGATTACCTCGATCTGGTGCGGGCCGCCAACCCAGACGGCGGGCTGCGCAACTATCCCGGCTCGCCGTGGCTGGCCGTCCGGCTGGCGCGCGCCGACGATCGCGTGGTGGCCTGCGAAACGGTGCCGGAAGTCGCCGCGGCGCTGGCAGCCGCGGTGCCGGCGGCGGAGCGGCACCGGCGCGACGGCTACGAAGCGCACGCGCTGCTGCCGCCGAAGGAGCGGCGCGGCCTGGTATTGGTCGATCCGCCGTTCGAGCGCGCCGACGAGTTCGAGGCGCTGGCCGCCTTCGTGAACCGCGCGCGGGCGCGCTTCGCCGGCGGCGTTTATGCGATCTGGTATCCGCTGAAGAATCGCCACGCGGCCGCGCGCTTCGTGCGTCGCACCGCCGCCGGCGGCCGGGCGCTGGAGTTGCGCCTGGACGTCGGCGCCGGTGCGCCCGGCCGGCTGCACGCCTGCGCAGTGCTGGTGATCAATCCGCCGTTCGGCTTCACCGAACAGGCCGAAGCTGCGCTGCGGGCACTGTTGCCGGTGCTGCGGCGCGGCGCCGGCGCCGGTTTCGCCGTCCGCCCGGTTGCGGCGGCCTGAGGAGAGGATCCCCGCGTACGCCTCCGGCGGGTGCTTTAGTGAATCGGCGTGTCCAGAACGTGCAGCGGCGCGCCGCTCTTGCCGCCGGCGAAGGCCTTCATCTGCGCCAGCAGCGATAGCGCGATCTCGTCGGGATCCTCGGAGCCGATGTCCAGTCCCGCCGGCGCGAACAGCCGGCCGTCGAGCGCGTGGCCGACGGCACGCAGGCGGGACTGCAATTCTTCACTGCGACGCCGCGAGCCGAGCACGCCGATGTAGGGTGCCGCGGTGGCCAGCAGCGCGTCGGCGTAGGCAGTATCGCGCTCCAGGTTGTGGGTCATCACCGTCGCATAGGTACGAGCATCGATTGCGGCCCGCCGGCCCAGGGTTTCCGGCGGTGCGTGCAGCGCCGGTGTTGCCGCGGGAAGGCCCGGCGCTTGGGCCGCGTGATACACCAGCGTGGAATTCCAGCCCAGCCGAGCGGCCAGTTCGGCCAGCGCCAGCGCCACCGGGTTGACACCGACGATCAGCAGTTGCACCGGCGGGCGCAGCGCTTCCAGCAGCAGTTCCAGCCGGCCATCGCCGGCATCGAGCGTGACCGCCGTGCACAGGCACTCGCGCAGCTTTTCTTCGGCCAACGCCGACAGGCGCTGCAGTACGGCCGGATCGCCGATCTCCTCCACCCGCCAGCCATCCTGCCACAGCGCCCGGCGCGGGCGCGGTAGGCAGCGTTCGTCCTGCGCAAACAGCGTGGCCAACCATCCTTCACGGCGCTCGCGCCAGCAGCGCGCGGCGAGTTCCAGGAAAGCCAGGCCGGCGCGGTCGTCGACCGGTTCGATCAGCACCTCCAGCTCGCCGCCGCAGCCGAGCTCCAGCAGCGCGTCCAGGCCGTACTCGCGGTCATAACGCACCTGCTCGGCACAGCCGGATGCGATCACCTGCATCGCGCGCGCGGCGATATCGGCTTCCGGGCAGCCGCCGGACAAGCCGCGCACGCGTCGTCCGTCGCCGCCGATCAGCATCCGGCTGCCGGGCCGGCGGAAGGTGGCGCCGAAGGTGCGGGTGATGGTCGCCAGCGCCGCGCGCGGCGCAAACAGCCGCCCGCCGTCGCGCTCGACCGCGGCCAGCAGCTCGCAGATGTCGCGGTGGGTGCGCATGTCGCGTTCGTCATCGCGAGGCCGCGAAGCGGCCGTGGCGATCCCGTGACGCTATCGTGACGTCAACCATGGCGCGGCACCTTCGATCGGATGCCACGATAGCGTCACGGGGACCGCCGCGGTTGCTTGCGCAACCTCGCGGCGTCGGCTTCGTCGCCCTGCGTTCGACTCCGCCGACGCTGACATCGAGTCGGCGTCGAAACGCGAAGTCTCGCCCTCGCAATGACGTTTTTGTTTCTTCGCTCCCACAGGCGGCGCGCCAGCGACGACCTCACGTCTTCTTCAGCGCCGCGGTATCGAACGGCAGCTTGCGCAGGCGTTGGCCGGTGGCGGCGGCCAGCGCATTGGCCACCGCCGGCGCGCTCGGCGGCACGCCCGGCTCGCCGACGCCGGTCGGGTGTTCGGCGGACGGCACGATGTGCACTTCCACCGCCGGCATCTGATTCATGCGCAGCGGCGGGTAGCGATCGAAGTTGGACTGCTGCACCACGCCGTCCTCGAGCGTGATGGCGTCCAGCAGCGCCGCCGAAAGGCCGTAGCCGATCCCTCCCTCCATCTGTGCGCGCACTACGTCCGGGTTGATCGCCAGCCCGCAGTCGACCGCGCAGACGACGCGGTCGACCTTGAAGCTGCCGTTCGGCCGCACCGTGACCTCGGCCACTTCCGCCACGTAAGTGTGAAACGATTGGTGTACGGCGATGCCGCGCCCGCGCCGCTCGTCCTTGGTGCCGGGTTCGAGTGGCCGCTCCCAACCGGCCTTGGTCGCCGCCAGGTCGAGCACGGCGCGGTGATGCGGCTGGTTGGCCAGCAGCGCGCGGCGGAATCGATACGGGTCCTGGCCTGCCGCCTGCGCCAGCTCGTCGATCATGCACTCTGTGGAATAGGCGGTGTGGGTGTGGCCGACCGAACGCCACCACTGCACCGGCACGGTGATGTCGTCCGGCGTGTGCAGTTCCACTCTGAGGTTCGGGATCGCGTACGGCAGGTCGCTGGCGCCTTCCACCGAGGAGTTGTCGATGCCGTTTTTGATGGACTTTTCGAACGCCGTTCCCCGCCTGATCGACTGGCCGACCAAGCGCTGGCGCCAGGCCAGCGCCCGGCCCTGCCGATCCAGCGCGGCGCGCACCACGTGCACGAAGGCCGGACGGTAGTAGCCGCCGCGGGTGTCGTCCTCGCGCGTCCACACCAGCTTGACCGGCGCCTGGATGCCCTGCGCGCGCGCGCCCTTGGCGATGCTGACCGCCTCCAGCACGTAGTCGGCGTGTGGATTGCCGCGGCGGCCGAAGCTGCCGCCGGCGTAGAGCTGGTGGATCGTCACTTTATCCGGCGCGATGCCGAGCAGCGCCGCCACCGCGTCCTGATCGTTGGTCTGCAACTGCTCGCCGTTCCAGATCTCGCAGCTGCCGTCGCCAAGCTTGACCACGCAGTTCAGCGGCTCCATCGACGCGTGCGCCAGGTATGGGAACTCGTATTCGGCCTCGATGATCCGGGCGACGTTCTTGCCGGCCAGCGCGCCTTCGGCGTCGCCGTCGTCGCGCGCGACGAGGCCGGGCTTTTGGGCCAGCTCGCGGTAGCGAGCGAAGATTTCCCGGCTGCCGAGTTTGAACGCGTGGGTGTCGTCCCATTCGACCTGCAGCGCGTCGCGCGCCTGCCATGCGGCCCAGGTATGGCACGCCAGCACCGCCACGCCGCCGTTGAAAGCCCCTGGCTGGCCCTGAAACTGCACCACCGCCGCCACGTCCGGCATCGACCTGGCCTTGCCGTCGTCGACGTTTTTGACCTGCGCCCAGAAGCGCGGCGGGTGCGCGACCACGGCCACCAGCATGTCCGGCAGGTGCAGGTCCTGGGTGTAGATCGCGCTGCCGTCGGTCTTGTCGTTGTCTTTGCGCGGCAGCATCTGCCGGCCGATCAGCTTGAACTCTCCGGGCGACTTGAGCCGCACCCGTTTCGGCACCGGCTGCGACGCGGCCGCCTCGGCCAGCTCGCCGAAGCGCGCCCTGCGCTGCGTGGGGGGATGCCGCACGACGCCGTTGTCGACCACGATGGTGGCGGCCGGCACGTTCCATCGCTCGGCAGCAGCCGCCACCAGCATCGCGCGCGCGGCGGCGCCGGCCTCGCGCATCTGCTCGAAGCACTCGCGCATCGCGGTGCTGCCGCCGGTGCCCTGGCTGCCGAAGACCAGGTTCTTGTAGCGCGCGGCGTCGGCCGGCGCGCCGATGACCTTGACCTGCGGCCAGTCGGCGTCCAATTCCTCGGCGATCAGCGTGGCCAGACCGGTATAGGTGCCCTGGCCCATCTCCAGATGCTTGGCGATGACGGTGACGCTGTCGTCGGTGCCGACGCGCACGAAAGCGTCGGGCTCGAAGTCCACCGCCCTGGTCGCATCGCCCGGCGCGTTGCGGCCGCAGGCGGTCAGCAGCGGCGACAGGTAAAGGCCCAGCGCCAGTCCGCCGGTCTGCTGCAGAAACCGTCGGCGGGAGACATTCTCGATCCGTACGTCCACCGGCGCGCCGGCGGGCGCGCTTTCAAGGCGTTCGAGGATGTTCATCGCTACGCTGCCAGCGCCTGCGCGGCGCGGTGGATGGCGGCGCGGATGCGCACGTAGGTCGCGCAGCGGCAGACGTTGCCGGTCATCGCCGCGTCGATGTCGGCGTCGCTCGGCCGATGGTTGCCGCGCAGCAGCGCGATGGCGGACATGATCTGCCCGGACTGGCAGTAGCCGCACTGCACGACGTTCAGATCGCGCCAGGCCGTTTGCACCGCGCGGCCGACGCGGTCATCGCCCACGCCCTCGACGGTGGTGACCTGCTTGCCGGTCGCCGCCGACACCGGCGTGATGCAGGAGCGCACCGGAGTGCCGTCCAGGTGCACCGTACACGCCCCGCACAGCCCGCGGCCGCAGCCGTACTTGGGGCCGGTGACCCGGGCCAGGTCGCGCAGCGTCCACAGCAGCGGCATGTCCGGCGGCGCGTCGAGCTTCAAGAGTTTGCCGTTGACGATCAGATCGACCATCTGTAGTCCCTCTGCAAGCCGGGCCGGGCGCGTTCGCCCGACGGATGCCGAAGACCATAGCGCCGATCGTCGAACCTCCGCAATCGGCGCGCCGCCGGACCGGCGCAGCGGTTCACGGCGAAATCTCAATTCGGGCGCGGACCGCCGCCAGCGCTGCCGGCGTATCGACGTCGAGCAGCACGCCGTCGTCGTCCATCGCCACCTCGATGCGGTGTCGCCGGTTGGCCTCGAACAGGCTACGCGCGCCGCGATCGCCGGTGAGTTCGCGCAGCGCCGGGAAGTGCGCGCGGCCCCACAGCACCGGGTTGCCGTAGCGGCCGCCGTGCGTCGGCAGGCACAGGCTGGCGCCGCGCTGCGGCGCGAACGCCGCACACAGCCGCTGCAACTGCGCGGTGCTCACCAGCGGCATGTCGGCCAGCACCAACAGTGCGCCGTCGCACTCCGCCGGCAGCGCCGTCAGGCCGGCACGGATCGAGCCGGCGATGCCGGTGCGCCAATGCCGATTGGCGATGCAGGTCAGCGGCAGTCCGGCCAGCGCTGCGCGTACCGCTCGGCCCCGGTGGCCGGTGACCGCGACGACCGGCGCCAGCCCCGCCGCCAACGCAGTGCGCGCCACCACGCGCACCATCGGTTCGCCGCGGATCTCGAGCAGCAGCTTGTGTCGCGGCGCCATGCGCGTGGAGCCGCCCGCCGCCAGCAGGACGGCGGCGATGTGCCGCGGTGTGTGCTGCAAGGGGACTGACGTATGCTGAAAAGCCTTCACCACAGATTACACGAAAGCGATGAGCGAGAGCGAAACCCTGTTTAAAGGCCGTTTTCTTGAACTGCGACGGGATCGACACTGGGAATATGCCGTCCGCGTCAACGCCCGCGGCGCGGCGATGGTGCTGGCGCTGACGCCGGCACGGGAGATGGTATTGGTGGAGCAATATCGGGTGCCGTTGCACGCGCGCTGCATCGAGTTGCCGGCCGGGTTGATCGGCGACGTCGCCGGCCTCGACGAAGCCGCCGATGCTACCGCGCTGCGCGAGCTGGAGGAAGAAACCGGCTACATCGGTGCACGCGCCGAGCCGCTTACCGCCGGGCCGATCAGCCCCGGCATGAGCTCCGAACTGATCGAGCTGTTCCTGGTGCGCGACGCGCGCCGCGTCAGCGTCGGTGGCGGCGCGGCGCACGAGGGCGAGGACATCGCGGTGCACGTCGTGCCGCTCGAACGGGTGCATGACTTCCTGCAAGCGCAGGCCGCGGCCGGCAAGCTGATCGAGCCGCGCATCTACGCCGGCCTGTGGTTCGCCGAACGCACGGTGGGTTGACGCTTATTGAACCGGCACGTCAACAGGTTCAACGCATACGCGGGCGGCGAAGTCGTTGAACCGTACGGGTCGCCGCAGAGGTGCCGGTTCGATAAGCCAATGACACCCCGTGCTATTGATGCGGCCGCACCGAGTATGCCCGCCGGCGTCTGGTTGCCGCCGGCACCACGGGTTAATACTGTTTGGATGTCACATCAATGGGAGAAGCGCCGAAGTATTCAGCGCTTCCTGTGCGGGCCGCGGCCGGGTGCGGAGCGCGAAAGGCCCGTCGCGCGCCAAGCACGCAAGCGCTTGATGCAGCGTTGCGTCGGCTCGGCACGCGGCGCCTGCGGGCGCTAAATTGTCGCTTCGGCGTGAGCGAGAGCGGGCGATGAAACGGATAAAGCACATGCAACCTGCGATTCTGGTGTTGCTGGCCTGCGTGGTTGCCGGCTGCGCGGCGCGGCCGATGCTGTATCCGAACGCAACAGTGCAGCGCGGCGGCCAAGCCGCGGCCGATCAAGCCGTCAACGACTGCCTGACGCGGGCCGATACGGCGAACCTGAGCGGCCCGGGCGCCAGTGCCGCCAAAGGTGCCGCGGTCGGCGCGGGTGGCGGTGCTGCGGTCGGCGCCGCGGTCGGTGCGGTGTACGGCCGGGCGGGGCGGGGTGCCGCGGCCGGCGCGGCCGGCGGCGGGACCGGCGGTTTTCTGGGCGGCCTGTTCCGCTCCGGGCACAACGATCCGATCTACCGGGCCTACGTCAACCGCTGCCTGAACGACAGCGGCTACGACGTGATCGGCTGGCGCTAGCGACGCGCCGCCGCCCGCGTTTCCCGGCTTGAAGTTTGCCCTGCGCCGGGCAAGTTGCGTATCGTAGTCGGGCAGCTGGGGGTGCCCGCTTTACGGGCTGAGATCAAACCCTTGGAACCTGGCCATGCGCGATCCGCGTGCATGGCGAAGGGAAGGCTCGCCGCCGTCGGCCCGCGTCTTCCCGAACCAGCGAGGATGTGCGCCGTGAACGTCGCAGTGAATGAACTGTTCCACAAGGTCGAGAAACTGTCGGACGAAGTCCGCCAGCCCTTTGCCGCCAGCCGCAGGATCTATGTCGAAGGCCGGCAGCCGGACGTGCGGGTGCCGATGCGCGAGATCGAACTGGCGCCCAGCCGCGGCCGCGAAGGATTGGAGCCGAATCCGCCGGTCACCGTCTACGACACCTCCGGCCCCTACACCGACCCGGACGTGACGGTGGATCTGTGCGCCGGTCTGGCGCCACTGCGCGAGGGCTGGATCTTAGCGCGCGGCGACAGCGAGCGGCTCGCCGCGCCGAGCTCGATTTTCGGCCGCATCCGCGCCGCCGACGACAAGCTGCGGCATCTGCGTTTCGAGCACCTCCGCGCACCGCGCAAGGCGCGCGCCGGCGGCAATGTCAGCCAGATGCGCTACGCGCGGGCCGGAATCGTCACCCCGGAGATGGAATACGTCGCCATCCGCGAGAACTGCCGGCTGTCCGAGCTGCGCGAAACCTACGCGCGGGCCGGCTATCTCAGGCGCATGCATGCGGGCCAGCGCTTCGGCGCCATGCTGCCCGACGAGGTCACGCCGGAATTCGTGCGCGACGAAGTCGCACGCGGCCGTGCCATCATCCCGGCCAACATCAACCACCCGGAGTCCGAGCCGATGGTCATCGGCCGCAGCTTCCGGGTGAAGATCAACGCCAACATCGGCAACTCCGCGGTGACCAGCTCGATCGCCGAGGAGGTCGAGAAGATGGTGCGGGCCACGCGCTGGGGCGCCGACACGGTGATGGATCTGTCCACCGGCCGCCACATCCACGAGACCCGCGAGTGGATCATCCGCAACTCGCCGGTGCCGATCGGTACTGTGCCGATCTACCAGGCGCTGGAAAAGGTCGACGGCAAGGCCGAGGAACTCACCTGGGAGATCTTCCGCGACACGCTGGTCGAGCAGGCCGAGCAGGGCGTGGACTACTTCACCATCCACGCCGGCGTGCGGCTGGCCTACATTCCGCTGACCGCCGAGCGCGTCACCGGCATCGTCTCCCGGGGCGGCTCGATCCTGGCCAAATGGTGCCTGGCCCATCACCGCGAGAATTTCCTCCACACCCACTTCGAGGAAATCTGCGAAATCATGGCCGCCTACGACGTGGCCTTCTCGCTCGGCGACGGCCTGCGGCCGGGCTGCATCGCCGATGCCAACGACCGGGCCCAGTTCGCGGAGCTGCACACGCTCGGCGAGCTGACGCAGATCGCCTGGCGCCACGACGTGCAGACCATGATCGAGGGCCCCGGTCACGTGCCGATGCAGTTGATCCGGGAGAACATGGACGAGCAGATCCAGCACTGCTTCGAGGCGCCGTTCTACACGCTCGGTCCGCTGACCACCGACATCGCGCCCGGCTACGACCACATCACCTCGGCCATCGGCGCCGCCAACATCGGCTGGTACGGCACCGCGATGCTGTGCTACGTCACCCCGAAGGAACACCTCGGCCTGCCCGACAAGGACGACGTGCGCGACGGCATCGTCGCCTACCGGATCGCCGCCCACGCCGCCGACCTGGCCAAGGGTCATCCCGGCGCCCAGGTGCGCGACAACGCGTTGTCCAAGGCCCGCTTTGAATTCCGCTGGGAGGACCAGTTCAACCTGAGCCTGGATCCCGACAAGGCGCGCGAATTTCACGACCAGACGCTGCCGCAGGAGGGCGCCAAGCTGGCGCACTTCTGCAGCATGTGCGGACCGCACTTCTGCAGCATGAAGATCACCCAGGACGTGCGCGACTATGCGGCGCGCCTGGGCACCGACGACCGTTCGGCGCTGGATCGCGGCATGGCCGAGAAAGCCGAGGAGTTCCGGCGCGCCGGCGGCAAGCTGTACCGCGACGCGTGACCGGACGGCCGGGTTTGCCGGTGTTCCGGTTGCGGTCACCGGCGACCAATGGCTAGGCTGGTGGCGGGTCAAACCACCGGAAGGGCGCGGTGACCGGAATATTTACCCACGTCTTCCTGCATAACCCGCTGCACCAGTGGCTGCTGGCGGCGGCCATCGTCGTCGTGACCGTGCTGGCGGTGCGGCTGGTGACCGGCGTCGGTACCCGCGTGCTGCGAAGGCTGGCCGAGCGCACGCGGACGCACTGGGACGACGCGCTGGTCGAGGCGCTGGCCTCCACTCGGCTGTGGCTGATCGCGCTGGCGGCGCTGCATCCGGCGGTGCACGTGCTCACGCTGCCGGAGGCCGCGCTCCGGTTCGCCTACGGCACCGCCACCGTCGCCTTCTTCCTGCAGATCGGCCTGTGGGCCGCGCAACTGCTGCATATCTGGATCACCCGCACCCGGGAGCACGCCCGCCAGCACGACCCGGCGGCGCTGACCAGCCTCGGCGCGGTCAGCTTCATCGCCCGCGTCGGGCTGTGGGCGATCGTCGCGTTGCTGGCGCTGGACAACCTCGGCATCAACGTCTCGGCGCTGGTCGCCGGCCTGGGCGTCGGCGGCATCGCCATCGGCCTGGCGGTGCAGAACATCCTGGGCGACCTGTTCGCCAGCTTGTCGATCGTGCTGGACAAGCCGTTCGTGGTCGGTGATTTCATCATCGTCGACAGTTTCCGCGGCACGGTCGAGAACATCGGCATCAAGACCACCCGCGTGCGCAGCCTGGACGGCGAGCTGCTGGTGTTTTCCAACGGAGATCTCACCAAGTCGCGCCTACGCAACTACAAGCACATGCAGGAGCGGCGGATCCTGTTCACGATCGGCGTCGTCTATCAGACCAGCGCCGACCAGCTCGAAGCGATCCCCGGCATCATCCGGGAGGCGATCGAGGCGCAGCCGCAGACGCGCTTCGACCGCGCGCACTTCAGCGCCTTCGGCGCTTCCAGCCTCGACTTCGAGATCGTGTACTGGATGCTGGTCCCCGACTACAACCGATACATGGACACCCAGCAGGCGATCAATCTGGAGCTGGTGCGGCGCTTCGAGAAGGCGGGAATCGAATTCGCGTTCCCGAGCCGCACGCTGTACTTCGGCCAGCCGCTGGAGGTGACGGGCGGCCGCGGCGCGGCACCAGCACCGGTGCGGGGTGAGCGCGACGGCGGCGCTTCGGGCTGAGCGGGGTTGACCGGGGGCGCTTTCGGACCGTAATTTATCTCCGGGTACTCGGTGGTGGGTAGCAACGGGGTCCGCCACCGATCTCGAAAAGCGATAAAGAGGATTTAGGGGAGCGCCATGGAAGGGTGGCGAAACGGTTGGCCGCGCAGTGCAGCGGCTGCCGGGTTTTTAATCAGTGCCGTTGTCGGTTTGAGCCTGGCTTTTGCGGGCGATCCCGGTGTGCCGGCTCCACGGACAGGCGACAGCGCTGCTAAGACTCAAACCCTGTGGCTGGCCGCTTCCAGCGGCTTGGTCGCCGTCGACACCGCTGCCGGGCGGGTGCGCTTCAAGGTTTCCAGCGAGGAGCCGGTACACGCGGTCGCGGTGGACCGGGTGCAGCGCCGGGTCTGGGTCCAGATCGGAACCGACCGGCTGGCGGCCTACGACTTCGACGGTCATTTGCAGGTCGACACCACGTTTCCCGGCCGGCGCCCCGACGCGCACAAGCCACACCTGCTCGCCGTCGATGGCGATGCCGGCAACGTCTGGCTGGCGGTCGGCAACACGCTGTACCGCTTCGATCGTTCCGGCGCACTCGCGGGTCGATTCACTCCCGGCCCACGCCCGTTGATCGGTCTGGCGGTGGATCCGGCCCGTTCGCGGCTGTGGGCGGCCGACCGGGTTGCGCTCTACGCCCTGAACTCGGATGGCTCGCAGGCGCTGCGTGTCGGTCCCGACCACCGGGGTTTGCACGGCCCGGGCGGGTTCGGCGCGGTGCGGGCGATTGCATTTGATTCCGCCCTGGACCACTTATGGGTGGCCGGTGTCCGTACCGTCGAGCGCTACGACGCCGGCGGCGCGCGCGTGTTTGAGGCTCGCGTGCCGGGGCCGATCCGCGCCGTCGCGCCGGACCACCGCGGCGGGCTGTGGCTGGCCACGCCCCGGACCCTGCATCACCTGGATCGCTCCGGCGCGGTGGAATTCAGTCTGCGACCGTTTTCCGATCACCCGCCGGGCCTCGGTCTGGAGCAGGCGATTGCGGTGACCGCCCAAGCCGACGACGGCTCGGCCTGGATCGCCAGCCCCAAACGGCTGCGCCACTACACGCTGACCGGCACGCTGCTGCACACCGTCCTGCCGGATCCGGGCGACGGCCAACGGCGCCGCATCCACGCCGCGGCGTTGCCGCCGCCGCAGGCGGTCAAGGTGACCCTCGTCTCACCCAAGGCCGGCGCCCTGATCAACGACCGCATGCCCACCGTGCGCATCCGCGTGGACGGGCTCGCGGTCAAGCCCGAGCAGCTTTCTGTAACCGTCGACGCCGCCGCCGTGCCGGTCACCTGCGTCGACACCGGCGAGGTCTTTGATTGCGCCCTGACGCAAGCCCTGGCCGAAGGGGAGCACACCCTGGTCGCGGTAGCCCACAACGACGCAAGCACGCCGTTCGAGTCCGACCCGGTCGATTTCACGCTCGACTCCGTTGCGCCGACCATCACCGTCGACCGGCCGGCGCCCGGTTTTATCACCAACCAGGCGGATCTTATGATCACCGGCCGACTCAGCGAATCGGCCGAGCTGACGATCAACGGCCGGGCGGTCGCCGTATCCTCGGATCTTCGCTTCTCGCAGGCCGTGACGCTGACCGAAGGCGCCAATACTTTCCGGTTCGAGGCGGTGGATGCGGCCGGCAACGTCGGCGCACAGACCCGCGCGCCGGTGCTGGACACCGTGCCGCCGCCGGCGCCGGATCCGGCGCGTATTTCAATCGGCACCCCCAGCGCTGGCGCCGTGATCGCCCTCGGGCAGGGCGGCAGCGTCGAGCCGGGCAGCTTCGTCACCCTGACCGACCTGCGCACCGGCGAAAGCGTCACGGTCCAGGCCGACGCCAGCGGTGCCTTTTCCGCCCCGATCACCGCCGGACCGGGCGACCGCATCGCCATCGAAGTGCGCGACGCGGCCGGCAACCTGAGCGCGCGGATCGAGCTGGCCGTCGGCCACCTGCCGCCGGTATTCGACTCGATTCCCGACCAGACCGTGCCCGTCGGCCAGACCCTGCGCGTTGTGCTCACGGCCCACGATCCGCAGGGCGCGCCGCTGATCTACGGCGTCCGGCCGCTACCGTTGCCGGAGCACGCCAGTTTGGACAGCGCCAGCGGCGTGTTCATTTTTAAGCCGGCCAGTGACCAAGTCGGCAGCTTCTCGTTGGAGTTTTCGGTCAGCGACGGCGAGGACACGGTCACGCAGGCCGTCACCTTCACCGTTCCCGCGCCGGACGGCAGTGCGCCCACGCGTTTCCGCGGCCGACTGCTCGACGCCGACGCCGCGGCGGCCGGCGGCACGGTGCCGGTGGTCGGTGCGACAGTGACGTTCGTCGGCAGCGGACAAACCGCCACCTCGGACGCCCAGGGTTTCTTCACTCTGTCGAATCTGCCCGCCGGCGACCAGGTGCTGAGCATCAACAGTGCCACCGCCGCGGCCGGGCCCGGCGGCGCCGCTTACGCCAACTTCCACCAGCAACAAGTTCTGGAGCCGCACGCCCTCAACCAGCCGCCGCGCTCGATCTACCTGCCGCGGCTCGCCGCCGCCAGCATGACGACGGTCGACCCCAACCAGACCACCGTGGTCGAAAACCCCGCGCTCGGCATCAAGCTGGTGGTGCCGCCGCACACCGCCAAGGGACCGGGCGGCGGCGATTTCGCCGGGCAGTTGTCCATCTCGCCGGTGCCGCGCGGTTTCTCCCCGGCGCCGCTACCGGACACGCTGGACCCGGGCCTGCTGGTGACGATCCAGCCGGTGGGCGTCACTTTCATCAGCCCGGTGCCGATCAGCTTCCCCAACATCGATGCTCTGGCACCCGGCAGCGAGGTGGACATTTGGTCACTGGATCCGAACACCGGCGGGTTCACCGTGGTCGGCACCGGTCGGGTCACCGCCGACGGCCAACGCATCGAGACCGTCTCCGGCGGTGTGCGCGCGGCGGACTGGCACGCGGTGTTGCCGCCGGCCGCGGGCGGCAACGGCGACGTGCCTGCCAAGCCCGGCCCGACCCAAACGCCGTCGTGCCAGGACACGCAGCCTAGTGGCTCCTTCGTCACCAGCCAGACCGGCTGCCTGAGCACCAGCTTCGCGCTGCCGGGTGTCGTGTCCCAGGGTCAGACCCGCGGCCTGCGCTTCGTCTATCGGAGCGAGCGCGCCGATCCCTATCCGCTGATCCCCTTCGATCTCACCATCCCGGTGCGCGCCGCGGTGCCGCCGACGGTGTCCTATCGTTTGGCGTTTGGCGGCGTCAGCGAAAGTGGGGAGACCTACGTCTCGACCGCGGGCTTCAGTGAAAACAAAGACGAAACCCTGCGCGGCGCGGCGGGGATCAACGCCGCCCGATTGCCCACGGGCGTGTACCCCTACCGCATTACCTTGACGAGCAACTACGCAAACTCGCGTGTGTCGTCGGTCGTCTCCGGCGAGATTCCCCTGATCAACGGCCGCGACAGCGCCTTCGGCGCGGGTTGGGGGTTGGCGGGCCTGCAGCGTCTGCACCGCTCGTCGAAGCTCCGCGTAATGATTGACGACGGCAATGGCGGCTATCGCACATATTTCTCCGCCGACTCTGGGACGGCGCTGCATTTCAACGGCGCAAACAGCGGTCTTTCGTTCGGGCCCATAAGCCTGCCGCAAACGCACACCTATGAAGTCTGGGCCCGCATCCAGCCGAAAACGTCCACGTCGCACATATTCGGATCCATGCTGCAGGGTTTCAGTTGCCAACAGGGTAGTATTCTTCGTCTCCTGAGTACTGGCCAGGTCTGGTTTACTGTCGATCCGTCAGGGTGCGGTGGTATCGGTTCCGCCAACATTATTTCCCCCAATTCCATTGCGGGTGTATGGACACACATTGCCGGGACCTATGACGGCACCACGGCAAAGCTCTACATCAACGGTGAACTCGTAGGCCAGGCTACCGGCAAGCTAGATCCGGGAAACTGGTTGTCGGCGGGGCTTGATCCCATCGGCCAGGAAGCTCTTGACGGTGATCTGGATGAGTTGCGGATTTGGAGCTATGCGCGTTCCGCCGACCAGATCCGCGCCGATATGTCCAGATCGCTTGGGGGAACGGAACCGGGGCTGATTGGTTATTGGAAGCTCAACGAAGGCAATGGGCTGGTTGCAATGGATTCGTCCCCGGAGAGAAGAACCGGTTCCGTGTCGAGCGCGGTGTGGGTGGCGTCCGGGGCGCAGATCGAGTGCTCCACAGCACCCTGCAAGTTTGATCCCGAGCGGGGCGATTTCACGTCGCTGCTGGAGAATTCCGACCACAGCTTCACCCGTACCCTGAAGGACGGCACGCAGCAGCACTTCAACGCCGACGGCTTGGAGACTTCGGTGGTCGACCCCGACGGCAACACCACCACCTACGCCTATGACGATCAGCAGCGCTTGATCTCCATCACCGACCCCGTCGGCCAGATCGCGACGCTCGCCTATTCCGGCGATCGGCTCGCCACTGTCACCGACCCGGCCGGCCGCATCACCCGCTTTACTTTTGATTCCGCCGGCGACCTGACGCAAGTCCAGCTCCCGGACGGCAGCACACGCCGCTTCACCTATGACCAACGTCACCTGATGACCGCCGAGACCGACCCCCGCGGCTTTACCGTGACGCGGACCTATGACGCGACCGGTCGCCTGCTGGGTGCGACCTGGCCGGATGGTTCCACCCGCGCGGTCACCACGGCGCAAAGCGTCGGCTTCGTCGATCCGGCCAGCGGCCTGGGCAGCGCCGCCAACCCCGCGCCCGCGGTACGCCCGCCGGCCGCGGTAAGCACCTTCACCGACGGCGCAGGCCGCGTGCGCCAGGTGGTGACCGACACCTTCGGTCGCGCCACCCGCATCACCGATCCGGCCGGATTGACCACCACCATCGCCCGCGACCCGGACGGCAACCCGCTGCGCATCGCCACGCCCGACGGCGCGGTGACGACCCAAACCTTCGACCCACGCGGCAACCTCTTGACCGTCACTGACGGCGTGCTGGGCGGCACCACCGCGTTGACCTACGAGCCCCGATTCAACAGGCCCACCAGCATCCAAAACAGCCTCGGCCAGATCACCACGCTGGGCTACGACGACAAAGGCAACCTGACCGCGCTCACCACGCCGGCCGGCCGCAGCGCCGGCTTTACCTATAACGCGCAAGGCTTGGTCGCAAGCAGCACCGATCCGCTCGGCACCGTGCGCGGCTTTGAATACAACGCCGCCGGCAACCTGAGCCGCCTGCTGGAAGGCAGCGGCGGCGACCAGCGCGTCACCCGATTCAGCTACACCCCCGAGGGCTACGTGCACACCGTCACCGACGCTCTCGGCCGTGTCAGCACCTTCGACTACGATGCACTGGGCCGGCTCATTCGCCAGATTCTGCCCGACGGCCGCGCCATCGGTTTTGTCTATGATCCCGCCGGCAACCTGATTGCCGTGACCCCACCGGGCCGGCCCGCGCACAAATTCGACTACAACGCGGTCGATCGGGAAAGCGCCTACGATCCGCCCGACGTCGGCCTGCCGGCCGACGTCACCAGGCGCGAATACAACCAGGCCCAGCAGTTGACCGCGATTGTTCGTCCGGACGGCCAGCGCATCGAGCTGGCCTACGACCGCGGCGGGCGGCTGGCGACGGTTACGACGGCGCGCGGCAGCCGCAGCCTCGGCTACGATCCCGGCACCGGCCACCTGGTGGCCTTGA
>JAGWMX010000088.1 GCA_028871525.1 Gammaproteobacteria bacterium
CGTCGATCGCAGCGCGGCTAACGCTGCTCTACACGCTCGGCGCAATGGCCGCGGTGGCACTGTTCGCGGGCCTCGTCGACTGGAAGCTGGCCGACAACTTCGAGATCGAGCACCTGCGCTTCTTGCAGGCTAAAGCCGCCGAGCTTGAGGCCGATCTCGACGATGCCAGCGGCGATCCGCATTCGTTGCTGGCCGAGATTCTCAAGGAAACTGCCGGCACCCGGCTGCGCCAGTACCAGGCGCGGGTGCTCGCAGGCAGTCAGCTGCTGGGGCAGACGCCGGGCATGGCGCGCACGCTGCCGCCGGCGCGCTTCCCGCCGCCGGCCGCCGGCGCTCTCACCCGCGCAGACCTGCGCCCGCTGACCGCTTCCGGCCATCGCTGGCTGCTGGCGAGCCTTCCGCTGCGCAGCGCCGGCGGACCGCTGACGGTCCAGCTCGCGCTCGACGTCAGCCGTGACGACGCGCTCATTGCCGAGTTTCACCGCGCACTGGCGGTGTTCTTCCTGTTGCTGGTGCCGCTGCTGGTGCTCGCCGGACGCTGGGTGTCGGCGCGGGCGCTAGCGCCGCTATCGCGCATCGCGCGCGCCGCCGAGGCGGTGACGCCAGCGCGGCTGGCGGCGCGCATCCCCGAAACCCTGTCGTGGCCACGCGAGCTGGTCGGCTTGGTCGACACCTTCAACATCATGCTGGCGCGGCTGGAGGAAGCCTTCGGGCGGCTGTCGCGCTTTTCCGCTGACTTGGCCCACGAGCTGCGCACGCCGCTGTCCAACCTGCGCGGCGAGCTGGAGGTGTGCCTGGCGCGGCCGCGCAGCGCCGCCGAGTATCGCGCCACCTTGGAATCCGGCCTGGAGAACTGCCGGCGGCTCGGCGCGCTGATCGAAAATCTGTTGTTTCTGGCACGCGCCGAACGCGCTGACCTGGCGCTCAAGCGCGAACGTTTCGCCACCGCGGAGGCCGCCGGCTGGGTGATCGCCCAACACGCCTCCAGCGCCGCGGCGCGCGGCGTGCGCATCGAGTTTAGGGGCGCGGCCGAGGTGGTCGCCGATCCGCTGCTGTTCCGCCAGGCGCTTTCCAACGTGCTGGCCAACGCCGTGCGCCACGCGCCGCCCGGCTCGACGGTCACGGTCGGCCTCGAGCCGCTGGACGGGGGCGTGAAGATTTATGTAACCAATCGCGGCAAAGGCATCGCGCCGGAACACTTGGCGCATATCTTCGAACGCTTCTACCGTGCCGATCCGGCCCGCGACCGCGGCGGCGAGAACGTCAGCCAAGGGAGCGGCTTAGGCCTGTCGATCGTGCGCTCGATTCTCGAGCTGCACGGCGGCCACGTGTCCATCGCCAGCCGTCCCAGCGTCGGCACCACCGTCACCCTGTATTTCCCGGCGGCGACCGAATGACAAATCTGTCATCCGTCTGATCGGCTTTTTTCATCGGTGCACCGCTAGTGTCGTGTCTCTGAAGTTCCTTGATGAAGTCGCCGAGGATTTTTCGTGGCTGGCAAGGCGCGCCGACGAGACATATTGGACATATGGCGAGGAGGCGCAACGCCGCCAGGCGCGAAAAAGACCGGCGAATTCGCATGCGAATTTCTGAGACACGACACTAGGCTGCACCGATGAAACGCGCGTTCGTGGCGCTGGCGGCTGCCCTGGTGGTCGGCTGCGTCAGCTATCACCCCCGGCCAGTCGACCTGTCCCGGCAGGCGTGGCGGCTGGAAAACCGCCGTCTCGACGCTCCGGCGCCGGCGCGCTACGCCACCCGGTTCGGCGTCTCGCGGTGGCCGCCGCAGCGCTGGACCCGCGGCGACCTGCTGCTGGCGGCGCTGTTTTATTCTCCCGACATCGCCACCGCGCGTAGCCGGCTGCTGGTGACGCGCGCCGACGAGATCACCGCGCGCCAGTATCCCAACCCACAGCTCACGCTGGGCGGGGAATACGCGCTGGCCGCCGGCAGCGCTGGCATCGCCCCCTGGCTATACGGCGTGTTGGTGCGGGTGTTGCTGCCGCAGACCCACCTGCGGCACGCGCAGCGCTTGCAGGCGCACTTCTACACCCAGGCGGCGGGCTGGCAGTTGGCGGATAGCGTGTGGTCAGTGCGCAGCCGGCTGCGGCAGGCGCTGTTGACGGCACGCTACGCCGAACAAGCCGGCGCCGTGCTCGACCGTCAGGCGTGCGATGCGCAGCGGCTCGCCGAACTGTTGCAGACCCAGGTGCAGGCCGGGGAAACTGCCGCGCCGCAGGCTCGGTTGGCGCAGGCCCAGGCGCTGGCCACCGCGCAGCAGCGCGATGCGATGCGCGGTCGCGCCGCCGCCGCGCGGCACAACATGGCTGCGGTGATCGGGGTTCCGGTCGCTGCGCTGCCGGTGCTGGCGCCGATCTGGTCGGATTGGGCTTCAGTCCCGGCCGTCGGCGAAAAACAACTCCAGTCCCTGAAGACGCAGGCGCTGCTGTCGCGCGCCGACTTGGCCCGCGCGTTGGCCGATTACCAGGCCGCGGAACAGGCACTGCGCATCGAGGTCGACCGCCAGTACCCCGGCGTCGAGGTGGAGCCGGGCTACGTCTGGGACCACGGCGTGCGCAAGCTGCCGCTCGAACTCCGCTTCAACCCGCCGATCTTCAACCAGAACCAGGGGCCGATCGCGCAGGCCAAGGCGCGGCGGGCGCAGGCCGGTGCCCGCCTGGAGGCGGTGCAGGCGCAGATCCTGGCCGAGATCGCGGCCGCGCGCGACCGCAGTCGCCGCGCCGCCGCCATCGCACGACGCTTCAAACAACAGCAACTGCCGCTAGCCGAACGACAGTTGCAGGCGGCACGGCAGCACTTCGATCTCGGTGAGAGCGATCGATCCGCGCTGCTCGCCGCTCGTATCGCAGCCGAGCAGACCCGCCTCGCCGCCCTGCGCGCGGATTTCCAGGCGCAGGCCGCGCGGGGTGCGCTGGAAGACGCGCTGCACCACCCTTTCAACGAAGCCGAGATCGCGTTGACCGCGCGGCTGACCCATCCGACTACAGCGGACGCCTCACCATGAAATCGCACCCCAATCCCCGGCTGCTGCGGGCGCTGCTGCCAGTACTCGCCCTCGTCGTCACGGCACCGGCGGCGGCCACCGGCGCCATGCCGCCGGTGAAACTGGAACAGCCGGACCAAGCCCGGCTCGGCGTACGCATCCAGCCGGCCACAGCGGTGCGCTTGCCACCGCAAGTCACGGCGCTGGGGCGGGCGCTGAGCCCGCAGCCGTGGTTGTCGCTGATCGCACGACTGCAGACGGCACAGGCGACGGCGGCGGCTTCGGCGGCCGAAGCGCAGCGCCTGCGGCGGTTGTACGCCGCCGGCCGCAACACCTCGTTGAAAGCGCTGCAGGCGGCGCAGGCGCGCGCGCGCGCCGACGCGCTGGTGCGCGATCAGTTGCGGCAGGTGCTGCGGCTCGACTGGGGTGCGGCACTGGCCGGCCTGAAGCCCGCGCAACAGGCTCGCTTGAGCACGCGGCTGGCCGACGGCGCCACCGTGCTGGTGCGCGCCGACGCCCCGGCCGCCACTGCCGGCGCGGCGCCGACGGCGGCGACGCTGCGCGCGCTCGACGGCGGTGCGGCGATCACGGCCGAGGTGCTGGAGCGGGCGCCGAACGTCGACCCCGAGCTGCAGGCGCCGGCCTGGCTGCTGCGGGTGGACGGCGCCGATGCACGGCGGCTGCGGCCGGGCCAGACGCTGCGCGTGTGGCTGCGGCTGGCTGGCACCGAACGCGCCGCGATCCAGGTGCCGGAAAGCGCCATCGTGCGCATCGGCGGCCGGCCGTACGCCTACGTGCGAGTGGTGCCCGAGCGCTTCCAGGCGCACGCACTGACGCTGCTGGCGCCGCGTGGCGACGGTTGGGCGGCGGTCACCAACATCGCCCCCGGTGCCGCGCTGGTGGTCGACGGCGCCGACGCGCTGTGGTGGGCGCAGCAGGCGCCGTCGCCCGGCCGCGGCGGCAAAAAAACCGGAGCCATGCGTGGCGACGGAGACGACGACTGATGCTCACCGCCATCGTCCGCCGCAGCCTGGCGCACGCCGGAGTGGTCGTCGCGGCCTCGGCGCTGCTGCTGGTGCTCGGCGTATCGGCGCTGCGCGGCGCGCGCTACGGGGTGTTCCCCGAGTTCGCGCCGCCACAGGTAACGGTGCAGACCGAGGCGCCGGGCCTGGCGCCACGGCAAGTGGAAGCGCTGGTGACGCGGCCGCTGGAGACGACGCTGTCCGGTGTGCTGCACACCCGCGCGCTGCGCTCGTTCTCGATGCAGGGCCTGTCGAAGATCCAGATCGTCTTCGACGACGGCGTCGATCCGTACCGGCAGCGCCAACTGGTGGGCGAGAAGCTGGCGGCGGCGGCGACGCTGCTGCCGGTCGGGATCGGCGTGCCGACGCTGTCGCCGCTGTCGTCGTCGACGCTGGTGATCGAAGGCATCGGCTTCACCAGCACGCGCCTGTCGCCACGCGCGCTGCAGGACTTCGTACGCTGGACGGTGACACCGCGGCTGCTGGCGGTGCCCGGCGTCGCCGACTTCAACCTGTGGGGTGACCACGCGCGCCAGTTGCAGGTGGAGATCGATCCGCCGCGGCTGGCAGCGCTGCATCTGGCTTTGCCGCAGGTGCTGGCCGCGGTGCGCAACGCCACCGGCATCGCCGGCGCCGGCTTCGTCGAAACCCCGACCCAGCGGGTGACGCTGGCAAGTGACGGCCAGGCGGCCACGCCAGCCGAGCTCGGCGAAACCGTGGTGCGCGAGCGCGCCGGCCACCCGCCGCTGCTGCTGCGCGATGTCGCCGACATCGGTTACGGCGATGAGCCGCCGGTGGGCACAGCGCTGATCATGGGCCATCCCGGCGTCTACCTGCTGGTGATCGGCCAGTACGGCGCCAACACGTTGACCACCACCCGCGCGGTCAACGCTGCGCTGGACGAGCTGCAGCCGCTGGCCGCGCGCGATGGCGTCGCCATTCACCGCGACCTGCAGCAGCCGGCGGACTTCGTGCGCACCGCGCTGCACGCGCTGGGCCGCTCGCTGGTCATCGGCATTCTGTTGGTGGCGGCGACGCTGCTGCTGTTCCTGCGCGAATGGCGCGCGGCGTTGATCTCCTTCATCTCCATCCCGCTGTCGCTGCTGGCCGCGGCGGCGGTGATGCGCTGGCTTGGGCAGGGCCTCAACACGATGACGCTGGGCGGGCTGGCGGTGGCGGTGGGCGTGGTGGTGGACGACGCGGTGATCGACGTCGAGAACGTGCTGCGACGGCTGCGCGAACGGCCGCCGGCCGCCGGCCAGCGGGCCGCACATATCCTGCACGCCAGCCTCGAAGTGCGCACGCCGATCGTCTACGCCACGCTGGTAGTGCTGGCCGTGTTCCTGCCGGTGCTGGCGCTGCACGGTGTGCAGGGGGCGTTCTTCGCGCCGCTGGCGCTGGCCTTCAGCCTGGCGGTACTGGCCTCGCTGGGGGTGGCGCTGACGGTGACGCCGGCGCTGTGCCTACTGCTACTCGCTCGCGTGCGGCACCGCGCCGAGCCGGGCTTTCTGACCTGCCTCAAGGATCTGCAGGCGCGCGCGATCCGGGTGCTGTCGCGCTACCCACGCGCGCTGCTGGGGGGCAGTCTCGTCATGGGTCTGGTGGCGCTGGCGGTGCTGCCGTTGTTCGGCGGCGAGCTGCTGCCGGCGTTCCGCGAGAGCGACTTCATCGTCCACGTCAACGCGCCGCCGGGGACGTCGCTGGCGGCGATGCAGCAGCTCGGCCAGCGGCTGTCGGCCGAAATACTAAAGCTCCCCGGCGTCGCCTCCGTGGGTCAGAACATCGGCCGCGCCGCGCGCGTCGCCGACACCCACCAGCCCAACCAGAGCGAGATCGACGTGCGCCTGACGGCCGCCGGCGTACGCCACCCGCGGCGCGTCGAGCGGCAATTGCTGGACATCGCCGCCGCGGTGCCGGGGGCGCAGTACGAGGTCAACACTTTCCTGAAAGAACGCATCGGCGAGTCGCTGACCGGCCAGACCGCGCCGGTGGTGATCAGCGTCTTCGGCCAGCACCTGGCAGCCATCGATCGCGCCGCGGCGGCGGTAACGCGGGTGCTGTGGCAGGTGCCGGGCGCCGCGCAGGTACGGCTGCAGGCGCCGCCGTCCGGTCCGCTGATGCGGCTGCGGCTGCGCCGCCATCGGCTCGCCGCCTACGGCCTGCAGCCGCTGCCGGTATTGCAGGCGATCGAGACCGCGTTTCAGGGTGCGACCGTCGCCCAGATTTACCACGGCGACCGCAGCGTGCCGGTGGCGGTGGTAATGGATCGCAAGCAGGCGCGCGATCCGCAGCAGGTGGGCAGCCTGCTGCTGCGCAGCACTACCGGCGCGCTGGTGCCGCTGGCCAAGGTCGCCGACGTCGAGGCTGGCGACGGCCGTGCGCTGATCCTGCACGAGGGCGGCATCCGCCGCCAAGTCATCACCGCCAACCCGAGCACCGCCAACTTGACCGGTTTCGTCGCCCGCGCGCGGGCCGCCATCGCCACCCAGGTCAAGCTGCCGCGGGGCGTCTATCTGCACTTCGGCGGCGCCGCCCAGGCGCAGGCAGCGGCCGACCGCGCGCTGGCACTGGCCGCGGTGGTGGCGCTGGTCGCCATCGTTCTGCTGCTGTTCATCGCCTTCGGAGAAGCCCGCCGCGTCGGGCTGGTGCTGGTCAACATTCCGTTCGCGCTGGTCGGCGGGGTAGCGGCGCTGGCCGCCACCGGCGGCGTGCTGACCCTGGGGGCGCTGGTCGGGCTGGTGGCGCTGTTCGGCGTGGTCGCGCGCAACGCCATCCTGCTGCTTGCCCACTACCAGCATCTGCTCGTCGACGAAAGCCAGAAATGGAATCTGGACACCGCGCTGCGCGGCGCGCGCGAGCGGCTGACGCCGGTGCTGATGACCGCGCTGCTGACCGCGCTGGGCCTGCTGCCGATCGCCGTCAGCAGCGGCCAGCCCGGCCACGAAGTCGAAGGCCCGATGGCCATCGTGCTGCTCGGCGGCCTGATCTCGTCCACGCTGCTGAGCCTGTTGCTGCTGCCCGGCATGGCATTGCGTTGGCTGCAGTCGGCGTCGAGGATGACGCAATGAGCCGACAAGGCGCTGTACCCGGATCGGCCGCGCTGCTCGGCTCTGCGCTGTGCGCGGCGGCGCCCATCATCGCTCACACAGCGGGGTTGCCGCCGTTCGTTGACCTGCCTTTGCCCGGCTCGGCCGGCTGCTCGTCTCCGGCGAGCGAGGCAGTGCCGAGACGGTGAGCGGCAACGCTCGGCTATGCACCAGATGACGGCCACACTCGGCGACGAAGCCGGCATGAGACATCTTGGGTTCCCCCTCGTTGGACGCGACCTTTTGCACACCTGCGTGGAGCGCCGATCAAGGTGCAGACGAAAAGCCAGATCGTCGCCATGGACCCGGAAACGCTGGCGATCGTCCAGCGCGCCGCGCTACCGCCGGCCTGCCGGCACGACCACGGCCTGTCGGCGGATGCCGCCGACCGCCTGGCCTTCGTCGCCTGCGACGGCAACGCCCGCTGCTGGCGCTGTGGCTTCCTGATCTGCAGCCGGTGTGCAGCCGCCGCTCGAGCTCGGCGAGAACCCCCGACGTGCTGGCGCTGGATGCTCACCGCCATCGGCTGATCGTCGCTGCCGAAAGCGGGGCGGCGGCAGTGTTCGTGGTTGCCGACGGGCGCCTGCAACCGCTGCGGCGCGGCTTGGTCGGCCCGAACGCGCACGCGGTCGAGGCGGATTTGGCCTCCGGCCTGCTGTATTTCTCGATCGCGGATCTGCACGACCGACCAGCACTGCGCATCCTGCGCCCGCCGCTGGACTGACGCATTCTTCGGGCCCGCATCCCCGCTGCGTGTAACGATGTGCCCGCCGTCGGCATCCGCTAGACTTTCGCAAGCGGGGCCCTCAGGCTTCGCATCGAAAGCTCTCGAACAGGGACTCTTAAGAACAGCCATGCCGGTGAAGGTCGCGGTACTCAAAGAGACACGGGCGGGAGAAAAGCGCGTCGCGCTGGTGCCGGGCGTCGTCGCCCGCTTCGAAAAGCTCGGCGTCGCCATCAGCCTGCAGGCCGGCGCGGGCTCCGGCGCGCGCCAGCCCGACCCGGCTTACAAGAACGTCAACGTCATCGCCAATCCGCAGGGTATGGTCGGCGACGCCGACGTGGTATTGGCGGTGCAACCGCCGGCGTCCGAGGTGGTGGCCGCGATGAGGGAAGGCGCGGTGCTGATCTGCTTCGTCTACGCACACAAAGAGCCGGAGCTGGTGCGGCTGCTGCGCGACAAGAAGATCACCTGTTTTGCGATGGAGCTGATTCCGCGCATCACCCGGGCGCAGGCGATGGACGCCCTCTCCAGCCAGGCGGCGCTGGCCGGCTACTACGCGGCGCTGCTCGGCGCTACCAATCTGTCGCGCATTTTCCCGATGATGACCACCGCGGTGGGGTCGATCCGTCCGGCCAAGATCCTGGTGATGGGCCTGGGCGTCGCCGGTCTGCAGGCGCTCGCCACCGCACGCCGGCTCGGCGCGATGGTCGAGGGCTACGACGTGCGCCCGGAAACCAAGGAGCAGGCTGAATCGCTGGGCGCCAAGTTCGTCGACACCGGCGTCGACGCGCGCGGCACCGGCGGGTACGCGCGCGAACTGACCGCCGAGGAGAAGACCAAAGTCGCGCAGACGCTGACCAGACACATCCAGGCGGCGGACGCCATCATCACCACCGCGGCGATTCCCGGCCGGCCCAGCCCGAAGCTGATTTCCAAGGCCCAGGTCGAGGGCATGAAGGTCGGGTCCGTGATCGTCGATCTCGCCGCCGAGGGCGGCGGCAACTGCGAACTGACCCAGGCCGGCGAGACAATCACCGTCGGCAACACCACCATCGTCGCGCCGCTGAACGTGCCGAGTCTGCTGGCCGAGCACTCCAGCGAACTGTATTCGAAGAATCAGATCAACCTGCTGGAACTGTTCATCAAGGACGGCTCTCTCGCGATCGACTGGGACGACGAGGTGTTGGCCAAGGCCTGCCTGACCCACGCCGGCGAGATCAAAAACGAGGCGGCCCAAAAAGCCGTCGCGCCCGCCTAGTGTCCTGAGTCGGAGATTCCTTGATGAAGTCGCCGAGGATTTTTCGTGACTGGCAAGGCGCGACGACGAGTCATAGTGGGCCTATGGCGAGGAGGCGCAACGCCGCCAGGCGCGAAAAAGACCGGCGAGTTCGCATGAGAATTTCCGACTCAGGACACTAGAGCCTGTTAACGCCATGCCGACACAGCCAAACGTTGGCGACGGGTCGCCGACGAATCGAGGCGCGGTAGCGCAATTTCCGGGAGATTTCCGATGGACGTGCACACCACCCTGACCGGCTTCGTCGCCCTCTACATCTTCATGCTCGCCGCCTTCACCGGCTACGAGATTATCGGCCGCGTGCCGTCGATCCTGCACACGCCGCTGATGTCCGGCTCCAACTTCGTGCACGGCATCGTCGTGGTCGGCGCGATCTATGCGCTGATCAACGCCACCACCCCGCTGGAGCAGGCGATCGGCTTCGTCGGCGTGCTGTTCGGCGCCGCCAACGCTGGCGGCGGCTACGTGGTCACCGAACGCATGCTGGAAATGTTCAAGGCCAGCGACAAGAAAAAATAAGCACGATCTCGCCCGCCATGCACGCACAGCTCATCATCGACGCCAGTTACATCGCGGCCGCCTTCCTGTTCATCTACGGGCTCAAGCGGATGTCGAGCCCGGTCACCGCGCGCTCCGGCATCGTCGTCGCCGGCGTCGGCGTGGCGGTGGCGGTGGCGGCGAGTTTTCTGTACGCCTTCGAGGTCCCCGCAGCGGTACGCCCCCATCTGACGCTGAACCTGATCCTGGCGGCGATCGCGCTGGCCATCGGCCTGATCTGGGCGTGGATCAGCGGCAAGCGGGTGGCGATGACCGCGATGCCGCAGATGGTGGCGATCTACAACGGCCTGGGCGGTGGCGCGGCGGCGTTGATCGCGGCCTCCGAGCTGTTCGCGCCCACCGCGGCCGGAGAACCGACCCAGTACGTGCGGCTGTTCGTCACCGTGCTCGGCGCGCTGATCGGCGGCGTCTCCTTCGCCGGCAGCGTGATCGCCTGGGCCAAGCTCGACGGCCGCATCGATAAGACCTGGCGGATCAAGGGCCAGCAGGCGCTCAACGGCGCGGTGATGCTGATCGCGGTGATCCTCGGGCTGTACATCGTGTTCGGCGCGCACGGCCACGCGCCGCCGGCGCTGACCGCGGCGTTCTTCGTCGTCACGCTGATCTTCGGCGTGCTGATGACGATGCCGATCGGCGGCGCCGACATGCCGGTGGTGATCTCGCTGTACAACGCCTTCACCGGCCTGGCGGTCGGCGCCGAGGGCTTCGTGCTGCAAAATCCGGCGCTGATGATCGCCGGCATGGTGGTCGGCAGCGCCGGCACGCTGCTGACCCTGTTGATGGCCAAGGCCATGAACCGCAGCGTGCGCAACGTGCTGTTTTCCAACTTCGGCGCGGTCGGCGAGGCACAAAGCGAAATTGCCGGCAGCCTGAAGCCGACCGAACCCGCCGACGCGGCGGTGCAGATGCGTTATGCCTCCAAGGTCATCATCGCTCCGGGTTACGGACTGGCGGTAGCCCAGGCCCAGCACAAACTCTACGAGTTCGTGAAACTGCTGCAGGACGCCGGCGTCGACGTCAAGTTTGCGATCCACCCGGTGGCGGGCCGCATGCCGGGGCACATGAACGTGCTGCTGGCCGAGGCCGGCGTGCCCTACGACGTCATCTACGACATGGAAGACGTCAACGGCGAGTTCAAGGAAGCCGACGTGGCGCTGGTGATCGGCGCCAACGACACCGTCAACCCGGCCGCGCGCAGCAACAAGACCAGCCCGATCTACGGCATGCCGATTCTCAACGTCGATCAGGCTAAACAGGTGTACGTGGTCAAGCGCGGCCAGGGCAAGGGCTATTCCGGCGTTGAGAACGAACTGTTCTACCGGGATAACTGCAATATGGTCTACGGCGACGCACAGAAAGTCATGGTGCAGATGATCCAGGCGGTCAAGGAACTCGGCGACTGATCCGCGTCCCCGCCCTCCAGCAACCCCAAGGCCGGCCTTCGCGCCGGCCTTTGTTTTGCCCGCCGCTGGGCGTCAACTCGATTTCCCGACATCCCCTATGCCCCCACTGCGTCAAAACAACATCAAGAAGCCACGCGAGGCTGATTTGCAGATTTCACACGCGGACCGAATTCATTGGCTGCAGCTCAAATCAGCTTGGAGTCAGTATGGAACCGTACAAAAATGTAGTGCCAGCCCCCGGACGGGGGGCAGAATATATTTTCGTCACCTTTTCGTCGCCAATTACGAGACATATTCACCGCCCTCGACGGCGCTGCTGTCATGTTCGTCGGGTGCGCCGTCTCGGTGGAGAGGGCGGCGGAATCGCGCTGATCAAGTACCGATGCCTGGAGTCGC
>JAGWMX010000089.1 GCA_028871525.1 Gammaproteobacteria bacterium
CGCGCATTGTACTCCGTCCGGAACGGAATACAAGCAGATACATGGCTACACTATGACATTATCCAGACGCGCAAAAACCCTGCAACCCGTTCTCCCGCAACAACTTTCGGTCAACACTCAGGGGAAATTCGGGAACAACTTCGGGTTAGCCAGCGCCGCGGCCAGTGCCGCGGTCAGCGGTTTGAGCGACGGGCGTCCAGCCGGCTCGGCGTCGATGCGCACTGCGCGCCGGGCCAGCGCTCGAGTGACCACCGGGCCGACCGCGGCGACCACGACGCGCGCTAGCGCTGTGTGCAGCCCGGCTTCGCGGCCGGCGGCTGCGGCGACTGCGAACAGCCGTTCGACCTGGGCAGCGCTGGTGAAGGCGATCGCATCCAGTTTGCCGGCGGTCAGTTCGTCGATCAGCGCCAGCACCGCCGGATCGGCGCTGGCCGGCGCATAGGTGTACGGCCATACCGGATCGGGTTGTGCGCCGGCGGCCTGCAATGCCGTCATCAGCGGCGGGTTCGGCTCGCCGCCGTAAAGCTGTACGCAAACCCGGTGGCCGGTCAGTTCCAGGCTCTGCAGCGCGGCGATCAGACCGTCGGTTGTGGCCGGCTCGACCAGCCGATCCGCTTTCAGACCCAGCTCGCGCAGCGCGCGTTCCGGCTTCGGTCCGCGAACGAGGCGCCGGACCGAGGCCAGACGCGCGAGAAAGCCCGCGCGCAGCGGCGGGCGATGGCGGTCGATGCAGGTCAGCAGCCGCCGCAAGCCTTCGCCGGTGAACAGGATCAGGTCGTCGCAGCCGGCGTTGAAGCGTTCGATCCAGGCCAGCACCGGCGCCGGGTCCGGCGCATCGGCGATCGCCACCAGCGGGCAGCGCAGCACCCGCGCGCCGTGACGCTGCAGCAGCGCGGCGAACAGGTCGGCTTCGCGCGCCTCGGCGATCGCCACCCGCGCGCCGCGCAAACCATCGATCATGCTCATGCCAGAGCCTCGAACAGCGGCAGCCAGGCGACGACGCTGCCGGCCGCCAGCGGTTCGGTGCCGGCGGGGATGCGCGCCAGCGCCTGCGCGCGGCCGAGGTTGGACAGCATGTGCGAGGACTGGTGCGGCAGCGGCGCAAGGCGCGCACGACCGTCGCTGTCCTCGTCCAGTTCGACGCGCAGCAGCCGCTCGCGTGCGCGGTTCGGCGGCACCGCCGCGCTCAGCACGCCGTGGCGCCAGCGCGGCGATGGCAGCGCGACGCCTTCCAGCAGATCGACCAGCCGGCGCAGGTGCAGTGCCGCGCATAGCACCACCGCCGCCGGATTGCCGGGCAGGCCGAGCAGGAACTGCGCCCCGCGGCGGGCGAACAGCAGCGGTTTGCCCGGCAATTGCGCCACGCCCCAGAACACGGTTTTGAAGCCGAGCTGTGCCGCCACCAGCTTGAGGTGATCGCGGTCGCCGACCGAGGCGCCGCCGGTGGTGACGATCAGGTCGGCGGCTGCGGCGCCGGCCAGCGCCGCGGCCAGCAGTTGCGGTTGATCCGGAACCCGCGCGACGCTGTGCGGGCGCAGGCCCCAGCGCTGCAGCAGCGTCGTCAGCGCCACGCCGTTGCTGTCGTGCAACTGGCCGGGTTCCAGCAGCGCGCCGGGCGCGGTCAGCTCGTCGCCGGTATCGATGACCGCCAGCCGCGGGCGCCGCCGCACCGGCAGCTCGCCGTGGCCGGCCGCGGCCAGCGCCGCCAGCAGCCCCGGCGTCAGCCGCTGGCCGGCGCTGGCCAGCGGCGCGCCGGATGCCAGCTCCTCGCCGCGGCGGCGGACGTTGGTACCGGCGGCCACCGGCGCGGCCAGCAGGATGTCGTCGTCCTCGCGGGCGACGCGCTCCTGCGCGATCATCGCGTCGGCGCCCGGCGGCATCCAGGCGCCGGTGTAGATGCGCCAGGCGGCGTGCGGCGGCAGCTGCGGGACTTCCGCCGCGCGACCGGCGGCCAGTTCGCCGATCACCCGCAATCGTATCGGCGTGCCGGCGCCGGCGCGCACGGTGTCTGCGGCGCGCAGTGCGTAGCCGTCGAGCGCGCTCTGGTCGTGATGCGGCAGATCGTGACGAGCCGCCAGATCGTCGGCCAGCACCCGGTCCAGCGCACGTTCGATGCGCACGCGCCGTGCCGGCAGCGGGCGCAGCTCGGCGGCGTAGGCCGCCAGCGCCTGGTCCAGCCGCAGCAGCTCGCCGGCGGCGGTTTCAGCCACCGCGGACGAAATCCGATTTGCCGCCGTGCTTTTCCAGCAGCAGCACATCGCGGATGCGCAGGTCGGTGCCGGCGTGCGGCTTGAGCATGTCGTACAGCGTCAGCGCGGCGACGCAGGCCGCGGTCAGCGCCTCCATCTCGACGCCGGTGCGGGCGTGCGTGGCGACTTCGACGACGACGGTGACGCCGGTCGCGGCGAACACGTAACCGACCTCGACGCGCTCCAGCGGCAGCGGGTGGCACAGCGGAATCAGCTCCGGCGTGCGCTTGGCGGCGAGGTTGCCGGCGGCGCGCGCGATCTCCAGCGCGTCGCCTTTCTCCAGCCGCCGCTCGCGCAGTAGCGCCAGCACCGGTGGCGGCATGTCGATCACCGCCTGCGCGCGGGCGATGCGGCGGGTGACGGCTTTTCCACTGACATCTTTCATCAGTCGGCTACCTCCCGCAGCGGCGTGCCGTCCTGGAACTCGATTGAGCCGTCGGCGTAATGTTCCTCTTTCCAGATCGGCACGCTGGACTTGATGGTATCGATCGCCCAGCGGCAGGCTGCGAAGCACTCGGCGCGGTGTCCACCCCGGATCTGCACCGCCACGCTGATCTCACCGACCGTGAGCCGGCCGATCGCGTGCGCGACGCGACAGACGACGCCGAAGCGCTCGGCCGCTTCGGTCTCGATCGCGCATAACCGTGCTTCCGCCAGAGGCCGCTGGGCGTGATAAACGATCGCGCTGACGGCGCGGCCCCGGTGATGAGCGCGTACGCGGCCGCAGAACGTCACTTCGCCGCCGTGCGCCGGCGACACCGGTTCGTCGGGGCCGTGGGCGGGCAGGGGGCCTGGATGGAGTCGGCTTTTACCCATCGGTCTCCCTGGCCGAGCGGTTGCGTATCCCGCAGCCGGCGGCTGCGAAGCGGGCACGCTCATCCCCCGCTGACCGGCGGGATCAGGCTCAGCACCGTCCCCGCGGTCAGGGTTTCGTTCACCGGCACGACGCGGTCGCCGATCGCGCAGGCGAGTTGGCCGCGGCGCGCGGCGAGTTCCGGGAAACGCTGCGCCAAGCGCTCCAGCGCATCCGCCACCCGCGCCGCGGCCGGCAGTGCCAACTCGATGCGGTCTGCCCCGCACCAGCGGCCGGCGGGGCCGCAGCATTCGACGACGATATCCATCGGGCGATTTTAGCGCCGGGCGATAGTCTTCGAGCTGAAACCCGTAACCGGCGTCGGCGACTGGACCCGCAAAGATCGACAGGCTTACCTCGAAATCCCCGTACGCATACTCCCGGCGGCTACAGAGCCTACCCCAGCGTGCCGCTGGCCAGCGTGGTCTTGATGCGCTTGCCCAGGGCGTCGTAGGCGTAGGTGGCCGCGCCGGCGATCTGGACCAGCTCGTCGGCGGCGTTCCAGCTGTAGCCGTGCACGCCGTCGGCGGTGACGCGGCCGGCGGCGTCATAGCTGTACTGGTGCAGGCTGGCGCTGGTGGTGCCTGCCTGTCCGGCAGGCAGGCCGGCCAGCGTCGGCGACACCGTCTGGCTGCCGCTGACGGGCTCGGCCCCGCTCCAGGCGCCGGAGGCGCTGCAGGAGGTCGCGTTGCTGCTGCTCCAGGTCAGGGTGCTGCTGCCGCCGGCGACAATGCTGGTCGGGCTCGGGGATTTATTCACTCCGATCCCTTTTGCGCGCCGATCCCTTTTGCGCGTCGCAGGGTTGTAGGTGCGGGTGGAAGTCGCGACCGAGTAAAATCCATCCTGGTGAACCACCGTGTCTGATGTCCGATTGTGATGTCCGATTGTGAGGCCCACCAGCATGAACACGCCCGACCGAATTGCGATTGACCCTACCATTTGTCACGGCAAGCCGGTGATCCGCGGCACGCGTGTGCCGGTGGCCATCGTGGTGGGGAGCCTGGCAAGTGGCATGAGCTTTGACGAGGTCGAACACGAGTATGACCTGACGGCCGCTGACATCCGCGCCGCCCTCGGTTTTGCGCAGGCGCGGCTGAGCGAAGAATCGTTTCATGCACTGCCGGCCGCCGCGGAGTGAGGTTTCTGCTCGACGCGAACATGCCGCGCACCGCCTTGGGCGCCGTACGCGCACGAGGGCACGCCGCCGAGCACGTGCGTGACACCGGCTTGCGCGATGCTGCCGGCGAACGCATCGCGGCCTACGCGCGCACCACGGGCGCCGTGCTGGTCAGCCGCGATCTGGATTTTGCCGACACCCGGGTCTATCCGCCGGCCGAATCGCCCGGCCTGGTGGTGATGCGGCTCCCGGACGACAGCGACGCGCCGCATGTCGCCGGCGTGCTGAGCCGCTTTCTCGCGTCGACCGATCTGGTCGCGCAGCTGCCCGGCCACCTCGTGATCCTGGAGCCGTCTCGCGTACGGTTCCGTCCGGCGCTGATTTGAGACGGCGGCGACATCATCATCTGACGGGATCGTTCCCGGGTCCGCGCAGTTGCCGGCCCGGTCCCTGTCTGCGAAGGCGGATGGTGATCGGTCCGGCATGCGGTTAATGGGACATATAATCGTCCGTCTCGGTCCACTTGATCTTGCACGGCGGAAGGCGGCGAGGATTCGAGAGCACGAATTCTCGCCAATCCTTCACGAGGTGAAAAGGCTGCTTCTGAAGATAACTCATTATGTCATCGTACTCGGCGTAGGATAACAGGCCGCCTTGTCCATCGAAGTATCCCTCAGGGACATCTGTTTCAAACGTTACGCCCGCTCTCCTTTCGATATCAAAAATTCCCCCATCTTTATTAACATATGTAAATCCAATGCCGTTAAAAGTGTAACTGCCGGGTGGATATTTCGGATCGTTAACGGTGCGACCGCCCGTAATGAGATATAAAGTGATTGTAGTATAATATATATTTTTTGAGCCTTGTTTAACCGACTCCGGGGCCGAGGTATGAACATACGCCAAAATAGAGCCTTCACTGCGGATCCCGGTTAATGTGTTTAAGCATGGCTATCCCCTTTGCTACGCCGCTGCCTAGGCAGAAGGGCCGTGCACGAGCTGTTTCATGGTCAGCGGCGGGGTGCAGACGAGGTTTTGCAAGGCGCGGGCGGTTAAACGACCAATGCCGTGGTCTGCGGCGGTTATAGCGGAAGACGAATTCGTCGAGGTAGGCCTGGGCGTGTTTGTGGGAGATCGCCCCGTGATGGGTGCCCAGCCACCGGCGCTTGAGATTCGAGATCGCCCAGCGGCAGTGCTGCAGGGCATCGGCGGTGGCGCGCTCGGCGGCGGTCTGCACCGTCATCGTGTGCCGCCGGGTGGTGAGCGTGCGCCGGTTGTAGCTGGCCAAGCCGTCAGTGGTCACGTGGGCGTCGGGGGCCACCGCCTCGGCCAGGAACGCGCCGAGGGTGGCCTCGTCGTTGGTTTCGGCGCGACGCAGCCGGATGCGCCCGCCGGGCTCGGCGGCTACCAGCACGAGGGATTTTCCCACCCGCGCCGGACCTCCCGTGCCGGCCAGAAACCCTTTGTCGGCTTGCACCGCGCCGGCCAACGCCGTACGCCGCGGCTCCACCAGCGCCGCGCGCAGCTTGTGCAGCCAGGTCCAAGCCGTTTTACGAACCGAACCCGAGGATCCGCTGCAGGTCCTTGGCCGAGACGCCTTGTTTGTGCACGCACAACTCCCACAACGCCCGGAACCACAGCTTGAGCGGCTTGCGCGTGCCCTGCAGCACGGTGCCGGCGGTCAGGCTGGTCTGGTAGTGGCAGCGCGGGCACTCGTAGCGCCCGTTGCTGCGCGCGTAGGGTTGGGCGTAGCCACAGCGCGCACACGCAACCAAACCGCCGAAGCGCACCTCGATCCAGTACGCCCGGCAGGCGGCTTCACCGGGAAAGGCGGCCTCGAATTCCGGCAAGGTCTTGGGAAACTCCCGCCACAACCGTTCAAAGTCGGGATTCGACATCACTGGTTTCTGAAAAATCAAGAACTTGTATTATACGGCGGAGCGAAGCGGATAAATTTGACGACTGAGGCGTGATGCTGTAAACGGTCTTGACGAAATGCGCGTTCAATTACTAATAACGATTGAGATATTTTAGGAAGAAAATACCAAGCTCGGCATCAAAAAAAGGGAGCGAGAGTGATGAGCAAAGACGTTTTGCGTTGTATCGCGCCGCTTGTGCTGCTGGCGCTGACCTCAACGATCGCAATCGCCGACCAGACGCTTGCTCCAGCGTACGGTGCTCCCTATTACAACAACGGTTATTGCTCTTCAGCGCGATATTCCACCTTGAGCGATGACATACAAGGGTGGTGGGTTTGCTATTCCCAGCACTGGGGAGTTGAGCCCTACGGATCGCTGCAATGTTATTACCAGATATTCCCGAAGCCAGATGGGCCGACGACGGGTATTTTCGCGGCTGCATCTGAAAACGGGCAGTGTGGCGGCGGTAACACGATGTACGGCACGGCCTATTGCATTGACGGCTACGTGCTAAGCGGCAACAGCTGCGCTCCGACGGGTTCCCCCATTCCAGAGAAAAACCGTGGGCAGCGATGCCAGAAATGCGCCGGCGGCGGTGGTCCGACCATCAACGGCTCGGACCCGGTCAACGGGGCCAACGGCAACGTCTTTGAGATCCAAACCGATTTTGTCGGCACCGGTACCTTCCCGCTGCGCATTCAGCGTTACTACAACAGCAATTCATCCGATCTCGGGATTTTCGGCACTGGCTGGTCCAGTTACTACGAGCGAAGGCTTTTGCTCAGTGCGGCGGTCACCACCAACGGCACGACGTTCCGCACGCTTTACGCCTACCGGCCGAACGGGCGTGTGGAAACGTTCGAGACCACTTCTACCGCAGCCCCGTACGTTTTCACCGCCGACCCCGACGTCACCGACTGGGTTGAGTCCACCGCCAGCGGCTACACGCTGCACGGCAGCGACGCCGTCGACGAGGGTTACGACAGCAACGGCCGCCTGCTCTGGTTGCAGGCGTACGGCGGGATGCAGCAGACGTTGGCCTACGATACCTCCGGCCGCTTGGAGACAGTGACCGATTCCCTCGGTCGCCAGTTGACGTTCACCTACAACAACCAGGCGACGGTCGCGACGGTGACAGATTCGGCCGGCAACGTCTATTCGTACCAGCACGACGCCGCGTTCAACCTGACGGGCGTCACCAAGCCTGCGCAGGTAACCGGAGGGCAGGCGGTCACGCGTCAATACGTCTACGAAGATACCAGCTTCCCGCATGCGCTGACCGGCATCGTCGACGAGAACGGCAACCGCTACGCCACCTGGACCTACGACGCCAGCGAACGGGCGACCAACGCCCAGCTCGCCGGCGGGGTCCGCAGTTACAGCTTCTCGTACGGCACCGGATCGACGCTGATCACCGATCCCCTGGGCACGCAGCGCACGTTCACGTTCCAAACTCTCCACGGCGTGCAGATGACCACGTCGGTGACCGGCGGCGCCTGCGACATCTGCGGGACGTCCGCGCAGACGCAGTACGACAGCAACGGCTTCGTCTCCAGCCGCACCGATTTCGACGGCAACGTCAACAACTTCCAGTTCAACCCCCGCGGCCTGGAAACCAGTCGCACCGAGGCCTCCGGCACGCCCCAGGCGCGCACGATCACCACCACGTGGGAGCCGGGTTTCCGCCTACCCGACGAGATCGACGAGCCCGGACGCAAGACCACCTTCACCTACGACTCGCTGGGCAACCGCCTGAGCAGGACCGTCACCGACACCGCCACCGGCGCCAGCCGCACCTGGAGCTGGACCTACAACGGGACCGGCCAGGTGCTGACGGCCGACGGCCCGCGCACTGACGTCTCCGACGTCACGACCTACGCCTACTACCCGGTGGTGTCGGGCGATCCCAACTCCGGCGAGCTGCATACCGTCACCGATCCGCTGGGCCACGTCACCACGTTCGACAGCTACGATACCGACGGTCACCCGCTGACGCTCACCGATCCCAACGGCCTGGTCACGACTCTGGCCTGGACCCCGCGCGGCCGGCTCGCCTCGGTGCAACGCGGCACCGAACTCACCAGCTTCGGCTACGACGCCGTCGGCAGCCTCACCAGCGTGGCGCTGCCCAGCGGCGCGTCGCTGGCCTACACCTACGACGCCGCCCACCGCCTGACCCAGGTGCAGGACCAGCTCGGTGACAAGATCGTCTACACGCTGGACGCCATGGGCAACCGCACCGGCATCGACACCTACGACCCGAGCGGCACCCTGACGCAGACCCGCCAGCAGGTCTACAACGCGCTGGATCGCCTGCAGAGCGTCATCGGCGCCCAGAACCAGACCACCACCTTCGGCTACGACGCCCAGGGCAACCTGACCCGCCGCACCGATCCGCTGGGCCACGCCACCCAGTACGGCTACGACGCCCTCAACCGTCTGATCCAGAGCACCGACCCGAACAACGGCACCGCCGCGCTCGGACTCAACGCACTGGACCAGCTCACCACGGTCACCGATCCGCGCAGCCTGGTCACGCAGTACACGGTCGACGCCCTGGGCGACGTCAGCCAGACGCAGAGCCCGGACAGCGGCACCACGCAGGCGCAGTTCGATGCCGCCGGCAACCGGATCCGCCGCACCGACGCCAAGGGACAGACCACCACATACCAGTACGACGCTCTCAACCGGCTGACGCTGGTTAAGCGTGCGGACGACACCCAAGTCAGCTTCACCTACGACCAGGGCCCCGACGGCATCGGCCATCTCACCGGCATGACCGACCCGTCCGGCGCCACGAGCTGGAGCTACGACGCCAACGGCCACCTGATCGGCAAGACGCAGACCGTCGCCGGCCAAGCCCTGACGACGCAGTACAGCTACGATAGCGCCGGCCGGCTGACCGGCATGACCCTGCCGAGCGGGAAAGTGATCGGCTATACCTGGACTAACGGCCAGGTCACCGCCCTGACCCGCAACGGCGCCGCGCTGGTGTCGGGCATCACCTACCGGCCCTTCGGCGGTCCCGAGAGCTGGACCTTCGCCAACGGCGAGAGCGCCGGTCGCACCTATGACCTGGACGGCCGCATCGTATCCGACCCGGTGGATGCCTCCATCACCTACGACGCCGCCTCCCGAGTCACCGGCTACACGCTGGGAAATTTTTCGGTGCTCAGCGACAGCAAGACCTACGGCTACGACGCGCTGGACCGGCTGACCAGCTTTACGAACGCAGCCGGCAGCCTGAGCTACGCCTACGACGCCGACGGCAACCGCACCCGCCAGACCGCCGGCGGCACGACGACCACCTACACCGTCGACCCGGCCAGCAACCGCATCACCCAGGCCTCGGTTTCCCACAGCAACACCAGCTACAGCTACGACGCCAACGGCAGCCGCAGCGCGGACGGGCTGTACAACTACCGCTACGACGCGACCGGACGCTTGGTGCAGGTTGCCGCCCAGGGCCACGGCAATAAGACGACGCCCGTCGCCAGCTACGTCTACAACGGCCGCGTGGAACGGGTCGAGAAAACCGACGACGGCAGCGGTGTTACGACCTTGTTCGCTTATGATGCAGGTGGCCACCTGATCGGCGAATACCAGGCCGGCACGCCGGTCGAGGAAACCGTCTGGCTGGGCGACACGCCGATGGCGGTGGTCGAACCGGGAGGTGTCTACTACGTGCTCTCCGATTACCTGAACACCCCGCGGCAGATCGACGACGCCCAGGGCAATGCCGTCTGGGCCTGGAACCCGCAGCCGTTCGGGGACAACGCGCCCAACGAAGATCCGCGAAACACCGGGGCGAACTTCGTCTACAACCTGCGGTTTCCGGGGCAGTACTACGATGCCGAGACTGGTCTGAACTATAACTACCAGCGGGACTACGACCCGGCGCTGGGGCGGTACATTGAGAGTGATCCGATCGGGTTGGCGGCGGGGATCAATACGTATGCGTATGTGGGAAACGATCCGACAGACAAAACCGATCCGAGCGGCAAGTTTACATGCATAAATAACGGGAACGGTACGCAGACTTGTACTTCTAACGGCTCATTGTTGGATAATGCTTTGCTGCTTGCGTATGGGGCATGTGTAGAGAGCCCTGCTTGTCGATCGGCTGTCGCGGGGATATTTCACAACGATAAAGCACCCTCACAAGAGGATTCTGAAAGTGGCGGCTCTTGTCCGGTTCCCGATACAACACGAGATCGAATTACGAAAGGCAATACTGACATACGAACAAAGCCCGGAGATACAGATACCGCCAACGGTGATTTCGATGCTCTGAATCCGGGCGGCGTCTCTGATAAGGGCAACGGAGTTCGCGTTGGGACATTACCCGACGGTCGAACGATAGTGGTCCGGCCTGACAGTCGCGACGGACGGCCTACAATTGAGATTCAGCGTGGAGGTCGAAAGCGAATCGAGATTCGATATGGACCAAAGTAGATTCAAGAGACTGCATGCGCACGTTGAAGGCGCAATCGCGTTGAAGCTCGTTTATGACGATGGAGACCTGAGGGTTCAGGGCCTGGACCGGAGTGCCAAGCCCCTTGTAACCCTTCGGTTTCTTTCTGACGTGCTGCTCATCAGAATTGTAGACGAGGGAGTTCGTCTGCGATTGCTGCGTGAAATGCCGCCTATGCGCGCCCTCTTACTAGTCGACCAACAGAGCGAGCTGGTCCGTTGGGTTTTCGACGAGGGCTTGGAGACCCGCGACATGCGTGACGTAAGACACTTTATGATCTTTATTGGGCAAGAGATCGTTGACGTGATCGCGTTTGATGATCCAAAGATCACGATGCATCACGTTTGATTACATCCTGCGGTCGGAATCTGTTCGTCCCAAGGGTGAAAATAGGGAAAATAGGGGTCAGACTGGAATGGCGCTAAGTTAAGCTGCTTTCAGAAAATAGGGGTCAGAAAATATGAC
>JAGWMX010000090.1 GCA_028871525.1 Gammaproteobacteria bacterium
GGCCTGGCCAGCG
Organism: Gammaproteobacteria bacterium; assembly: GCA_028871525.1. GTDB lineage: Bacteria > Pseudomonadota > Gammaproteobacteria > Nevskiales > Nevskiaceae > SCRT01. Next base: position 14 of record JAGWMX010000090.1, read on the forward strand.
GCTTTCTCGAGCCACTGGAATCCACCGCGATTCACCTGATCCAATCCGGCATCAGCCGGCTGGTATCGATGTTCCCGCACCGCGATTTTGACCAACGAGTGATCGACGAATACAACCGCCGGCAACGCTTCGAGTTCGAATCGATCCGCAATTTCCTGGTGCTGCACTACACCGCCGTCGAACGTGACGACAGCCCGTTCTGGCGCGACTGCGCCGCGATCCGCCAACCGACGGAACTCGGCGACAAGATCGAGCTGTTCCGCGCCAGCGGCCTGATCCACCGTGAAGGCGAGGAACTGTTTACGACCGGCAGTTGGCTGCAGGTCATGCTCGGCCAGGGGATCGTGCCGCGGCGTTACCATCGGCTCGCCGATGGCATGCCGGCGCAGCAGCTACGGGGCTTCCTGAATCAGATGCGCGGGCAGATCGAACACGCGACAGCGACGCTACCGGCGCATGCCGATTTCATCGCCCGGCATTGCGCCGGCCCCACCGCCCCGATCCAGTCGGCACCTGCCTGACGCCGCGATGACGCAGGTGCGCATGCATGACCACTTGAATCGGCTACGTATCGTCGTTCTCGGCGGCGGCACCGCCGGCTGGATGGCCGCCAACCTGATGGCCCACCGCTGGCGCGAGCGCAACGTCGAAATCACCGTGCTGGAATCGCCAGAAATCGGCATCGTCGGCGTCGGCGAAGGCTCCACGCCGCAACTCAAGGCGTTCTTCGACACGCTGGAGATTCCGGAGGCGCAGTGGATGCCGGTCTGCGGCGCCACCTACAAGAACGGCATCCGTTTTTGCGGCTGGTCACGACAGCCGGGCTTCGACAGCTACTTCCACCCTTTCCTGTCGGCGATCGACCAGCACACCGAGCCGGCCTTCTTTCTCAACTGCAGCCTGCGACGCGGCGGTTTCGACGTACCGGCCCATCCCGACCGCTTTTTCCTCGCCGCGGAGTTGGCCCGGAAGCGCCTGGCGCCGCTGCCGGCACACCATTTCCCGTTCTTCGTCAGTTACGGCTATCACTTCGATGCGCGTGTGCTGGGCGCTTTCCTGTGCCGACACGCACTGCAGTTGGGTGTCAGGCACCTGCAGGGCAAGGTGCGGCAGGTGCGCCTGGCGGGCAACGGTGACGTCGCCGCCCTGGAAACCGAAGACGGCCGCGTGCTCGAGGCCGATTTGTTCGTCGACAGCACCGGCTTCCGCGCGCTGATCCTGCAGCAGGCACTGGGCGTGGCTTTTCGGGCGTTCGCCGACAACCTGTTCAACGACGCCGCCGTCACCCTGCCGACGCCGCCCGCTCCGGACGGGGTGCGTTGCAACACCACCGCCACCGCACTTGACTGCGGCTGGGTCTGGGACATCCCGCTGCGCGATCGCACCGGCAACGGCTACGTCTACAGCACCGCCTTTTGCTCCCCTGATGCCGCCGAGCGCGAACTGCGCGCCCACCTTGGCATGCTCGACGCCCCGGTCCAGGCCCGGCACCTGAAGATGCGCGTCGGGCGCGTTGAACGCCACTGGTGCCGCAACTGCCTGGCAGTGGGATTGTCGCAGGGTTTTATCGAGCCGCTGGAGGCCACCGCGCTGCACCTGGTGCTGGCCACGGTCGACGGTTTCATGGACGCGTTCGAAGCAAGCGGCTTCGATCCGGCCGGACAGACCGCGTTCAACGCCGCCATCAACCGTCGCTTCGACGGCGTGCGCGACTACATCGTCTGCCACTACCGCATGAACCGGTGCCGCGATACCGAATACTGGCGCGCCAACGCCGAGCATCACCATCTTTCGGATTCGCTCAAAGCGATCCTGACCTGCTGGTTTACCGGGCGCGATCTGCGCCAGGAGATCGAGCGGCAGGGTATCGGCGACATCTATCCGCCATTGTCCTGGCACTGCCTGCTGGCGGGCTACGGCCAATTCCCGGATCCGGCCAAATTGCGCCGCGATCCGCAGGCCGACGCACGCGTCAATCTGGCCGCCGTCGACGACTTCGTTTCCCGCTGCGCGCTCAATTTCAGCAGCCACGGGGCGGCTCTGGCCACCCGCTGAGCGGCGCCGATCAGAAACGCGATGCCCACGACTTAAGGAGCGAGGATGAGACCCGGACTGGGAGCGGTTTGGTTCGCACTGGCGGTGCTTTTGCTGCCGGCAAACGGCCCGGCGCGGCCGCCGCTCGCGCCGCCCACCGCGCCGCCGCCGCTCGATGCGCCCTCGGGCGTCTACTACGAGATCTTTGTGCGTTCGTTCTACGACAGTAACGGCGACGGTATCGGCGACCTCGCCGGCATCACCGCCAAGCTGGATTATCTGCAGCATCTCGGTGTCAGCGGCATCTGGCTGACGCCGATCAATCCGTCGTCGAGTTATCACGGCTACGACGTCACCGACTACTACGCCATCAACCCGCAGTTCGGCACCATGACCGATTTCGAACGCCTGCTCAAACAGGCGCACCGGCGCGGCATCAAGGTGCTGATGGATCTGGTGATCAACCACAGCAGCGACCGCAACCCCTGGTTCCGGCAGGCGCTGGATCCGCACAGCGCCTACCATGACTGGTACGTGTGGGCCGGCAAGGACGCCGATCTCAAGCGCGAGAATCCGTGGGGCGATCCGGCCTGGCGCACCGCGCCCGATGGCCAGCACTACCTGGGTGTGTTCAGCGCACAGATGCCGGACTTCAATTACGACGATCCGGCGCTGCGACGCGAGATGATCAAGGTCGGCCGCTTCTGGCTGCACCGGGGTGTGGACGGCTTCCGTCTGGACGCGGCCAAGCACATCTACATCAACTTCAAGTCCGATGACGACAACCCGCGTGCCATCGCGAAAAACCTGGCCTGGTGGCGCCAGTTCCACGACGCCATGAAAAAGGTCGATTCCGACGTGTTCCTGGTCGGCGAGGTCTCCGCCGATCAGCAAATCGAGCTGGCGCCGTACTACGCAGCGCTCAATTCGGTCTTCGACTTTCCCATTGCCGCCACTCTGATCGACAGCGCCCGCGACGAACGCAGCGCCGACCTCGGCTGCCGCCTGCACCGGGCATTGGAACGATTCGGGAAACACGCGCGCGGTCCCGTCGATGACACGCCGTTCCTGAGCAATCACGATCAGGACCGCGTGATGAACCAGCTCGACGGCAACGCCGACCACATGCGCATGGCCGCCGCCATGCTGCTGACCCTGCCCGGCCGTCCCTTCATCTATTACGGCGAGGAAATCGGCATGCGCGGCACCAAACCGGATCCGGACATCCGCGAGCCGATGCGCTGGGACCGCGGCACGCACGCGGCCGGCGAGACGACATGGGAGCCCGACAAAATGAACGCCGACCCGCAGGTGTCGGTGGCGGCCGAACAGGGCAATCCCGATTCGCTGCTGCATTTCTATCGCCGGCTGATTCACTGGCGCGCCGAACTGCCGGCGCTGCGAGACGGCGAGATCACACCCTACCCGGCCGACCAGGGTCCGATTGCCGCTTACCTGCGCGCCGACGCCGGCCAGCGCCTGCTGGTGGTGCACAACCTGTCCGGCGCGCCGCGGCGGGTAAAGCTGCTGGCCGGCACCTGGCGCGCGGTGATCCGCCGCAGCCGTGACGGTGTCCGCCTGGACGGCCATACGCTGGTCATGCCCGCGTATTCGACCGCAATCGTGCAGTCACCGCGAACGTCTTGACCAGGACCTTCCGGTCCAGGCATTCACAAGGAGGCGTTTTCGTGAGGAGCTGTCGAGTTGCGCATGAATTCCGCGCGGGCGCGGCGCTGGTCGCCGCGATCGTCGGATTCGGGATCGGCCCGCGTCTCTGTGCCATGCCGACGCTGCCCGTTCGCGCCTCGCCGGCGCCGGCGTCCGCACCCCGCGTCCAGATTCTCGGCGACGGAGTCGACCTGCACCTGGGTCAGGATCTCGTCACGCTGCGCCTGGTCCGCGACAACGTCCTGCGGGTGCATTTCGAACCCGGCGGCAGGACCACGCCGGGTCCGCTGGTGACCGCGCCCGACGCCCCGCACGACGCCGCCGGGGTCACGGTCAACCGTCACGGCGGCTTCGTCACCCTGGCGTCCCGCGCTGTGCTCGCACGGATCAACACACGGACCTTGACGCTGTCGGTGTTCGATGCCGATCACAACCGCCTGCTGCTGCGCCAACCGGATCTGTTTGCACTGGCCAGCCGCCGCCTGAAACTGCGCTTTGCCGAAGGCGCACCGCTGTACGGCATTCACGGTTTTCGGGCGTTGCCGCCGCCGGACGACAAGAACCGCGCGCAGAGAACAGCGCTGACGGCGCTGGAAGCCGCCGGCCTGCTGCGCCGCGGCTGGCAAATCGCCGCCGCCGGATCGCAGGGCAACGCCGGCGCCCCGTTCGTGTGGAGCACCGACGGCTTCGGGCTGCTGGTCGACAGCAAGGGCGCCGTGTTCGACCTCGAGCAGGATCACCTGACGGTCAGCCGCAGCTCGCGGCCGGACCTGGATTACGACCTGATCACAGGCACGCCCACCCAGATCTTTGCCGCACTGGCCGATCTGAGCGGCCATCCGCCGCTGTTCCCCAAATGGGCGATGGGCTTCACCAACAGCCAGTGGGGCATCGATCAACAGGAGCTGCTGGACATCGTCCGCACCTACCGCGCCAGACACATCCCGATCGACAACTTCACGCTCGACTTCGACTGGAAAGCCTGGGGCGAGGACGACTACGGCGAGTTCCGCTGGAACGGCAAAAAGTTCCCCGACGGACCCAGCGGCAAGCTGGCGAAGATGCTGGCCGCCGAAGGCATCCACCTGACCGGGATCATGAAGCCGCGCATCCACGTCGACACGGTGGAGGGCCGCTACGCGAGTGCGCACCATCTCTGGGTAGCGGGCGAAAAAGCGCACCAGGACTACTTTTCCCGCCAGTTGGTTCGCGACATCGATTTCGACAAGCCCGCGGCACGCCGTTGGTTCGGGGCGCTTGCAATAAAGTACGCCTTCGACAAGGGCATCATCGGCTGGTGGAACGACGAGGCCGACGAAACCGGCGACGACACCCAGTTTCTGGACATGGAGCGGGCGCTGTACGGGGCGCAGCGTGCTCACACCGACGTGCGCGTCTGGTCGATCAATCGCAACTTCTGGCTCGGCGCACAGCGCTACGCCTATGGTCTGTGGTCGGGCGATATCAGCACTGGCTTCGCCCGCATGGCGGCGCAGCGCGCTCACATGCTCAGCGCCGTGGACGTCGGCGAGATGCAATGGGGCATGGACAGCGGTGGCTTCAACGGTCATCCGACGCCGGAGAACTATGCACGCTGGATCGAATTCGGCGCCTTCACGCCGATCTTCCGCGTCCACGGCAACCACGGCGAGAAACGCCAGCCCTGGCGCTACGGGGCGATTGCCGAAACAGCAGCGGTTCATGCCATCCGCCTGCGCTACCGGCTGCTGCCCTACATTTACGCCTATGCCTGGCACGATCACGTCGCGGGCATCGGCCTGGTACGACCGCTGATCTTCGACTGGCCGCGCGATCCGAAGGTCCGCAACGACACGGACGCCTGGATGTTCGGCGACTGGCTGCTGGTCTCGCCGGTGGTCAAACCCGACACCAAGGAAAAGTGGATCTACCTGCCGGCCGGCGGCTGGACCGGCTACTTCACCGGCAAGACCTATCGAGGCGGGCAAACCGTCACCGTGCCGGTCGACCGCAAAACCTGGCTGGACATCCCGCTGTTCATCCGCGCCGGCGCGATCATCCCGACCCAGCCGGTGATGGACTATGTCGGCCAGAACCCGGCCAAGACGATTACCGTCGACATCTTTCCGACCCACCGCCGCACGACATTCGACTACTACGACGACGATGGCGAGACTTACGCCTATGAGCACGGTGCCTACTTCCTGCAACGGCTGTCCACGCAGCGGATTGGCGGCAGCGTCCGTTTCGACACCGCCGCACCGGCGGGCGCCTACCGCCCGGCGCTGGAGTATTACTTGGTGAAAGTGCATGGCCTGGCGGCCGGGGCAGTGCGCGGCGTGGCGCTGCGCCTGGCCGATCCCGCCGCCGTCCAGGCGCACGCCGGCGAGGGCTGGGCCACCAGCCTGGACCGTTACGGCGCGGTGACCTGCATCAAGCTGGTGGCCGGTCAACAGCGCAGCCTGCGGCTGTCGCCCGCCGATCAGCGACCATGACGCCGCGCGCGACAACCGCCGCGGCACCCGCGCCGCATCCGCCATGCTGAGCCTGCTGCTGGCGGCCGCGATCGCCGCCAGCCAGACGGCGCCCGACCCCAACTGGCATCACGGTCTGCAGTGGAACGGCCAGCGGGTTTCGATCAACTCCCGCGCCGACGGTCGCTACGTGCTGCACACGCCGACCGGGGCGCGAACGATCGCGCCGCAGCGTTTCGTCACACACACCGCCAGCGCGCTATTCGATGGTCTGTTCGCCATGGCACAGGACGATTTGCGTCGCGATTCGGTGCAGACGATCGTCGACGCCGCTTTCAACCACGGCCGGCCGATCCCGTGCCGCTGCTTTGTCGCCGGTGCGAAATGGCCTTTCGTGTGGACCCGCGACATCGCTTATTCGATCGATCTCGGGCTGTGGCGCTTTTATCCGCAGCGGGCGATCGCCTCGCTGCGCTTCAAGCTTTCTCCGGCGCGCACAGCCGGCGATCGCACCGGCGAGTACGTGATGCAGGACACCGGCTCCGGCGGCAGTTGGCCGGTCAGCACCGACCGCGTGGTCTGGTTCCTCGGCGCCCGCCACCTGCTCGGCGAGCCGACCTTCGCCGACACCGTCTACCGGGCGCTGACCGATACCCTGGCCCAGGATCGGCGCTACGTCTACGACCCGCATGCCGGCCTGTACCGCGGCGAGACCTCGTTCCTGGACTGGCGCGCGCAGAGCTACCCGGCGTGGACCGCGAACAACGTGGTGTTCATCGCGCAGTCTTTCGCCCTGTCGACCAACGTGCTGCACTATCAGGCCCTGCGACTGGCGCAATCGATGGCGAAACAGCGCGGCGATACGTCCGCCGCCGACCGCTATCGGCGACAGGCGGCCGCGTTGAAGCGCGGCATCAACGAACATTTCTGGCGCGCCGACCGCGGCCTGTACATGAGCTACATCGGCGGCCGGGTGCATCCGGCGCCCTTCGACAGCTACGACCTGCTCGGCACCGCGCTGGCGATCACCAGCGGCGTGGCCGATCCGGCGCGCGCACGGGCTGCGCTGACGCATTATCCGACCTGGCCCGCCGGCAGCCCGGTGATCTGGCCCGAGCGCCACGATCAGCCGATCTACCACAACCGCGCGATCTGGCCGTTCGTCAGCGAATACGCGCTGCGCGCGGCGCGCACGGTGGACGATCCGGCGCGCATCGCTCACGAACTGCGCTCGCTGATGCGCGGCGCCGCCCTGTACGCTTCCAACATGGAGAACTACTCGCTGCGCACGCAGTCGATCCACGTCGACGACGGCGAGCTCAGCGGGCCGGTGGTCGATTCGCCGCGCCAGCTATGGTCGGTGGCCGGCTATCTCGACATGGTGATCCGCGGTGTGTTCGGGCTCGAAGACGATGACCGCGTCGACCCCAAGTTGCCGGCCGCGCTGGTGCCGATGCTGTTCGGCGCCGGAACGCAGGTCAGCCTCGACCTCGGCGATCGCCGCATCGTCCTGCTGCGGCCGGCGGTGCTGGACGGCGACCTGCTGGTCGCCGGCCGCACCCGCCGCGAAAGCCGCGACACCGTGGTGCAACTGGTGGCGAAGACGGTCAAGATCTCGTCGCTGCGGATGAATGCGTCGATGTACCTGCCGCCGACACCCGCTGCACCCGAAGTCACCGCCGTCGGCGACGCCTGGCGCGTCGCCTCCGCAACCCCCGGCCTGCTCTACATCGACGGCCGCCGCCGCCGGGCCATCGGCGACGACGTGCGAGTGACGCAAGATGGAGCCTTGCAGTGCTTCAGCGTCACTGCCGTCGGCACCGATGGCCTGGAATCGCTGCACAGCCGCGAGACCTGCACCGGGCCGAGGCAGACCGTCGGCGGTGCCTGGCCACGCCGCTGGACGGCACCGCACGACGGCGACTTCCAGGTCTGGCTGACCTACGCCAACGATCACGGCCCGATCAATACCGGCATCACCGCAGCGGTCGAGCGCCTGCACATCCGCTGCGGCGACGTCGCGGCGCAGGTACGGCCGATCGTGATGCCGCACAGCGACGGGCCGCAGTTCTCCACCGCGGTGCGGTTCAGAGTCCGCGCCGGCCGGCGCTGCACATTCACGCTGCGGCCGGGCTTCAACATGAGCGACCTGGCCCGCTTCGCCCACTACACGGGGGGTCAGGGCGGCGCCACGGGTCCGCTCAACAGCGCCGACATCGGCGACCTGCGGCTGGTGCCGCTGGCGGTAAAGGGGGACGCGCCATGAACCGCAAGCCCGAGTTGTCGTTCTGGCAGATCTGGAACATGTGCTTCGGCTTTCTCGGCATCCAGTTCGGTTTCGCACTGCAGAACGCCAACGTCAGCCGTATTTTCCAGACCCTGGGCGCCAATCTGGCGGACATCGCGATCCTGTGGGTGGCGGCGCCGCTGACCGGTCTGATCGTGCAACCGATCATCGGCTATGCCTCGGACCGCACCTGGACCCGGCTGGGCCGGCGCCGGCCGTATTTCCTGGCCGGCGCGCTGCTGACCACGCTGGCGCTGCTGCTGATGCCCAATGCACCGGCGCTGTGGGTGGCGGCGGTGACGCTGTGGATCATGGACGCCTCGATCAACGTGTCGATGGAGCCGTTCCGCGCCTTCGTCGGCGACCAACTGCCGAACGCACAACGTCCGCTGGGTTTTGCGCTGCAGAGTTTCTTCATCGGCGTCGGCGCGGTGGTGGCTTCGATTCTGCCGTGGCTGCTGGCCAGGTTCGGGGTCAGCAACGTGGCGCCCGCCGGCCAGGTGCCGGCCACCGTCCACTATGCTTTCTACGCCGGCGGCGCGGTGCTGTTCGGTGCCGTGCTGTGGACCGTGCTGCGCAGCCGCGAGTATCCGCCCGGCCAGCTGCAGGCGTTCGCCGGTTCGGTGCCCACGCCGGTGCCGGTCAATGCATCGCGGGCCTGGCGGTTGGGGCTGGCGCTGCTGGTCACCGGTGCGCTGGGGCTGGTCGCCATCGCACGCCATGGTCTGGAAAAGGAACTGTATCTGCTTGCCGGCGGCCTGATCGTGTTTGGCGCACTGTTCGTCTGGCTGAGCCTGACCGGCAGCCGCGGCATGCTGCGTCAGGTGATGGGCGACCTGTACGGCATGCCCGCACCGATGCGGCACCTGGCCTGGGTGCAGTTCTTCTCCTGGTTCGCGCTGTTCGCGATGTGGATCTACACCACGCCGGCGGTGACCGCGGTGCAGTTCGGCAGCAGCGATCCGCAGTCGGCGGCCTACAACACCGGCGCCAACTGGGTCGGCGTGCTGTTCGGCGCCTACAACGGCTACGCGGCGCTGGCGGCGATCGTGATTCCGCTGCTGGTGCGCACGTTCGGCCTGCGCTGGAGCCATCTGCTCAACTTGAGCATGGGCGGGATCGGGTTGATCTCGTTCGTCGCGATCCGCGATCCGCACTGGCTGCTGCTGTCGATGGCCGGGGTCGGTTTCGCCTGGGCCTCGATCCTGTCGCTGCCCTATGCGCTGCTGTCGGACAACCTGCCGGCCGAGAAGATGGGCATCTACATGGGCATCTTCAATTTCTTCATCGTCATTCCGCAGCTGCTGGCGGCCAGCGTGCTGGGGCTGCTGCTGCGGACGTTTTTCCGCGGCCAGCCGGTGTATGCCCTGGTGCTGGGCGGCGCCAGCCTGATCGTCGCCGGACTGTGTACGCTGCGGCTGACCGAACCGGCCGCAGAACCGGCCGTGAATCCGTCGCCACCGATGGCGCAAAGCCTCTGAAGGGTCACCGGCACGCCGCCGCCGCTCGACGCCGTTTGACAGAGCGCTGAAAACACCCGCCAAGACTCCTTATTTCAACCCGTCAGGGCGCCACCGGCCGGCGCCGGCGGCCGGCGGATTTGCCCGCCCGCACCGGCGGTTGCCACGCGCGGCGTCCGCCGCGTGGAACGCCGTTTGCGCCGCAGGACTGCCGGATCACCGGCTTGGCCGGAATCAATTGACTGGCGACCGGCTGGTTGCAGATCAGCTTGATCAGGCTTTCCACCAGGATGGTTCCGGCCAGCTTGGTGTCCTGCTGCACGGTGGTCAGGCTGGGCTGGATGAAGCGGGCGATCGGGATGTCGTCGAAACCGCACACGGCGACCTGCCGGGGAACCGCAATTCCACGAGCATGCAGGGCCTGCATGGCGCCGATGGCGATCAGGTCGCTGGCACCGAACAGGGCATCGAAATTGACGCCGCGGGCGATCAGGGTATCGGCGGCGGCGCAGCCCGAGGGTTCGGCGGTGATGGCATCGATTTGCAGTTCCGGATCCGCTCGCAGGCCGGCATCCAGCAACGCCTGAACGTAGCCGCGGTAGCGGTCGAAAAACTCCGGGTAACGCTCGGAGGCGTGGCCGAGAAAAGCGATGCGGCGCCGGCCCTGCGCAAGCAGATGGCGGGTGATGTCGCGGCTGCCCCGAAAATTGTCACAGCCGACCGAAACCCCCGGCTGATCGGGCAATACCGCACCCCAGCGCACGAAGTGCGCGCCTTTGGACGCCAGCCGCTCCAGCTTGGCGCGATATTCCACGAAATCGCCGTAGCCGAGCAGGACGATGCCGTCGGCCTTATGGCTGTCCTCGTACTCCGCCTGCCAGTCTTCGGACAGTTGCTGGAAGGAGATCAGCAGGTCATAGCCGGCCAGCGCACAGGCCCGCGTGATCGAGGCCAGCATCGACAGGAAGAACGGATTGATCAGCGAATCGTCGGCCGTCGGATCCTCGAACAGCAGCAGGGCCAGCGTGCCGGCGTTTTGCGTGT
>JAGWMX010000091.1 GCA_028871525.1 Gammaproteobacteria bacterium
TTCTCCAAAATGGCGCGCAGTTTTCTGCGCCACATCCGCGTCTCATCCAAAGAAGAACTGAAACAACGAATCCTCAAGGGCATCGCCGAAATGAATGAGCAGCCTGTCGTCTGCCACTGGAAGTGCTTCGACTTGGAGTTGGCATAATGTGTAAGCATATTGCCGTTACGACGTACTAGACGTCGCGCGGAGCGAAGTGGCAGGCGGCGTAATGCCCCGGCACGCGGCTGCGCTGCAAGTGCGGCGCAGTGCGGACGCAGACGGCCTCCGCCATCGGACAGCGCGGATGGAACACGCAACCCATCGGCGGCCGCCTCGGATCCGGCCGTTCGCCCTGCAATATGCGGCCATGCTCGCCGGCCGCAGCGGCCAGCAGCGCCTGGGTGTAAGGATGCGCGGGAGCATCCAGCACTGCGGCGCTGGGTCCTTGCTCCATCACGCGCCCCAGGTACAACACGACGACACGCCGGCAGCCGTATCGCACCCAGTCGAGATCGTCAGTGATGACGAGCTGCGCCAGCCGATGACCGGCACCAATCCGCCGCAGACATCGCCAGAGCTCGCCGCGTTGCTCGCTGCCCAGGCCACGTTCGATGCGATCGCAGATCAATACCGCCGGCCGCGTCGCCAGCGCCCGCGCCAACTGCAGCCGCAGCGCCTGCCCGGCATCGAACGCGGATAACCGTTGCCCGGCCAGCTCCGGCGCCAGGCCGACTTCGCGCAGCGCGGCAGCCAGCGGCTCGCCGTGCACAACGCCTCCCAGCCAGCGTGCGACGCTCAGACGCTGCTGCCGGCGCGGCCATTCCGGCGGGGCGATGCGCTGCACCTGGCGATACAGCCCGTGCCGCGGCGAAGCGCTGCCGGGGCTTGCGTCGCCGGCCAGCCGGACACTGCCGGCGGTCGGCGCAAGTTCACCGGCCAGCACGCGCGCCAGCGTGCTGCCACCGCAGCCGTGCTCGCCGATCAGCGCCACCACCTCGCCTGCGGCCAAATCCAGATCGAGACCATCGAGCGCCCTGACCCGGGGTCCGAACCGCCACAGCCGGTTCGCCGGCAGATATACGCGCAGGCGGCGCACTGACAGCAGCGTGCGGCCGACGACAGGGCTTACAGACAAAGGGGTTGGCACGGGTTGGCAGGTGACGTCGGCAAACGCGGCCGATCGGCGGCCACACCGGCGCGCCCGAACGGGCGTGTCGGTGCTCATTATGCAGGCCACAGCATCCCCGGCGCGCGGCCAGGCCTGTCCCCATCAATACTCGCCGCCCGCGGCGGCGACTTGGTGCGCGGTGTGCTTTTCGGGCCTCGCGCGTCCTACACCTTGAGAAAATCGAGAATGCCTTCGGCGGCCTGGCGGCCTTCCCAGACCGCAGTGACGACGAGGTCCGCGCCGCGCACCATGTCGCCGCCGGCGAAAATCCTTGGGTTGCTGGTCTGGAATTTGCGCGCCTGCGCGGCGTTCACGCGACCGTCGGGCAACAGTTCGATTCCGTATTCGCCACACCACTGGGGCGGGCTGGCGCGGAAACCGAAAGCGATGATCACTGCATCGGCCGGTATCAACTCCTCCGATTCCGGCACCGGTTCCGGACGGCGACGGCCGCGATCGTCCGGCGCACCGAGCCGGGTGGCAACCACGCGCACGCCTTCGACGCGGTTGCCGCCCCGGATCGCCACCGCCTGGCGTTCGACGATTGCCACCGGCTGGCGATTGAACGAGAAGCGCACGCTCTCCTCGCGGGCGTTGGCCACCTCGCGCCGGCTGCCCGGCATGTTGGTCTCGTCGCGGCGGTAGACGCAGGTCACGCGCGCGGCCTGCTGACGCACGCTGGTGCGCACGCAGTCCATCGCGGTGTCGCCGCCGCCGAGCACGACGACGCGCTTGCCGCGCATGTCGATGAACTCGCCGTCCGCAAGCTCCCAGTCCATCACGCGTTTGACGTTGCCGATCAGGAATGGCAGCGCCTGCACGACGCCGGGCAGATCTTCTCCGGGCAGATCGCCGCGCAGCGCCTGATAGGCACCCAGTCCCAGGAACACCGCGTCGTAATCCTCGAGCAGCGCATCGACGGGGATATCACTGCCGATTTCGCGGCCGAGCCGGAACTCCACGCCCATGCCTTCGAGGATCTGGCGGCGCGTGGCGACCACCTCCTTCTCCAGCTTGAACGGCGGAATGCCGAAAGTCAGCAGGCCGCCGATCTCGGGGTGGCGATCGTAGACGATCGCCTTGACGCCGTTGCGGGTCAGCACGTCGGCGCAGGCAAGACCAGCCGGGCCGGCGCCGACCACCGCCACGCGCTTGCCGGTCGGCTGCACGTGGGAAAGATCCGGCCGCCAGCCGCGCTTGAACGCCTCGTCGGTGATGTATTTCTCGACCGCGCCGATGGTCACCGCGCCGAAGCCGTCGTTGAGCGTGCAGGCGCCCTCACACAACCGGTCCTGCGGACAGATGCGGCCGCACATCTCGGGCAGCGAGTTGGTCTGGTGGCACAGCTCGACAGCCTCGATGATCCGTCCTTCCCGCGCCAGCGCCAGCCAGTTGGGAATGTAGTTGTGCACCGGACACTTCCACTCACAGTACGGGTTGCCGCAGTCCAGGCAGCGGCCGGCCTGCGCAGCGACCTGCTCCGGGTTGAACTGTCCGTAGATCTCGCGGAAATCGTGCAGCCGGATCTCGACCGGCGCCTGGGCCGGACCCTGGCGCTGAACCTCGAGAAAATGCAGCGGGTCGACCATGGGCACTAGGCGGCTTCCCGGATGGCGATCAGCAGCGAGGCGATGTCGGCGGCCTTGGGCTTGACCAGCCAGAACCGGCCGATGTGGTCGCGGAAATTATCGATGATCTCCGTCGCCCGTTCACTGCCGGTGGCCTGCGCATAGTCGCGGATCAACGCCAGCAGATAGTAGCGGTGGCCCTCCATCGCTTCGGCGTTGATGCGATGGATGTCGATCAGCTCGTGGTTGTAGCGATCAACGAAATTGCGGCGCGCGTCGAGCACATAGGCGAAACCGCCGGTCATGCCGGCGCCGAAGTTGACGCCGACGCGGCCGAGCACGGCCACCACGCCGCCGGTCATGTATTCGCAGCCGTGGTCGCCGACGCCCTCGACCACCGCGGTGGCGCCGGAGTTGCGCACCGCGAAACGCTCGCCGGCGACGCCGGCCGCGTACAGCGTGCCGCCGGTGGCGCCGTACAGGCAGGTATTGCCGATGATCGCGGTGGCCGCGGTATCCAGCCGGCTCGCGCGCGGCGGCCGGATCACGATGCGGCCGCCGGCCATACCCTTGGCCACGTAGTCGTTGGCCTCGCCTTCTAGCTCCAGATGGAGGCCGCCGGCGTTCCAGGCGCCGAAGCTCTGGCCGGCGGTGCCGCGGAAGCGGAATGTCAACGGTTGCTCGGTCATGCCGAGATTGCCGTGACGGCGCGCGATCTCGCCGGAGACGCGCGCACCGATCGAGCGCCGGGTGTTGTCGATCGGGTGCTCGAACACCCGCGGCAGGCTTGCGTCGGCGGTGTTTTCGATCGCCGGCAGCGCTTCGCCGACCATCGCCTCGGCCAGCTCGCCGCGATCGTGCGGCGGGTTGGTGCCGGTGCAGTGCTGGGCGGCCGCGGACACCATGCCCGCCGCCGACAGGATCGGCGTCAGATCCAGATGGCGCTGCTTGCCGGTTGCGCCCGGCAGGATCTCCAGCAGATCGGTGCGGCCGATCAGATCGATCAGCCGCTGCACGCCGAGTCTGGCCAGCCATTCGCGCGTGTCGCGGGCGACGAAGCGGAAATAGTTCATCGCCATCTCCGGCAGCCCGATGAAATGTTCGCGCCGCAGCACTTCGTTCTGGGTCGCCATGCCGGTGGCGCAGTTGTTGAGATGGCAGATTCGCAGGTACTTGCAGCCCAGCGCAACCATCGGCGCAGTGCCGAAACCGAACGACTCCGCGCCGAGAATCGCCGCCTTGATCACGTCGAGCCCGGTCTTCAGCCCGCCGTCGGCCTGCACCCGCACCTTGTCGCGCAGGCCGTTGGCGCGCAGCGTCTGATGTGTCTCGGCCAGACCCAGCTCCCACGGCGTGCCGGCGTACTTGACGCTGGTGAGCGGGGACGCGCCGGTGCCGCCGTCATAACCGGAGATCGTGATCAGGTCGGCGTAGGCTTTGGCCACGCCGGCGGCAACGGTACCGACGCCGGG
Organism: Gammaproteobacteria bacterium; assembly: GCA_028871525.1. Classification (GTDB taxonomy): domain Bacteria; phylum Pseudomonadota; class Gammaproteobacteria; order Nevskiales; family Nevskiaceae; genus SCRT01. The sequence continues at coordinate 4,191 of JAGWMX010000091.1, forward strand.
GCCGGAGACCAGCTTGACCGACACCAGCGCCTGCGGATTGATCTGTTTCAAGTCGAAGATCAGTTGTGCCAGATCTTCGATCGAATAGATGTCGTGGTGCGGCGGCGGGCTGATCAGCGCCACGCCGGGGCGTGCGTAGCGCAGCCGCGCGATCATCTCGTTGACCTTGTGACCGGGCAACTGGCCGCCTTCGCCGGGTTTGGCGCCCTGCGCGATCTTGATCTGCAGCACTTCGGCACTGACCAGATACGCCGGGGTGACGCCGAAGCGCCCGCTGGCGACCTGCTTTATCTTCGACCTGCGCTCGGTGCCGTAACGCGCGGGATCCTCGCCGCCCTCGCCGGAGTTGGAGCGCCCGCCGAGCGTATTCATCGCGATCGCCAATGTCTCGTGCGCCTCCGGCGACAGTGCGCCGAGGCTCATGCCGGCGGAGTCGAAGCGTTTGAAAATTTCGCTGTCCGGCTCGACCTGATCCAGCGGCAGCGACTCAGCGACCGGGCGCAGGCGCAGCAGGTCGCGGAAAGTCGCCACCGGCCGCTGGTTGACCAGCGCGGCGAAGACCTGGTAGTCGGCGTAATCGCCGCTGCGCACCGCGCGGTGCAGCGCGCCGACCACGTCGGGGTTGAAAGCGTGATACTCGCCGCCGGAGACATATTTGAACAGCCCGCCCTGCGACAGCGGCTTGCGTGGGCTCCATGCCGCCAGGCTCAATTGCAGCGTATCGGCTTCGAGATCGGCGAAGCGGGCGCCCTGCAGGCGGCTGACGGTGCCGGTGAAGCAGCGCCGCACCACCTCGTCGTGCAGGCCGACGATCTCGAACAACTGCGCCCCGCGATAGCTGGAGATGGTCGCGATCCCCATCTTCGACATGATCTTGTACAGGCCCTTGTTGATGCCTTTGCGGTAGCTCGCCGCCAACTCCTCGGGCGGTTTCTTGAGCTCGCCGGTGCGCGCCATCTGGTACAGGCTGGCGTAAGCCATGTACGGGTACACGCAAGAAGCGCCGTAGCCGATCAGGCAGGCGAAGTGATGCGCGTCACGCGCAGTGGCGGTCTCGACGATGATGTTGCAGTCGCAGCGCAGACCTTGTTCGATCAGCCGGTGCTGCAGCGCGCCGACGGCCAGCAGCGCCTGTAGCGGCAGCCGGTCACGAGCGATGTCGCGATCCGAGAGCACCAGCACCACCACGCCCTGGCGCACCGCCGCCACCGCCTCGGTGCACAGCTTGTCGATCGCCGCCGCCAGCGTCAGCGGCGGCGCGTAGTTGAGGCCGAAGACGCGGTGCGGGTAGCCGTGATCGTGCAGCGCCAGCAGCTTGCGGAACTTGCCTTCGGACAGCACCGGCGAATCGACCAGCAGCCGCCTGGCGCGCTCCGGGGTTTCGTCGAACATGCCGGCTTCGGCCCCCAGCGAGCATTCCAGGCTCATGACGATCTGCTCGCGCAGCGGGTCGATCGGCGGATTGGTGACCTGAGCGAACTGCTGGCGGAAGTAGTCGTAAAGCGAGCGCGGCTGCGCCGACAGCACCGCGAACGGCGTGTCGTCGCCCATGCTGCCGATCTGTTCCTGACCGGATTCGGCCAATACCCGCAGCACCTGTTCGCGTTCCTCGGCCGACAGCCCGAACAGTTTCTGGTAGACGGTCACGCTCTCCGGGTGCAGCCGGTCCAGAGTGTCGGGATCGTCGCGCAACGACGATTCAAGCCGGCGCAGATGGCGTTTGAGCCACTGTTTGTACGGTGCACGCGCGGCCAGCATGCGGTCGATGTCCATCGGCCGCAGCAGCGCACCGGATTCGGTATCCACCGCCAGCATCTGCCCCGGTCGCAGCCGGCCCTTCTCGACCATGTCCTCGGGCGCCACTTCGCGCACGCCGATCTCGGAGGCCAGCGTGATCACGCGGTCGCGGCTGATCGCGTAGCGCGTCGGCCGCAGGCCGTTGCGATCGGTGGCGCAGACGGCGTAACGGCCATCGGTCAACACGATGCCGGCCGGACCGTCCCAGGGCTCCATCTGCAGCGAGTTGTACTCGTAGAAGGCGCGCACGTCCGGGTCCAGCGTGTCGACGTTCTGCCAGGCGGGCGGGATCAGCGCGCGCATCGCCGCGAACAGGTCCATGCCGCCGGCCAGCAACACCTCCAGCATGTTGTCCAGACTCTCCGAGTCCGAGCCCTCCATGCTCACCAGCGGCGCGATCTCGTCGATGTCCGGCAAGTCCTTGCAGGTGAACTTGTAGCGCCGCGCCTGCGCCCACATGCGGTTGCCGGCGACGGTGTTGATCTCGCCGTTGTGCGCCAGGAAACGGAACGGCTGCGCCAACCGCCAGCTGGGCTGGGTGTTGGTCGAAAATCGCTGGTGGAACAAACAGATCGAACTGGCCAGCCGTTCGTCGCCAAGGTCGGCGTACAGCCGCGGCAGATGCTCGGGCATCACCAGGCCCTTGTAGACAATCACCCGGCACGACAGCGAGGTGACGTAGAATTCGGCGTCGCCCTCGGCGGCGAGGATTTTTTCGGCGTGGCGACGCGCCTTGAACAGTTTCAGCTCGAAGCTGAATTTGTGCAGCCGGTCCGCGGCGCCGATGAACACCTGTTCGGTGCGCGGCAGACTGACCAGCGCCTGCTCCCCACAGGCGTCCGGGCTCAGCGGCATCGGCCGGAAACCCAGCAGCGTCAGGCCTTGTTCGGCGCAGACCTGTGTCAGCACCTCGCGGCTGCGCCGTGCGCGCGCGTCATCGCGCGACAGGAACAGATTGCCGGCGCAATAGTTGGCCCCGAGCCGGATGCCGCCCGCGGCGGCGGCGGCGCGCAGGAACCCATCCGGCTTTTTCATCAGCAAACCGCAGCCGTCGCCGGTCTTGCCGTCGGCGGCGATGGCGCCGCGGTGCGTCAGCCGCTGCAATGCACCGACGGCCTGCCGCACCAGTGCGTGACTGGCCACATCGTCCATTTGCGCGATCAGCCCAAAGCCGCAGCTGTCGTGCTCAAAGGTGGGGCGATACAGACCCTTTTGATCGACCATAGGCGCACCCCTTAAGCCCCCGCAGGGCCTATCGATGGGCGACAGAACCGCCTGCCGCAAAAGGCGGCCGAATCGGATAAACGATACGGTAATACCTTACCCGACGCGCACACACATCCGCCGCGGATTCACCGCAGCGCAGCACGGCATTATAGACGTGAGACGGCTCCGGTCAACGACTGTTAGCGGCGCCGGCAGGCAGCACTCGTCGCCGTAATCGCCGCCGCTGGCCGTTACCGCAAGCGCCGCGGGTTGAATAAACGTTCGTATTCGTCCAGGGCATAGCGATCGGTCATGCCGGCGATGTAGTCGGCGACGACGCGTGCGCGGCCAGCGACACCGTAGCGCTGCTCTTTTCCGCGCGCGCGTTCGAAGAACTCCGGCGGCATCAACCGCGGATCTTCGAGCAGAGCGCCGAACAGTTCCCGCACGACACGCTTGGCCTTGACGGTCATCCGGTAGACCGGGTGCTGCTGATACAGATGCTCGCGCAGGAAGCGCTTGAGCGCGCGGTTGTCCTCGGCCAGCCGTTCGCTGAAACCGACCAGCGGTGGCGCTGCGCGGACCGCCTCGACGTCGGCGAGCGCCGCGGCGGCGAGCCGGCGGCGGGTGTTTTCGGTCAGATCCAGCACCAACTCGTTGATCATCCGCCGTACCGTCTCGTGCCGCTGTTGTTTGACCGTGGCCTGCGGATAGGCAACGAGCACGTCGTGGCAATGTCGCGCGAACAACGGCATTGCGTCCAGCTGCTCGAGCCTCAGCAAACGTGAGCGCAAGCCGTCGTCGACGTCGTGGTTGTTGTAGGCGATCTCGTCGGCGACGTTGGCCAGTTGCGCCTCGAGACTCGGCTGCCGGCGTTCGAGAAAGCGCTCGCCAAGCGCGCCGAGCGTGCGGGCCCGCGCCTCCGAGCAGTGCTTGAGAATACCCTCACGAGTTTCGAAGGTCAGATTCAGGCCCGGAAACGCGGCGTATTTGTCCTCCAGTTCGTCGACCACGCGCAGCGACTGAAAATTGTGTTCGAACCCGCCGTGGTCGCGCATGCAGGCGTTCAGCGCGTCCTGTCCGGCATGGCCAAACGGTGTATGGCCGAGGTCATGGGCCAGCGAAATCGCCTCGGCAAGGTCTTCGTTCAGCGCCAGCGCACGGGCGACGGTGCGGGCAATCTGTGCGACTTCCAACGAATGTGTCAGCCGGGTGCGGAACAGATCGCCCTCGTGATTGACGAACACCTGGGTTTTGTACTCCAGGCGGCGAAATGCTGCCGAATGGACGATGCGGTCGCGGTCGCGCTGGTATTCGCTGCGGCCGGTCGGTGGCGGCTCGGCAAAGCGCCGGCCGCGCGAACGCGCCGGGTCGCAGGCGTACGCGGCCCATGCCATCAGCCGGACCCCGCCGGCGCCGATGCAACGCTCGGCGCGCAAAACCGCTGCAGAGTGGAGGCGAGTGCGGCCGGGTCGAAGTCCGCCGTCACCACCGCTTCACCCAACGCGCGCAGCAATACCAGACGCAGCCGGCCGCGCGCGACCTTTTTGTCACGCGCCATCAGTTCGGTGAAATGTTCCGGCCGCATTTCCGCCGGCGGTCGCGTCGGCAGACCGGCCCGCACCAGCAGACGCTCGATGCGCCGCAGATCGTCCACGCCGATCCAGCCCAGCGCCTGCGAGGTGGCGGCGGCCATGCCCAGGCCGACGGCCACCGCCTCGCCGTGCAGCCACTGCCGGTAGCCGGTGTGAGTTTCGATCGCATGGGCGAACGTGTGCCCGAGATTGAGCAGCGCGCGGGCGCCGCCGTCCAGGGCCTCGCGTTCGTCGGCCTCGACCAGGCGCGCCTTCATCATCAGGCTGCGCTGGATCGCCTGCGTCAGTATTTCGCCGTCCAGCCGCAGCAGCGGCGCGAGATTGCGCTCAAGCCAGGCGAAGAAGGCGGCGTCGCCGAGCAGCCCGTACTTGATCACTTCGGCCAGACCGGCCGACAGCTCCCGCGGCGGCAGTGTGTCGAGCGTGGCGGTATCGATCACTACCAGGCTCGGCTGGTGGAAGGCGCCGATCAGATTCTTGCCGCGGGGGTGGTTGACGCCCGTCTTGCCGCCGACGCTGGAGTCGACCTGCGCCAGCAGCGTGGTCGGCACCTGCACCAGATCGATCCCGCGCTGGTAAACCGCAGCGGCGAAACCGGCCAGATCGCCGACCACGCCGCCGCCGAGCGCGACGATCGCGCCGTCGCGCGGCAGGCGCGAGGCCAACAGCCAATCGAGCAGCGCCGAAACCTGCTCCCAGGTCTTGTGCGTTTCCCCGGCCTGCAGCGTGAACTGTTTTTCCGCGCCGAGCCCGAGCGTCCGGCGCAGCCGCTGCGCATACCGCGGCGCGACATGGGCGTCGGTGACCAGCCGCAGCGGCCGCTCCGCCAGTTCCGCAAACGCGTCCGCTCGGCTTAGCAGGCCGCCGCCGATGCGGATCGGATAGCCGCGCGCACCGAGCGCAACGTGCAAAACCGCGCTCATCGCGCCGACTCGGTCTGCCGCTGCGCCATCACGCGCTCGATCTCCCGCACCATCGCCTGCAGGCGATGGTGGCCGGTCTCGATCACCAGATCGGCGATGTCGCGGTACAGCGGATCGCGCTGGGCAAGCAGTCGTTCCAGGATCAGCCGGCGGTTGCCGTCGGCCAGCAGCGGCCGGTTGTCGCTGCGCTCGGTACGGGCAAGCTGCTGATCGATGCCGGCGTACAGGTAGACGACGAAGCCGCGCGACGCCAGCAGTGCGCGGTTGCCGGGAACCAGCACCGCGCCGCCGCCGGTGGCCAGCACCACGCCGGTGCCGGCGGTCAGGCGTGCCAGCATCCGGCTTTCGCGTGCGCGGAAGCCGGCTTCGCCTTCCTTTTCGAAGATAAACCCGATGTCCACGCCGGTGCTGGTTTCGATCTCGTGGTCACTGTCGACGAAGTGCAGCCCCAGATCGTGCGCCAACCGGCGGCCGATGGTGGTCTTCCCCGCGCCCATCGGCCCGACCAGGAAAACGTTCGGCTGCACCCGGCTCACGGCGTCCTTATGAGTCCGGGTGCTGCGCCGCGATTCCGGCCCGCCGCGACGAGCGGGCGCCCGCGAAACCGCCGCCGAGCGGCAGCACGAAAACCCCAAGCAGTTGGTGACGTACCGGCATCGCCACAAAACCTAAAGGAATGCCGCAAACGACAGCGGCCTTCGAGTATACGGCAAGCCTCGGCGCGCGAGAGAGGCTTTACTGCACCTTCAGATCCTGGCTCAGAATTTTCGGCGTGATGAAAATCAGCAGCTCGTCGCGGTTGTTCTGGTTTTCAGTGAACTCGAACAGGTTGCCGAGAATCGGAATGTCACCGAGCAGCGGCACCTTGTTGACGGTATTGTTTTTGGTCTGCTCGTAGATGCCGCCGAGCACCACCGTCTGGCCGTTGTTGACCAGCACCTGGGTGGTGATCTTGCTCGTATCGATCGACGGTTCGCTG
>JAGWMX010000092.1 GCA_028871525.1 Gammaproteobacteria bacterium
AGCGGCGCTGGCACGCTGAAAATGAACGACGCGGGGCAGTGGCGCAGTGAAGCACCCTGCGTTGTCCACCGCCGGCCGTCGTCGTGTTCGAATGACACGACCCCGCCGGCCGGCCGTGGACAACGCTTGTGCCGGATCGTGGCGTCCATAAAACGGGTACCGGTTCAGACCGTCGCAGGTACGGGCCGTAGACCTGCTTGATACAGCGCTCGCAGAAGTCGCCGTGCACGTGGGTGCCGTCGCCGAAGCAGCTTGCGTAGCCGCCGGTGAAATCGAAGCGGAACGCTTCGGTGAACGCTTCGCCGAATTTCTGGGTCGTCAGCGGCCCGCCGCAACGATCGCAACGGCTGCCGAGGCTCCGCGCCGATGCTTGGATGATTTGACGCATGACCTTCTCCTGTGAATGAGCCAAACCAGCCTTGCGCCGTCGGTGGGCGTTGCCACCGGCAGCCGGCTGATCACGGGAGATTCGGGTCGGGACATGGGCTTGCGTCAGGTGCCGGGCGGGTCGGAAGGCGGAGCGGCCGGTGGTGCCGCATGTCCTTAGAGTCTGTTAACAATTGAGATTAGACTATTGTTGCAACTCATTGACGGAGTTGGCACGATGGCACGACGGATTCTGCGCAATGACCAGTGGGAGCGGATCAAGGACCTGCTGCCAGGCAAAGCCGGAGATCGCGGCGTCACCGCGGCGGACAACCGCCAATTCATCGAAGCCGTTCTGTGGATCCTGCGCACCGGCGCACCTTGGCGGGATCTGCCCCCGGAACTCGGCCACTGGCACACCACGTACACGCGGTTCTCGCGCTGGAATCGGAAAGGCGTCTGGGAACGGCTGCTCACCGCGGTCAGCGGCGACGCGGATCTGGAAGAAGTCTTCCTGGACAGCACGGCGATCCGCGCCCAGCTCCATGCCGCCGGCGCTAAAAAAAACACGGCCCGCAGGCATTGGGCCGCGCTCGCGGTGGCTGGGGCACGAAAGTCCACATGATCGCGGATGCCTTGGGCAATCCCCTGTCCTTCACCCTCACCAGCGCCGAGCAGGCGGACATTACCCAAGCCCCCGCCAGGCTTCCGAAAGCGCCCGGCGCCCAAGCGGTCACCGCCGACAAGGGCTACGATGCCGATGCGCTGGTGGCGCAGATCGAAACCGCCGGCGCCGACGCCATTATCCCGCCGCGCTCGAATCGAAAGCATCTGCGTGAATACGATCGTCATCGTTACAAGGCCCGCCATCTCATCGAAAACCTGTTCGCTCGCCTCAAGCCATTCCGCCGCCTCGCTACGCGCTATGACAAACTCGCGATCCAGTTCGCCGCCTTCGTCACCCTCGCCTCCAGCTGCGTTTGGATGGCTTAATTGTTAACAGGCCCTAGGACGGATGGCCACGGAAAAAAATTCAGGCCGACGGGACGCACAACGAACTGTTTGAAGCTCGACTCGTGGATCAGGGCGGAGAGGGTGTCCGGGTTGGCGAGCTCGAGTCCCGGGTCGCACTCGTAGGTCCAGCCCACCGCCAGCTCCAGCGCGCGGCGGGCGTAGGAACAGGCCGTGCGCGGATCGACGTGCACCGCGCCTTCCGCCTTCGAGGCGGCTTCGAACACCGCCGCCCATTCACGCTGGAGGAAGGCGAACTGGCTCATGGTGACGCGACCTCTCCACACGATTCGACCAGGGATATGGCCTCCGTGTCCTCGGCCAGCGGAAACCGCTCGGTGCCGCCGTAGAGTACCAGGCACCGCTCCGGCCGCACCGTCTCGCAGGCGAGATGAAACCCGCGCTCGAGCTTCGGCGCCAGCCCGCGTTTGATCTTGATGGCCCACGGTTTGTGCCGGCCGGGGAAGGTGAGCAGCAGATCGATCTCCGCCCCCGCCGCGGTACGGAAGAAGTGGGCCTCGGTTCCGGGCGGCGCGGCCGCGATCAGCGACTCGATGGCCAGCCCCTCCCAGCTCGCGCCCGCCACCGGGTGCGCGAGCAGCGCCTCGCGGTCGCCGATGCCGAGCAGCGCGTGCGTGAGCCCGCTGTCGCGCACATAGACCTTGGGCGATTTCACCAGGCGCTTGCGCACATTGCCGTGCCAGGGTGGCAGGCGGCGCACCAGCAGCAGGTCCGCCAGCAGGTCGATGTAGGCGGCCGCCGTCTTGCCGTCCACCGCCAGCGCGCGGGCCAGTGCCGCGGCGTTGAGCAGCCCGCCCTGGCCGTGAGCGAGCATGGTCCACAGCCGGCGCAGCGTTTCCGCCGGGATGCGCGGCCCGAGCTGCGGGATATCGCGCTCCAGATAGGTGCGGATGAAGTCCACCCGCCAGCGCAAGCTGGCAGCGTCGGAAGCCGCGAGCAAGCTCTCGGGAAAGCCGCCGCGCAGCCACAGCGCGCCGAGGCGCCGCTGCCCGACCTCGCCGGCGTCGAGCGGGCCGAGCTCTAGATAGCGGATGCGACCCGCCAGCGATTCGCTCGATTGCTCGAGCAGCTCGATCGAGGCCGAGCCCAGCACCAGGAAGCACCCCGTGCGCCGCCCGCGACGCCGGCCGGCGTCGATCAGCCGCGCAGGCTTTGGAAGAGCTGCGGGGTGCGCTGGATCTCGCCCAGGATGACGAGCTTGTCCGCGTGCTGGGTGAGATAGAGCTCCGGCTCGGCGAGCTTGGCCCGGTCGGCCTCGGACTCGAGGTCGAGGTAGATCGAGGGCCGGTTCTTTGCCACTTCGAGCGCCAGCGTGGTCTTGCCCGCCTGCCGCGGCCCCAGTAGCGCCACCGCCGGCATTTCGGCCAGCGCGGTGGAGACGGCATCGAGCAGATGGCGGGGAATCATGCCTTGCAATTCTGGAGTGGAACTCCAGAATTGCAAGGAGAAACAAATCCCCACGATAGATTCCCGGACACCGCTCCCTCCGCACCGCCTCGCAGGCGAGATGAAACCCGCGGGTGGTCCCCTCGTCCAACGGCGGGATCTCCTGGCTTTCGATGCGCTCGACTCGGGCTGACAGCTCCCGCTAGGGTCGGACGACGGTGGATGGTGCTGCCGCCCACAGAGCGACGGCGCTTCCAATTCCGGTCACCGATAGTCGCGCTGAGCGGGGCAGGATCCCGGCCAGGAACCCGACTGCGCATAATGCGCCAGCGAGCCAGACGAAACTGAAATTGCCGGTTGCGCGCCAGAGCCCCAAGAAGTGCAGACCGACGATCGCAGCGACGGCGGGTGGAATGAGGCTGCTGTGTCGGGTTCGATTAAGAGCGATGGCCGCAATCACAATGGCGACGACCTCACCGGCAACGGCAGTCCCGTTGGTGGCGCCGTCAAAATGACCCGTCGCGGTGCCTTCGAATCTGCCGATGAGGATGACAAGACATGCCGAGATCAGCAGCGAGCCAATGATCGTCGCCACGCGCCACGGAGAGGGGAGTGAAACTCCCCCGGCAATACCCCAGGCACAACCGAATGCCACACCGATGATCGATCCAATCTGATCACCGCTCACAGAAGCTCCTACACTCCGGAGCGCGTCGCCGGCCAGCTCGGCCAGTGGCAGTTTCTTCGCACCCGTATCAGGTGGCTGCGCCGTGTGGGCCGGTAACATGGCTCGTGAGGCAGCCGGTAACAAAGTCATGTGAGGCAACACGACAATTCTGACCAGCTATGGTGCTGCTGCAGGCGGTTTCCTGCCAGGAGGTCTGAAATCTGCCGATGTTTCGGTCTGTCGGCGGTGAAGCATGGATGTATGGCAAAGCAGGACATGGGATCGATCACCCCGGGCTGGCCGCAGATGAAGGCCTGCAGGTACGGCCGCTGCTTTCGGCCAGGTGCGCGTAGGCGCCGGCGGCCAGGGCCTGGTTATGGGGCCTGTACTTTTCCGCCGCGCCGTAGCCGGATGCACGGTCCCGTCGCGGTATGCGCGCGAACCTTGCCGACGGCGAATCGCCGGATAAACGCGTTCAGCCGTTGATGCCACGTAGCCGATGGTCGTTCCAGCTCCGCGCGCGTGGTATTCATCCGGAAGCGAGGGCACGCCGCCGTGTGTACGCGAAGGCGCCGGCATAGGTGAGCGCCAGCGCAACAACGATGCCAGCGACCTGCAGACGGGGCTCGGCGCCGTAAATGAACAAGCGGCTCGACAGCGCCACAGCCACCACGCCGGCACCCGCCAGCAACGGCAGCGCCAGAGATCGCGCCAGTTCCCGGAGACCGATCGCCAAAGTGCGCGAAACGTAGCGTGTGCCCCAAGCCAATAGCAGGGGATAGAGGATCAACCAGACCCCCGCCACGGCGACGATCCCGGCCTGCGCCCCGAAAACCGAGCCAGCCGTCGTAATACCAGCGGTCAGCAACGCCAGCGTCGCCATGGCCACCCGCATGGTGATTTGCGGGCGCCCAGTCGCCAGCGTCAAGGGGTACAGCAACTCGAACATCGATCGCAGCAGCGCGGCCACGGCAAGCAGTTGGAGCGGAAGCGCCGCAGCCGCGTAACTCGAGCCCCTGGCGTCGTGCACCAGCGCCGTCAGCGGACTGGCGGCCAGAACGAGCGCAACCATCAGCGGACCGATGAGAATTGCAATGCGACCGATCGCCCAGATGAACGCCGGCGCCAAGTGCTCGCCGGCCGCGGCGATTTTGCTAAAAACGGGAAACACTGCACGGCTCACCACCGCCCCGATTGCAATCGCCGGTCCCATCGCGACGGTGATTGCGACCCGGTAGATCGCCAGCGGCGACGGTCCGTAAAACCAGCCGACCAGCAAGACATCGACATTTTTATATAACTGCTGCAGGCCCGTCGACGCGGCGGCACGGATGCCGAAACGCACCAGACTCCTGATCGCACGTGCTTGAAAACACAGCCGGGGCAGAAACGGCTGGGCGATCTGGGCGCCGATCAGGATAAACAGCCCGTCCGCCGCGTAGCCGGCGACGAACGCCCAGACACCGCCTCCGAGCATCGCGACGATCAGGCGCGTCACGGCCGCCGCAAAAGTCGCGGCCACGTTGACGATCGCGATGCGTTCGTATTTCAGTTCACGGGTCATCAAGGCCAACGGCACCAGAGCGATCCCGACCAGGGGTAATTTCGCCGCCACCACGACGAAATAGATCGCCATCCCGGCGATGCCGTACAGTCTTTCGATCAGCGGCGCTGCCAGCGCAACCAGCGTTGCCGCCGACCCATTGACGCCCAGTGCGAACCAGAAGGTGGAATCGAGCTGCCGGCGCGAAAGCCACTTCGCCTGAACCAGCGCTGCATCGACGCCAAGGCCGCTTACCGCCTCGATCACCACGCTGATCGACAGGATCAAAGCTGCGGTACCGACTTCCTGTTTGGTCAAGAACCACAGCACCGTCAACGTCGTGCCGAAATCCAACAACTTCGTGACGACCGTCGCACTGCCGAGCCAATTAAAGCCACGGTGCATGTTCGCCTGATGGTCCATCAGGGCATTCAGGCCCGGTTTGTCCGGCCGCCTGATCCGCGCCAAAGATCGCAGGGGGCGCCAGGTTGCCGCGGACGATCGCTTGGTGCCTTCCGCACCTGGGCGATAACACGCGGGCACGCTTCCAGTCCTCCTTTACGCCCCGACCGGAAGATAATCGGCCAGGTGGTTTAAGATTTTGTGCTTCCAGTTGCTGTGCCGGACATAAGGGAAACGATAGGCAACCGGAATGGGTTGGGGCGGCAGGTGTTTCCGGTCACGATAAACGTCCACGTCGCGTTCCTGGCTGGGGATACGGAACATGGCGCGATACCCCACGCCGGTACCGAAGGTGTTCAACAGCTCGCCTGCACCCTGCAGCTTCGCCCGGCGCAGCATCCGTTGTCCGATGGAGCGGTAGGAATAGAACTGACGCTTGGCCCATTTGTGCCCCCAGTAGAGCTCTTCGGGGGTCATCCTGGCCGGCCGGAAAACGACGTGCTCACCGCTGTAGGCGGTCCAGTCGGTCGTCAGCAGGCGGCCGGCGCGCCTGAATTCTTCAAAAAGCTGGGTCCCCGGATAAGGGGTCAGCACACGCCAAATTGCGCCACACAGGCCGACGCGGTTGCCCCACTCGACCGTGCGCTCGAAGCTGAAGACGTCTTCGTGATCCAGGCCGGAAACAAAACCGGCGTGGACGTCGATGCCGACAGCCTGGATGCGGTGGATCAAGGTTTCGTAGTTCTTCGCGCTGTTCTGCTTGTTGACCGACGTGAGAGATTCCTGATCGACGGATTCCAGGCCCATGAACATCGCCGAGCATCCGCCGGCAGCGAGCAGCTTGAGCATCTCGGGGTGTTGGGCCACGTAGGTTGCACTCATCTGGCTCATCCACTTCTTGCCCAGGGGTCGCAGCGCCTGACACAGCTCCCGCGTATAACGGGGATCGGAGAGGAGATCGTCGTCCCAGAACATGATCAAGGGACTGTGGATTTTTTCCAGGATGGCGACCACTTCCGCAACGGGTTTTTTCCGGTACCCGTACTGGCCGCCACCCAACGCGAGATGAATCGAGCAGAACTTGCAGCGATAGTTGCAACCCCGTGTGGCCGTCAGTGATTCGCGGAACAAATAACCCTTGGGATCCAGCAGATCCCAGCGCGGCAATCGGCGGTCCCAGCGGTCCGCCATGCCGGGCATCGTGTAGAACTTCGCGAGCCGGTTGTTCTTGAAATCCTCAAGCAGCCTGGACATGACCGATTCGGCTTCGCCGATGACAACGGCGTCGGCGTGCCGGGCCGCTTCCTGCGGCAGCGCGGAAGGGTGGATCCCGCCCAGGATCACCTGTGCTCCGGCTTGCCGGAAGATGCGGGCGACTTCATAGGCTTTGATCGCAACCGAGGTCGTCACCGTGATCAAGACCAGATCGTAGCCGCGCGTAAAGTCGAGCGGCGCAACCAGTTCATCCTGGATCTCGATGTCCCACTCTTCTTCGGGAAACAGCGCAGCGAGCGTGGGAAGCGTCAGATTGGGAAAGCGAAAAATCTTCCACACGTTGTCCCATTTCTGATCTTCCGGGTGCGGAATGATCAAACCCGCTTTCAATCGCTTCATGACCTCTGGCTCCGAAACTCGCCGGTGACCTTGCCGTTTGTGCCGGAAAACTCCTCTGGGAAGTCGGTTTGTGCGGCCAACCGCCCGGCGCCCCGAAGCTGCGTACCTGGACAACGCATCCCGATGACGAGCGATGGGTTTTTCCGTCACTGCCTTCATCAGAGGTATCGCGCAACCCGAAAGATTCGCTCGACTGAGCGCCTGCGTCGGGGCGCACTGCGCACGGTTGGGGGCAGACCGGCTCGACCGTCGAGTGGAAGTGCGCCCGCAGGCTGGCGCCCAGGGCAGAGGGACCGTCGGGGTTTTGGGTCATTTGCAATCGTTTCTGGGCCAAAACCGCCGCGAGTCTGCATCATTTCTACAAGCCGGCTCATGACTGGCGCCGGCCCCGGCGCACACTCGAAACCGGGATCGTGCTGGCGACGTCCCGCTATCGGTCGCCCGCGTGTGAGCGGGCGGGGGAGGAAGCCAGTACGGTGTCGCGGGTTCCATTCGGTGACTGGCTGCCGCCGGGCAGCGGCGCCTACTGGACTGCGAGAAGGCCGTCAATGAGCAAGCTCACCCTCGACTATCATGAATCTGCCACCCGGCGCATCTTGTCCATGAGCTGCTTGAACAGCTCGGTGTCGTTCTTGAGCACTGCCGTCATCGCCCGCGCCGGGGCCTTGTCGTGCTCGATGCAGGCGTTCTGCTTGCCCGAGCGGGTTTTCCGCGTTCAGGTGGGCGGTGTCGGCCGCCACGCGCTCGGGAATGTCCTCGGTGGTTTTCGCCGAACGCCAACAAAATTGCGCGTCAGGTCTTTGGTGGCGAGCGGGAACGGCTCATGCAGGATAAAGGTCAAAATTTCAACAAGTGCCAAAGGTGAACCGTGATGGAGAACAGAACCTGGATGGCTTTAGCGGTCGTCGTGGTCGCAGTCGGAGGACTCTACGCTTATCGCCATTACGCGCCGTATCTCAAGCACGCCCAGACAACCCGGGCGGCGCCCGCGCCCGAGCAGCCCGCGCTGCCGCCAGAACACTATCCCGTGCCACAGCCGGCCCAAAATACGCCACCGCTGCCGTCGCTGGACGAGAGCGATGACACGCTCAAGGGCGACCTGGAAGGTGTTTTCGGCGAAAAGCCCGTGGCAGCCTTCCTGATCCCCAAGCGCATCATCCGAAACATCGTCGCCACGATTGACAGCCTCGACCGCGAGCCGGTGCCGCTGCGCGTGCGGCCGGTGCCGGCCATGGAAGGTCAGCTCGCCGTCGTAACCGAAAACGGCACCATCGTTCTGAGCGATAAAAACGCGGAACGCTACCGCCCGTTCATCTCCGCGCTGCAGGCCGTCGAGGGCCGGAAAATCGCGGATCTGTATTTCCGTTACTACCCTTTGTTCCAGGAAGCCTACGAAAATCTCGGGTATCCGGGCCACTCCTTCAACGATCGGCTGGTGCAGGTCATGGACAACCTGCTGGCGACACCGGACGTCGCGCCGCCCATCCGGTTGGTCCGCCCGAACGTACTTTACCGGTTCGCCGATCCCAATCTGGAAGCGCTGTCCCCCGGCCAGAAAATGCTGATCCGCATCGGGCCGGAGAACGCGGCGGTCGTGAAAGCCAAGCTGCGCGAGATCCGGCAGGTGATCATGACAAAAGCGGGCAAGCAGTGACCACGTTGATGGGTTTGACGTCCAGGTCTGCGTCAACTTCAACTACGTCTTGCTGGGCTGGCGGGGTATAGTGGGGAGCCGGGCCACTGGCCGAGGATTGGCGCGCGCGTCGGCGCGTCGCCACCATCCCCGCCAAGGGTTGGGCCAGGCCCGGCATTGGCGCATCATTTTCATCGAGTGCGCAGCCAGACGATCCGACTGGGAATCTTGGCTGCGCAGACCGCGGACAAGATACCGATCTTACTTGCCCTGGTTATACAAAAGTTTGTATAGCCCCATCAATGACCGAGCTCAAGCCCGTTGAGTTTCGAGGCAGCTCTCGCAATGATCTTCGCGCTTTTCCTGTTGCAGCCCGGTGTGAGGCCGGGCACCAGCTTGACCAGGTGCAGCGTGGCGACGATCCAGACGACTGGAAGCCGATGCCGACAGTCGGGCAAGGCGTAAGGGAGATTCGGATTCAGGACGAGGCAGGCATCTTCCAGGTGATCTTTGTCGCCAAATTTCCCAAGGCCGTCTATGTCCTTCACTGCTTCCAGAAAAAGACGGAGCCAACAGCCAAGAAGGATTTGGACTTGGCAAAGAGCCGCTACCGCGTTTTGTTGAAGGAGTTGAAGCCTGAGCAAGGAACGATTCGCCAGTGTAGTGTATGGGACGCGATCGAGGACACGTCCGAGCAGGCCGAGAACATGAAGCTGCGCTCGGCACTGATGATCGCGCTAAGGAAACTCTGCAAAACCCCGCTCACTCTGCCACGATGATCACTGTGTGAGCCTGGACGGACGCGACCGACATGAAGCAGATCAGCCTGGCCAGCAACGGCTTTGAGTTGTCGCCCAAGCGCACCCGCAAGCGGGTGTTTCTCGACCAGATGGAGCCCGTGGTGCCGTGAGCCCGGCTGGTGGCGCTGATCGAGCCGTATCACGGCGGCGCCAAGACTGGCCGCCCACCGTTTTCGGCCGAGACGTTGCTGCGCGTGCACTTTCTGCAGCAGTGGTTCGGGCTGTCCGACCCGGCGATGGAGGAGGCGCTGCACGACGTGCCGCTGTACCGGGCCTTTGCCGGGCTCGACGCCGGGGTGGAGCGTGTGCCCGACGAGACGACCATCCTGCGTTTCCGGCACCTGCTGGAGCGTCACGACTTGGCCAGCCGGATGTTGGCCGAGGTCAACGCCCTGCTGACCCAGCGTGGCTTGCCGTTGAAACGCGGCACGGCGGTGGACGCCACGCGGATCGCTGCGCCGTCCTCGACCAAGAATCAGAAACGTCAGCGCGATCCTGAAATGCACCCAACCCAGAAGGGCAACCCGTGGTACTTCGGCATGAAGGCGCACATCGGCGCCGACGCCGAATCGGGGTTGGTCCACACCGTGCTCGGCACCGCGGCCAACGTCGCCGACGTCACCCAGGTTGAGCAGCTGCTGCATGGCGCCGAGGACAGCGTGCACGCCGATGCCGGCTACACCGGTGCCGAGAAGCGTGCCGGGAGCCACTGCCGGTGGTACATCGCGGCCAAGCGCGGCACGCTCAAGCCCTGCCGGACGGGCGTTATAAAGACACGCTCCACACGCTGGAGCGCCTCAAGGCCCAGATGCGGGCCCGGGTCGAGCACCCCTTCCGGGTCATCAAACGCCAGTTCGGCCACGTCAAGGTGCGCTACCGCGGGCTGGCCAAGAACACCCATCAGCTCAAGACCCTGTTCGCGCTGTCCAACCTGTGGATGGTGCGTGCGGCGCTGCTGGCGCCGAGCTAGCCACAGGACCGGTGTGCCTGTTGTGCGCGAGAACCCAAATAAATCAGCGTCACCCGCCCTGAATCGGGCGCCAAGCACAGCGATTTTGATCGCTGAATAACCCACCGCGTCGCTCATGCCTGCCCGTCAGTGCCCACACATTCGTTTTTCAGACCTTCCCTAG
>JAGWMX010000093.1 GCA_028871525.1 Gammaproteobacteria bacterium
GGGCTGGCGGTGGCCAAACGCATCGAATCCGGCATCTGCCACGTCAACGGCGCCACCGTGCACGACGAGGCGCAGATGCCGTTCGGCGGCGTCAAGGCCAGCGGCTACGGCCGCTTCGGCGGCAAGGCAGCGATCGCCGAATTCACCGATCTGCGCTGGATCACGCTGCAGACCGGGCCGCGGCACTATCCGATTTGAGATTGCTGTCTTGGCCGGATGGCGGGAAACAACGCCGTGGTGTTCGCCGCCGCGCCTGGCCGCAGCCAAGATCGAGTAGGGCGGCGATCATGTCGTTGAGCCAGTTCGAATCGTCCCGGAGCGGCTGTTCACGGCCGCTGATCGATCCTGGTGTCACCGCGTTGTATTTTTCGACCAGTACATACGGCGAATTCATCGTAGTCCCCGCCGAATCCGATCGGAGCCCGCACCGCTATCGTCTTCGGCGACTGCGAACCTGCAGCCGATCTGCATCGACGGTGGTGCGGGCCTGGGGATCGCAAATTGAAGCCCCTGGCGCATGCCAGGCGCATCGGAAAGGGTATCCTTCAAACCTTGACCTCGCACCATGGATCAGGCCTGCCTACCGTCCTTGCCGGAGTACCGCTGATGACTCGCGCAAAACTCGATGGCGTTGAGTTTGTCTGTCGTCCACAACGGTTCCGCGGCCGGGCGTCGGCCAATCCCGTGCAACCGTTCGACACTGTGCTGTCGAGGTGCGACGCGCAGGTGCCGGCGCGGGCCGAAGCTTTCCGCGTGCCGCGCTACGATTGCGGCAGCCTGGGCGGCGTTCAACGACGTCGTGCCCGTTTTTGAAGAGATGACAATGGACAGCTGCGCGAGCGATGCCGTACCCCGATGAATCTGAAGCAACTCGAATACTTCGTCCGTGTCGCCGAGCTGGGCAGCTTCAGCAAGGCGGCGCTGCTCCTCGATATTGCCCAGCCGGCGCTGAGCCGCCAGGTCCGATTGTTGGAGACCGATCTGCGCTGCGCGCTGCTGCAACGCACCGGTCGCGGAGTGGTGCTGACCGAGGCGGGCAAGCGGCTGTTCGACCACAGCATCGGCATACTGCAACTGGTGCAGCAGGCGCGGGGGGACTTGGAGGCCAGACGCGACGAGCCCACCGGCCGCGTCGTCGTCGGTTTGCCGCCGAGCTTGGGTCGCGTACTGATCCTGCCGCTGGCCGACCGTTTTCGCGATACTCTGCCCAAGGCCCGGCTGACGGTCGTCGAGGGCTTGTCCACGCACATCATCGAGTGGATCGCCAGCGGCCGGGTGGACATCGGCCTGGTCCTGAATCCCGAGGCGCAGGCGGCCATCGATATCCAGCCGGTCCTGGACGAACCGCTGTGCCTGATCAGCCCGTCCAGCCACCGGCCGCGGCGGCTCGCAACCCGCGCCGAGACACCGCGCGCGGAAACCCAGATGCCGTTCGCCGAGTTGCCGCAATACCCCCTGGTAATCCCGGAACGCACGCATTCGATCCGCCGGTTGATCGAGGCTCAGGCGGTGCTATCAGGCATCAAGCTCAATGTCGCCTGGGAAGTCTCCAGCGTTCAGTCGATTCTAGATCTGGTCCGTACCGGTCACGGCAATGCCGTCCTGACTCCGGGGGCGGTCCGCGTCTCCGGACGGCCGCGGGCGTTTCGCGTGCGCCCGCTGACCGAGCCTCAACTCTTCAGCAAGCTGTGCCTGGCGACCTCGGCACATAAGCCCACCACTCCGCTGCTGCGCCGGGTGACGCAGATGCTCAACAGCCTGGTTCTGAACCGCGTCGGCGGCCGTAGCCATATCAAATCGTGATATCTGCTAGCTCAGTTAGCCGGCTTGGAAGCTGGTGGCTATGCGGTCATAAATAACGCTGTTTGACGGTTGCTGTAGTCGTTGTGTCGGAGGCACTTTTCGCGCAGCGGAGGATGTGGGAGCGTAGCGTGCTGGACGTATGTCGGTGATGAAGAACGCCGCGGTGCGCGGAAAGTCCCACGGCCCCCGGCCTGGGTTGCATCCGGAATCGCGCCAGGCGGCGTTGCCCATCGCTGTTTGGACCCCCCAACCAAACTGCGCTCCCGGCATCTTGGCTGACGCGATTCCGGACTCAGCGCGGCGATCTGAGCAACCGATGGAAGTTCCAATTCAACACCCGGATCCAACACCCGGAGCACGATGCCCGTTATGCAGACTCCGATTCCTTGCCTGTTCATGCGCGGCGGCACTTCGCGGGGGCCGTTTTTCAACGAGCGCGATCTACCGACCGATGTGGCGATTCGCGACCGCGTGCTGCTGGCCGCGATGGGCTCGCCGGATAAACGCGAGATCGACGGCCTTGGCGGCGCCCACCCGTTGACCAGCAAGGTCGGTATCGTGTGCTGCGGCACTCGGCCCGGCGTCGACCTGGAGTTCCTGTTCGCCCAAGTGGTGGTGGATCGGCCGGTAGTCGACACGACACCCAACTGCGGCAACATGCTGGCGGCGGTCGTGCCGTTTGCTTTGGAGACCGGATTGGTCGAGGCGCAGGGGGATGTCAGTACCTACCGGGTACTGACCCGCAACACCGACATGCTGTGCGACGTCACCGTGCAGACGCCGGGCGGGCGCATCACCTATGCGGGCGACGCCCGCATCGACGGCGTGCCCGGCACCGCGGCACCGATCAAGGTCAACTTCCTGGACACCGCTGGCTCAGTGTGTGCGGGCCTGCTGCCCACCGGCCGTGTGCTCGATACGGTGACCGTGGATGGTGCCGGAGCGATTGAGCTGACTTGCATCGACAACGGCATGCCAATGGTCCTGCTGCGCGCCCAGGACTTGGACCGCAGCGGCTACGAGGATGTGGCTGAACTCAACGCCGACACTGAGCTCAAGACTCGGCTTGAGGCGTTGCGACTGCGCTGCGGCGAGCTTATGGGTCTGGGTGACGTGACGCCCAAAACCTACCCGAAAATGTGCCTGATCGCCCCGCCGGCAGCGGGCGGCAGCATCGCGACCCGCTGCTTCATTCCGCACGTCTGCCACGAGGCGATCGGGGTGCTGCAGGCGGTGACAGTGGCTACCGCCTGCGTGTTGCCGGGTGCCGTGGCCGAGGGCATCGCGGCGGTGCCGGCTGGCCGGATCAAGACGGTCTCAGTCGAGCATCCCAGCGGCGAATTCAGCATCGAGATCGAGGTCGATCCGGTTGACTCCAGCAAAGTGATCCGCGCCGCGTTGCTGCGTACCGCCCGACTGATCATGCGCGGCCAGGTCATGGTGCCGGCTGCCGTCTGGAACGGAAACGCTTCATGATCATCGACTGCCACGGTCACTACACCACCGCGCCCAAGGCGCTGGAGGACTGGCGCGCGCGCCAGATCGCCAACCTGGCGACGCCCGAGCTCGGCCCTAGGGCAGCCGAGCTGCAGATCGGCGACGATGAATTGCGCCAGAGTATCGAGACCAACCAGCTCCAGCAGATGAAACAGCGCGGCTCGGATCTGACCGTGTTCTCGCCGCGCGCCAGTTTCATGGCGCACCACCTTGGCGACTTCGACACCAGCGCCACCTGGGCCGCGATCTGCAACGAGCTGGTCCATCGCGTTTGCGAGTTGTTCCCTGAGCACTTCATCGGCGCGGCAATGCTGCCGCAGTCGCCGGGCGTCGACCCGCGGACCTGTATCCCCGAACTCGAGAAGTGCGTCGAGGGCTACGGCTTCGTCGCCGTCAACCTGAATCCCGATCCGTCGGGCGGCCACTGGAAGGAGCCGCCGTTGACCGACCGCTGGTGGTATCCGCTCTACGAGAAGCTGGTCGAGTACGACGTCCCGGCGATGATCCACGTCAGCACGAGCTGCAACGCCTGTTTCCATACCACCGGCGCGCATTACCTGAACGCCGACACCACCGCCTTCATGCAGTGCCTGACCGGCGAGCTGTTCAAGGATTTCCCGACACTCAGGTTCGTCATCCCGCACGGCGGCGGCGCAGTGCCCTACCATTGGGGGCGGTTCCGCGGCCTGGCGCAGGCGCTGGACAAACCGCCGCTCGATGAGCACCTGCTCCACAACGTCTACTTCGACACCTGCGTTTACCACCAACCGGGCATTGACCTGCTGACCCGGGTGATCCCGGTCGACAACATCCTGTTCGCCTCGGAAATGATCGGGGCGGTGCGCGGCATCGACCCGTTGACCGGGCATCACTACGACGACACCAGGCGCTACATCGAAGCCGCCGAACTAACCCACGAGCAGCGCAACAGGATCTACGAGGGTAACGCGCGCCGCGTCTACCCGCGGCTGAACGCCGCACTGAAAGCGCGCGGTCGTCAAAGTCAGCATAGAACTGTATGCGAGGGCTGATGGAGCGATGAGCACCGCACTGAACCACTTGGGTATCGTCAAGCGCAACATCACCCGCGCCGAGCGTGGCGCGGTCGAGGCGCTGTCGCGTTTCGGTGTCGCCACCGTCCACGAGGCGATGGGACGGGTGGGGCTGATGAAGCCCTACCTGCGTCCGATCTATCCCGGCGCACGCTTGTGTGGCCCCGCGCTCACCGTGCTGCTGCAGCCGGGCGACAACTGGATGCTGCACGTGGCCGCCGAACAGATTCAGCAAGGCGATGTGGTGGTGGCTGCTTGCACCAGCGACAGCGAGGATGGTTTCTTCGGCGAGCTGCTGGCGACTTCTTTCCGGGCGCGCGGCGCCAGAGGTTTGGTCATCGACGGCGGGGTGCGCGACGTGCGCGAGCTGACCGTGATGCAATTCCCGGTGTTCAGCCGCGCCATCAGCGCCAGGGGCACGGTCAAGGCCACGCTGGGTTCGGTCAACGTCCCGGTGGTGTGCGCCGGCGCGCTGGTCAACCCCGGCGACGTCGTCGTGGCCGACGACGACGGCGTGGTGGCGGTGCCGGCGGCGCTGGCCCGGCGGGTGGCCGAGGCGGCCGCGGCACGCGAGGCCAACGAGGCCGACAAGCGCAAGCAGCTCGCCGCCGGCAGGCTCGGCCTGGACATGTACCGGATGCGCGAGCCGCTGGAAAAGCTTGGGCTCAAGTACGTCGACTGATGAATCTTCCGAACGATCCCCTGCGCTGGCGCGTCGGCCTGGTCGGCTACGGCGAGGTCGGGCGCATTCTGGCCGAGGATCTGCGCGCGCGTGATGTCGAGCAAGTGGCGGCTTACGACATCAAGCTCGGCACCGCCGCCGAAAGGCCGCTGCGCGAGCACGCATCCGCGCACGGCGTGGCGCTGGCCGCCTCGCACGCCGAGCTGGCGGCCGCGGCCGACTTGATCGTCTCGGCGGTGACCGCAAGCCAGACCGTGGCCGTCGCGCAGGCCTGTGCGACGGCGATCCGGCCGGGTGCGTGGTTCCTCGACTTCAACTCGGCCTCGCCCGGCGCCAAGCAACGCGCGGCGGAGATCGTCGAGACGGCCGGCGGCCGCTACGTCGAAGGCGCGGTGATGAGCGCGGTGCCGCCGCACCGCGTCAAGGTGCCGCTGCTGCTCGGTGGGCCGCACGCGCGGGAGCTTGAGCCGCTGCTGGGCGCGCTCGGCTTCAACGCCAGGCTTGCCTCGGAGCAACTCGGCGTCGCTTCGGCCACCAAGCTGTGCCGCAGCGTGATGATCAAGGGCCTGGAGGCTCTGGTGATCGAAAGCTTCACCGCCGCGCGCGCCTGCGGCGTCGAGGATGCGGTGCTGGCTTCGTTGGCGCAGACTTTTCCCGGCGTCGACTGGGAGCAGCAGGGCGCTTACTGCTTCCAGCGGGTGATCGAGCACGGCCGGCGCCGTGCCGAGGAGATGCGCGAGGCCGCCGCGGCGGTGCGGGAAGCCGGTCTCGAACCCTGGTTGGCCACGGCCATCGCCGAGCGTCAGGCCTGGGTCGCCGATCTCGCCGATGAGGGCGTATTCGACGCCTGTGACGCGAACAAATGCGCGCACAGCACCGGCTGGCGTGCCGAGGCCGATCATATCCTGGCTCAGATCAAAAAGCCGCAGCGCTTCGGGAAGTCGTAAAGGACAAGGACGTCCCATGGATTCCAAAATACCCACAGCCTCCACCAAGACTCCCGGCTGGCTCGACTGGCGTGCCCACCCATCCCGGCCGCGCTTCAAGTTGCCGCCTGGCGCGGTCGACGCGCACTGCCACGTGTTCGGCCCCGGAAACGAGTTCCCTTATGCGCCGGAGCGCAAGTACACGCCCTGCGATGCTTCCAAGCATCAGCTTTTCGCCCTGCGTGACCACCTCGGTTTTGCGCGCAACGTCATCGTGCAGGCCACCTGCCACGGCACTGACAACCGGGCACTGGTCAATGCGTTGATGCATTCGAATGAAAGGGCGCGCGGCGTGGCCACCGTCCGCCGCGACGTCACCGACGCGGCGCTTGAAGCGCTGCACGTCGGCGGCGTGCGCGGGGTGCGTTTCAACTTCGTCAAGCGCTTGGTCGATTTTACGCCCAAGGACGAGCTCAAGGAGATCGCCGGCCGCATCGCGCCGCTGGGTTGGCACGTGGTGGTGTACTTTGAGGCCGCCGACCTGCCCGAACTGTGGAATTTCTTCACCGCGTTACCGGCTATCGTGGTGGTCGACCACATGGGCCGGCCCGATGTGACCAAGCCGGTCGACGGCCCCGAATTCGAGCGCTTCGTGCGGCTGCTGCGCGAGCATCCGAACGTCTGGTGTAAGGTTACCTGCCCCGAGCGGCTCAGCGTTTCCGGCCCGCCGGCGGTCAACGGCGAACGCAATCCGTACCGCGATGTGGTGCCGTTCGCCCGACGCATCGTCGAGACCTTCCCGGACCGGGTGCTGTGGGGCACCGACTGGCCGCACCCCAACCTCAAGGACCACATGCCCGACGACGGCCTGCTGGTCGATTTCATTCCGCACATCGCGGTCACGTTCGAGCTGCAGCGGAAGTTGCTGGTGGACAATCCGATGCGTTTGTATTGGTCTTAAGGAGTCAGGAAACTCAATATGGGGAAACCGAAGATGGTACTCGACCAAACTTATGAGGATATCCCAGGTACCTGGATATTCGATGCCCAGCGCGCGCGTCTGGGCTATCACCTCAACGAATTTCTGTACTCGCTGATGAAGTCGTCGAACCGCAAGGAATTCCTGGCGGACGAGCGGGCGTATCTCATGAAGTTCAAGATGACCGAGGAACAGCGCGAAGCCGTGCTGAAGCGTGACTGGAACCGGCTGCTCGAGCTCGGCGGCGTCTCCTATGCCCTCGCCAAGCTCGCCTTCACCGACGGCAAGTCGTACCAGTGGATGGCTTCCCGGATGACCGGAATGACCGAACAGGCGTACGTCGACATGATGCTGAAGGGCGGGCGCTCGCCCGATGGCTGGCGCTCGAAGTCCGAGCGACGGGGGAAGCGCTGATGGCCAGGATCGTCGCCGGGGTCGGCACTTCGCATACGCCGGCGATTGGCGCCGCGGTGGACAACGGGAAAGCGGGTCAGCCCTACTGGCTGCCGCTGTTCGAGGGCTACGAGCCCGCCAAGCGCTGGATCGCCGAAACCAAGCCGGACGTGGCGATCGTGGTCTACAATGACCACGTCAACGCTTTTGATTTCAAGATCGTTCCCACCTTCGCGCTCGGCTGCGCAGACGAATTCCCGATCGCGGACGAGGGCTGGGGACCGCGGCCGGTGCCGGTCGTCAAGGGATACCCCGAACTCGCCGCACACCTGGTCCAGTCGCTGGTGCTCGACGAGTTCGACATGACCATCGTCAACGAGATGCAGGTCGATCACGGTCTCACGGTGCCGCTGACGCTGCTGTTCGGCACACCGCAGGCCTGGCCCTGCCGCGTCATCCCGCTGGCCGTGAACGTCGTTCAATACCCCGCGCCCACAGGCCGCCGTTGCTATCGGCTCGGCCAAGCCATCCGCAAGGCTGTGGAGGGCTGGGACGAGGATCTGAAAGTGGTGATCTTCGGCACCGGCGGCATGTCGCATCAGATCCAGGGTCCACGCGCCGGGCTCACCAACCCGGCGTTCGACAAAACCTTCCTCGACGGGCTGTCGCAGGATCCTCAGCGGCTCGTGCGCATTCCGCCGATCGAATATCTGCGCGAAGCCGGCGCCGAGGCGATCGAGCTGGTGATGTGGCTCATCATGCGTGGCGCGCTCGGTGAGAAAGTCGAGGAGGTTTACCGTTTCTATCACATTCCAGCCTCCTCGACGGCGGTCGGGCACATCATCCTGGAATGTCGATGACACATAACACCCGATCCTGACATGATCCAGACGATCAAACTCGCCGTGGCCGGCGCCGGCGCCTTCGGTATCAAGCACCTCGAAGCCCTGCAGCACATCGGCGGCGTCGAGGTCGTCTCGCTGGTCGGACACACCCTGGAGCCGACCAAGGAAGTCGCCGAGCGTTTCAAGGTGCCGCAAGTCGCCACCGAGCTGGACGAGGCGCTGGCACATCCCGACGTCGATGCCGTCATTCTCTGCACGCCCACCCAGATCCATGCCGGCCAGGCTATCGCCTGTCTCAAGGCCGGCAAGCACGTGCAGGTGGAGATTCCGCTGGCCGATCGCCTGGCCGACGCCGAAGAAGTGGCGCGCGTGCAACAACAAACCGGGAAGATAGCGATGGTCGGCCACACCCGCCGCTTCAACCCCAGTCACCAGTGGATACACAGGAAAATCAGCGGTGGCGGACTGCACATCCAGCAGATGGACGTGCAGACCTTTTTTTTCCGCCGCAAGAACATCAACGCCCTTGGTCAGCCGCGTTCCTGGACCGATCACCTGCTGTGGCATCACGCCGCGCACACCGTGGACCTGTTCGCGTACCAGACCAGGGGCGAGATCGTCGCCGCCAACGCCCTGCAGGGACCGATCCACTCCGAGCTCGGCATCGCGATGGATATGTCCATCCAGCTCAAGAGCAGCACCGGCGCGATCTGCACCCTGTCGCTGTCGTTCAACAACGACGGCCCGCTGGGCACCTTCTTCCGCTACATCTGCGACCACGGCACCTACATCGCGCGCTACGATGATTTGATCGACGGCAAGGATCACAAGATCGACGTGTCGAAAGTCGACGTGTCGATGAACGGCATCGAACTGCAGGACCGCGAATTCGTCGCCGCCATCCGCGAAGGCCGCGAGCCCAACGCCAGCGTGGCCCAGGTGCTGCCCTGCTACCGGGTGCTCGGCAAGCTGGAGCAGCAACTGGCGGCGTAGGGTGCCGATGCCCCCGGACTTGATCCGGGGGCATCACATCGCTATGCGTGCGGCAACGGTGCGGTTCGCCTTCGGCCCACCACACCCTACAAGCTGAGCAATCTGTGAAATCTGTGGTTTGACAGCAGCTCCCTGGATGAACACGCACACCCTCAAGCGCCGCCTCGGCCCCTTCACCGTCACCGCCATCGGCCTGGGCTGCATGGAGTTGAACCACGCCTACGGCGTGCCGCCCGCGCCCGAGGCCGCCGAGCGCGTGCTGCTGACGGCGCTCGAGCTCGGCGTCGATTATTTCGACACCGCCGCGCTGTACGGCTTCGGCGCCAACGAGGAGCTGCTCGGCCGGGTGCTGGCGCCGCATCGCGACCGCTTCGTGCTCGCCACCAAGGGCGGTATGTCCGGAGTGGACGGCAAGCGTGTGATCGACGGCCGGCCGGAGGCGATCCGTCGCAACTGCGAGGATAGTCTTCGGCGCTTGCGGACCGAGATCATCGATCTGTACTACCTGCACCGTTGGGACAAGAAAGTGCCGATCGCAGACAGCGTCGGTGCCATGGCCGAGCGGGTGCGTGAGGGCAAGGTTCGCGCGATCGGTTTGTCCGAAGTCTCGGCCGCGACTCTGCGCAAGGCGCAGGCGGTGCATCCGATCGCGGCGCTGCAAAACGAATACTCGCTGTGGACCCGAAACCCCGAGATCGCCGCGCTCGAGACGTGCCGGCAACTGGGAGTGACCCTGGTCGCTTTCAGCCCGCTGGGTCGCGGCTTTCTCACCGGAGCGCTGCGCGAGGTTTCGTCGCTCGCACCCAAGGACATCCGGTGCGCGATGCCGCGCTTTGCGCCAGCCAACTACGCCGTCAACCTCAAGCTGCTCGACGGCTACACCGCACTCGCGGAGGAGGCCGGCTGCGGCCCGCCACAGCTCGCCCTGGCCTGGCTGCTGGCCAGGGGCGAGCACGTCCTGCCCATCCCCGGCACCACCGATGTCGAGCACTTGCGGGAAAACCTGGGCGCGCGCGAGGTGCGCCTGACCCCCGACCTCATCGCTCGCCTCGATACCCTGATCAACCCGCACTCGGTGGCCGGCGCCCGCTACAACGCCGCCACCCAGGCCGAGATCGACTCCGAGGAGTTCTGAGCATTTGTCAATGATCAATACGGCCGCCGCGAACGGGCGTACAAAATCACGATACAGCGGGGCTACCCCGGATGCGTCACGAGCAACCCGAATTTGACGCGGTGCCGGCGACGTTGGTGGTGTGGTTACGAAATGACCGCCGGTGGGCGAGTTTTCGGGCGTTTTTCGGGAGCGCGGGCGCAGTTCCCCCAACCCCCGTTGTTTGTCGG